>CAYGCN010000092.1:0-12475 GCA_964348385.1 uncultured Gemmatimonadaceae bacterium
GATCGTGTCGCACGACCGACCATCCCGTGGTCGTTGCTGGGTGGGGCGGTGGCGGTGGGTTTTTCGGCGGCATCAACTACCAATGGGACCACGACTACCCGCGAGCCGAGCGGCACTTCACCAAGATCCTGACGGAACTCACAGCGATTTCGGTGACGCTCGACGCGAGCAACATCCTTGCGGTGGACGATCCCGAGCTGCTCAAGTATCCGGTCGCGTACATGTCGGAACCGGGGCATTGGACCCAGACCGACGAGGAGGCCGCGGCGCTTCGGGCCTACCTGCTCAAGGGGGGGTTCGTCATCTTCGACGACTTTGACGGACCACACTGGTTCAATTTCGAGGAGCAGCTTCGGCGGGTGTTGCCGGAGCACCGGCTGGTCCGCCTCGACGCATCGCATCCGATCTTCCACGCCTTCTACGAGATCGAGTCGCTGGACGCGTTCGTGCATCCGCTGCGGTTCATCCCGTCGAGTTTCTACGGGGTGTTCGAGGACAATGACCCCAGCAAGCGGCTCATGCTGATCGCGAACTACGACAACGACATCGGCGACGCGTGGGAATTCTCCGATACCGGGTTCATTCCCATCGACATCACCAACGAAGCCTACAAGCTCGGCATCAACTACATCGTTTACGCGATGACCCACTGACTGGAGCGTCATGACCACCCAACCCATAGCCCTCGAGTCCGCCGACGACCTCGCCCTCGCCGACCGCCTCCGCGCCGGACGCGACCGCGTGGTGAGCGAGCTCAAGAAACTCATCGTCGGCCAGGATGAGGTCGTTGAGCAAGTCCTGCTGTCGCTGTTCGTCGGTGGGAACAGCCTCATCATCGGCGTCCCCGGACTCGCGAAGACGCTTCTCATTCGCACCTTCGCCGAGGTGCTGGATCTCGAGTTCTCGCGCATCCAGTTCACGCCGGACCTGATGCCGTCGGACATCACCGGCACCGACCTGGTCCAGGAGGATCCCGAGACGGGGCAGCGCCGGATGGTGTTCATGCCGGGACCGATCTTCGCGAACATCGTGCTCGCCGACGAGATCAATCGCACACCGCCGAAGACGCAGGCCGCGCTACTGGAAGCGATGCAGGAGCATCGGGTCACCGTGCAAGGACGGACGTACGACCTGGACGAGCCGTTCTTCGTCTTCGCGACCCAGAACCCGATCGAGTTGGAAGGCTCCTATCCGCTCCCCGAGGCCCAGCTCGACCGGTTCATGTTCAACATCGTCATCGACTACTCCCCCGAGGACGAGGAACTGGAGGTCGTGCGCAGCACCACGGGGGTGCAGGATCATCAGTTCGAGCACGCCATCACGGGTCGCGATATCGTGGCGTTCCAGAACCTGGTACGGCGCGTCCCGGTGCCCGACGCGGTGCTCCGATACACGGTTACCCTGGTTCGCACCACCCGGCCCAATGCCAACGGGACGCCGGACTTCATCGAGAAGTGGGTCTCCTACGGGGCCAGCGTGCGGGCAGCACAGTACCTGGTGCTCGGCGCCAAGGCTCGCGCCCTGATGGATGGTCGCGTGCACGTCACGTTCGACGACATTCGGGCACTGGCGCACCCCGTGCTGCGCCATCGTATCCTCAAGAACTTCCATGCGGAATCGGAGCGCATTTCCACGGATCACCTGATCGATCGGTTGCTGGACGCCGTGCCCGAACCGAAGTCGGGAATGTGACCACCCGGTTCCTCGACCCGCACGTCCTGGGACGGATCTCCAGCCTGGAGCTCTTGGCCCGCACCGTGGTGGACGGCTTCATCAACGGCCTGCACCACTCGCCGTATTTCGGGCTGTCGGTGGATTTCGCCGAACATCGACCGTACATGCCCGGCGACGACATCCGGCGGGTGGATTGGCGCGTGTTCGGCCGCACCGACCGGTTCTACGTGAAGGAGTTCGAGGCGGATACCAACGCCAACTTCCTCGTCTTGTTCGACGTATCGAGCTCCATGTCCTACGGCAGCGGGGCCATCACCAAGTTGGACTACGGTCGCTACCTGGCGGCGTGCCTCAGCTACTTCTCCCGGCGGCAGCGCGACCGCGTCGGCATCATCACGTTCGCCGAAACCATCGAGGAGTACGTCCCCAGTTCCGCCAAACACCTCGAAATCGTGCTGCACACCATCGACCGCATCGAGGCGCGCGGTCCCGGTAGTCTGGAAGGACCGCTGCTCAAGGTCGCGGAGAGCGTGCGTCGCCGCAGCCTGCTCGTACTCATCTCCGACCTGTACGAGGAGCCGGACACGATCATGCGGGCGCTCGACCGGCTGCGGCACAAGGGTAACGACGTCATTGTGTTCCATCTCTTGGACCCGGCGGAGCTCGAGTTTCCGTTCGACACGGCGGCTCCATTCGAGGATCTCGAGACCGCGGAGCGCATCCCAGTGGTTCCCGAAACGCTCCGTGACGAGTACCGCACGCTCATGCGCGAGCATCTCGGCGCGCTCTCCGAACGGATGAATCGGAGTCAGATCGACTACTGTCAGGTGGACATCGCGAAACCACTCGACCACGTCCTGTTCGACTATCTGTCGCGACGCGAGCGTCTCCGGCGGGTGCGCTGATGAGTCTGACGTTCCTCGCTCCGCTCTTTCTCGCGGGCACCCTGGCCATCGCGATCCCGGTTCTCGTGCACCTCACGCACCGGGAGCGCCGCGAGACGGTGCGATTCCCCTCTCTGATGTTTCTCAGGCGGGTGCCGTTCCGAACCGTCCGTCGCCAGCGCATTCGTCACTGGCCGCTGTTGCTGCTGCGCGTGGCGGCCATCGCACTGGTGGTGGCGGCGTTTGCCCGGCCCCTGTGGAACCAAGGGACCATTGGGCTCGAGGCGTTGGGGAGCGCTCGCGAGGTGGTCGTGCTGCTGGACCGCTCCTACAGCATGGGGTATGGGGATCGGTGGGACGCGGCCACCGCGGCCGCCCGGCGGACGATCGACGCGCTCACCCCGGAGGATCGGGCAACCCTGGTCCTGTTCACCGACCGGGCCGAGGCGGCGAACCTCGCGACCGCCGATCCTGTGGCTTTGCGCGCAATCGTCGATCGCACCCGACCATCGTCATCCGGCACCCGCTTCGGCCCGGCGCTCGAGCTGGCCCGGGACATTCTCGACGGATCGGAGTTGCCGCGCCGAGAGGTCGTGTTGATCACCGACTTTCAACGGCACGGCTGGGACGGTCAGGTGAGTGTGCGTCTGCCGGACGGGACCGCGATCACCCCGATCGACGTCGGGGCACCCACGGCGGTGAACGCCGCCGTGGCGGGTGTCCTCCTGGATCAGTCGCGGGTGGCCGCCCGCCCCCGCCTCACCGTGTCCGCCAGGCTCGTGAACCCCGGACCGGTGGCGTCGAACGGCCGGATCATACGCCTGGAGATCGAGGGTCAGGCAGTGCAGCAGCGGTCCGTGGATCTCCCAGCCGGGAGCGCCGAAACCGTGCGGTTCGATCCGGCACCGATTCCGGACCGGCCCACCCGGGGGACGGTCCGCCTGGAGCCCGATGCCCTTCCCGAAGACGACGTGTTCCGGTTCACCGTCTCACCTCCCCGAGCGGTGCCGGTGGTGGTCGTGCGCCATCCGTCGGCCGCGACCGCGGATCTTCTCTACCTGCGGCAGGCGCTCGCCCTCGGCACCGAACCGGCATTCGAGATTCGCGAGCGATCGGCCACCCAGCTCACTGCCGACGATCTCGACGGGATCGGGATGGTGGTCCTGCTCGATGCGCCCTATCCACGAGGCGCCGTTGGCCGTGCGCTCGACGCCTTCATCCTGGACGGCGGCGGGTTCTTCGTGATCCTCGGGCCGCGGAGCGGCGACGGGATCTGGACCGCCGAGGCCGCGCAGTCACTCGGCAGCGTTTCGGGGAGGGTCGTCGATCGGCTGACCGGCCGCGGCGCAACGGTGAGTGTGCTGGACTACACCCACCCGGTGTTCGAGCCGTTTGGCGCGCCTCGGAGCGGTGATTTCTCGACCGCACGGTTCTTTCGGTACCGATCGTACGATGCCCCGTCGGACGCGACGGTCCTCGCGCGCTTCGATGACGGTGCGCCGGCCCTGGTCGAGTTTCCGCTGGGGGACGGTCGTGTCATGGTGTGGACATCCGATGTCGCGAACCGATGGAACGATCTGCCGCTCCAACCAGTCTTCCTCCCGTTTGTCCATCAGGCCGTCCGGCATCTGGCCCGGTATCGCCCGCGCCCAGCGTCGCTGGTGGCGAGTCAGGTGGTCGACCTCGGAGCGCAGCTCTCCGATCGTTCGTGGGGACCGCAGCGTTCACTCGGTGATGCCGATCTCGTGATGGAGAGCCCGTCGGGCGAGCGCACCGTGATTCGACCGTCCGAGGTCGAGCGACCCGTGCCACTCACCGAGAGCGGATTCTACGTCGTGCGGCCGCTGGAGGGTGGGGGGGACGGCGAGACCACGGTCCTGGCCGTCAACCCGGACGTGACGGAAGCCGATCTCGAGCGGCTCGATCCGGAGCAGCTGCTCGGGGCCATCGCCCCGCGCGGCGGGGCCGATGACCGCGCCGCGAGCCTCGCCGCCACCCTGACCCCCGACGAACGGGAACGTCGGCAGGGCCTCTGGTGGTACTTTCTAGGAGCGGCCCTGCTCCTTCTCCTGGCGGAGGCCGGTGTGGCGAGCCGTCTCTCCCGTCTCGCGAGCTGAAGAGGTATGACGATGCTCTCACTGTTCCACTCGTCACCATCGAGCACGCATGCGCCGCGCACGCTGTCGGACGTCGTCCGGTCTGTACGCGTGCGCTGGCGGCTGCGGGTCGCCCTGCACGGGCTCGCCATCACGGCGGGCGCCGGGCTCGCGGTATTCCTCTTCAGTGCGTACGGCCTCGACGCCTTCCGCTTCAGTGGCACGGCCATCGCTGTGTTCCGCGTGATCGCGTACGGATCGATCGCGGCGCTCGCCATCCGGTTCCTCATCGTGCCACTTTCGCGACGCGTATCCGACGAGCAGGTGGCCCTCTACCTGGAGGAACACGAGCCCTCGCTACGGGGAGTGGTGCTGGGCGCCGTCGAGTTCGGGGGAGATGCCCCACCGACCGATCGGCCGGCGGTCTCCCGACAGCTGGTGGAGCGCCTCGTCGAGCGCGCAGTCGAGGAATGCGCCAGGATCGATTACGGAACGCGTGTCGAACGGCCACGCTTGAAACGTCTCTCCGGCGCGCTCACGGGCGTCACGGTCCTGAGCGCGGCGCTGTTCCTGCTGCAGCCAGGCTTCGTCGCCCACAGTGCGCCGTTCCTCCTGACACCCTGGTCGGCCGGCGGAGGGGATAGCCCGTACGCCATTGCGGTGCATCCCGGCGACACGGTGCTCGCCCGCGGCGCCGACCTCGAGATCACGGCCGAGTTGCGGAACTTCACCGCCGAGCGTGTGGAGATCGCGATGCGGCGGGGCAGCTCCACCGATTGGGAACGTTGGCCCATGACGGAGGAGGATGAGGGGGGAAGCTTCGATTTCCTCGCGTTCAACATCGATTCGGTCACCGAGTATCTCGTCGAGGCCGGAGGTGTCCGCTCGGCCATCCATCGGATCGAGGTGGTCGATCTCCCATATGTCGATCGTATCGATCTCGAATACCACTTCCCGAGCTATACGGGATTGAGTCCGCGGACCGAAGAAGACGGTGGTGACATCGCCGCCGTCGCGGGAACGGAGGTGACGCTCACGGTGATCCCGACGATGCTCGTTGCCGGGGGCGCGCTGGTGATCGACGAACGTGATACGATCGCGCTTGCCCCGGACACGAACGTTCTCGCCGGCACATTGACTGTCGAGCGTGCTGGCAGCTATCGCGTGCTGCTCCAGAGCGAGCACGGCGCGCTGGTCGTCGGCTCGCCGGACTACTACATCGACGTCCTCGTCGATCAGCCACCGACACTGCGGTTCACGGCCCCCGGCCGGGACATCTCCGTCACGAGCATCGACGAGGTGTTCGTCGAAGTGACGGCCGAGGACGACTATGGTGTCGGACGGATCGAGCTGCAGTACTCGGTGAACGGCGGGCAGGAGCAGGCGGTCACATTGTATCGCGGGACACGCACGCCGCCGAGACTCACCGCCGGGCACACGTTCTACCTCGAGGAGATCGATCTCGAGCCTGGGGACTTCCTCTCCTACTACGCGCGTGCGACCGATGCCAACCGGGTCGGTGGTGCGCAGACCGCCACCACCGATATCTACTTCGTGGAGATCCGCCTGTTCGACCGTCGCTACCGTCAGGCGGAGGCGCAGGGAGGCGAGGGTGGGGGTGGTGGCGGCGGCGACGTGGGCGAGTTGTCATCCCGTCAGCGCCAGATCGTGGCGGCGACGTTCAAGATTGTGCGGGACTCCACCGAGCTCTCCCCCGACGAGGTCCGCGAGAATCTCGCGACCCTGGCGCTCGCGCAGGGCCGCCTCCGGGAAGAGGTCCAGACCCTGGTGGACCGAATGGAGAGCCGGCGCGTGGTGCAACTCGATTCCACATTCCGCGCCGTGGCCGAGGCGTTACCACACGCCGTCGTCGCCATGCAGGAAGCCGAGGAGCAGCTGGGGCAGCGACGCGCGCAGGACGCGCTCTCACCGGAGCAGCGTGCGCTCCAGTACCTCCAGCGTGCAGAGGCGGCATTCCGCGAACGGGAAATCTCGCGCGGCGGAGGCCAGCAGGGTGGCGGTGGCGGGCAGTCGGCCAGTGCCGAAGATCTTGCCGATCTGTTCGACCTCGAAATGGACAAGTTGCGCAACCAGTACGAGCAGGTGGATCGCGGCGAGCGGCGCGAGACGAGCCAGCAGGTCGACGAGATCCTCGAGAAGCTGCGCGAGCTGGCCCGGCGCCAGCAGCAGGAAAACGAGCGCATGCGGGCGCAGATGCAGAATCAGGGTGGCAGTGGCGGATCGGCGGCGCAGCGGCGACTGGCGGAGGAGACCGAAGAGGCCGCCAGGCGTCTCGAGCGTCTTTCCCGGGAGCAGTCGCGACCGGATCTCGAGCAAACTGCTCGACGGCTACGGGAAGCGGCGGAGGCCATGCGTCGCGCCGCGGCCGCCCGGAACGCCGACGGGGCCGCACGAGGACAGTCGGCCCTCGATGAGTTGCGCGACGCGCGGCGCCGTTTGGAGCAGAGCCGATCGGCCGGACGCGAGAACGAGATCCGCGATGCACTGCGCCGCGCGGAGCGGCTCTCCGCACAGCAGCAGGATGTCCGGCGCGAGGTCGATCGATTGGACGACGTGGAACCCGCGCGCAACGAACGCGTGCGGCGCCTCGTGGATCGCAAGAACGAGATGGCCGACGAGGTCCGCGACCTCGAAGCGCAGCTCACCGAGCTGGCTCGGGCGATGCGGGAGGAGCAGCCCGATGCGGCACGACGGCTCAACGAGACGGCGCGCGAAGCCCGTGACCAGCGGCTCGCCGACAAGATCCTGTTTTCGCGGGGCGTCGTGCAGGAACGATCCACGGACTATGCCCGCAACTTCGAGGAGCAAATCGGAGCCGACCTCGACAGTTTGGAGCAGGGGATCCGAGATGCCCTCGACGCGGTGGGTGAATCGCGGGAGCAGCGGCTCGGCCGATCCCTCGACCGTGCCCGCGACCTCGTGAATGCGCTCGAGTCGCTCGACGAACGCCTCCGGGCCGCCACCGAACCGCAGGGGAGCGAGCGCCAGGAACCGGCATCACCGCAACCGGGTCAGGAAACGGCGGAGGCACAAGGGGGCGAGCAGCCCGGACGGCAACCGTCATCCCCGCAGGGGATGCCGCGCGGTGGGGGAACGGGCCAGCTCTTGCCCGACGACGTCAGGCAGTTCCGTGGAGAGCTCGGGCGCCGCCGCAACGAGTTGGCGGAGCTGCGTCGTGACCTGGTGGAGGAGGACGTCGACGTCTCCCAACTCGATCGGATTCTCCGCGGCCTCGGCACACTCCAGAACCGCGGCACCCTCGGCGATCCCCGAGGGCTGGAGCAGCTTCAACAGGAGATCATTGCCGGACTCAAGGATTTCGAATTCTCGCTTCGAAGAGACCTGGCAGGATCCGATCAGGAACGGTTGTTCCTCTCCGGATCGGACGACGTCCCCGAAGCGTACCGCAAGCTCGTCGAGGAGTACTACAAGGCGCTATCGCGGAACCGACGCTAGTCGATTCCGCCGACCGTCGGGCCAGTAAGCGGCCCCGCGATCCCTCGGGTGGGTCGCGGGGCCGTCGTCACGCTGCGGACGCACGCGCCGCTAGAGCGTCGCGACGATCAGCGCAATCGCCAACAGCGTATTGGTCGAGAGGTTCCAGATGACGTTGGCACCCATCGCCGGGAGCGGGACCGGCTGCTCGGGATTGCCGAACGCCCATTGCAGCGGCTTGACCAAGAGAATCAGTGAGGGCAGCGTCGCAGCCAACGCGAACAGTGGCAGGTAGCCCATCACCACGGCGATGACGATCGCCACCGGCGTCAGAATGGCGGCAATCGCGTAGATCTTGGCAGCGGCCGGTCGGCCGAACAGGATGATCAAGTGCCGACGCCCGCCCTGCCGATCCGCCTCGACGTCGGGGAACTCGTTGAGGAGCAGGAGATTGAACGTCATAAAGAAGGCCGGAACGGCGGCCGCCAAGGCCGGGTCGGGGACGTTGCCCGCCTGGACCAACGCGATGCCGATCACAGGTAGCGCTCCCAGCCCCAGACCCGCGGCAATCTCGCCGACCCCGAATTTGGCGAGCACGTCCGTGTAGAACACAACCATGATCGCGCCTGCGATCATGATCGGCAGCAGTGCCCAGCCTATCCGGGTGATGAACCAGATCCCGATCGCGAGCCCGACGATGGCCCAGCCGATGCCGTACAGCAGCGCCGACCGGGTCGAGATCGCCCCGGAGGGCAGGGTGCCGGTGCCTCCGGAAAACGGAGTGCGCTGCGTGTGAAGATCGATGCCCGTCCGTGCCATGTCACTCCACTCGTTGAACACGTTAGCCGCGATGTGGAGCGCCACGAGCCCGAAGAGACCCACCGCCGTGTGGAGCCAATTGAACTGTCCGGCCCAGGCGGCCGCTGCCGCCCCGGACGCCACGAGCGTGATCGGAAGCAGGAGGAACGGTCCGCGGGATATTCCTGCATACGGCTTGAGACCCGACATGGTGTACTCTCACTGGGAGGAAGTGAGCTATTAGATACCGCGGCGACACCCGCGGATCAAGCGCCCACGCGGATCGTGCCGGGCTTCTGTTCATCGGGCCAGCCAGGTACGTTGATGCGGCCGCTTTCCGCCGGTCATCGACCACGATTGTGCCGAAGGAGTTGCCCGTGTCAGCTATGCCGTACCGAGCGTGGTTCACTGCGCTTGCCTTGCTGGCGGCGGTCTCGCTCGCCGGTGTCGCGTGCGCCGGCCCCGCCGCAGACGAGGCGCCGGTCCCCGATGAGATCCACGGATTCCCGCTGGCCGACGTCACGTCGGGCCAGGAGGCCGCCGCCGTGCTCGAGCGCATGCACGGCAAGGACGTGACTCCCGAGCAGAACTGGGTCGCCACGTATGGACCGGAAGAGATGGGGACCACCCTCTATGTGAGCCGCTACGAGAGTGCAGATCTGGCTTCCTCGGAACTTGCGCGAATGGCGGCCGGCGTCACCGGCGAGGGTACCGGCTTCGGCCATCACTCGCAGTTCGAAGTCGCCGGCATCACGGTCCACTCCGTCTTCGGGCAGGGTCAGATCCACTACTTCTACGCCAAGGACCGTGACCTGGTGTGGCTCGGCATGGTGCCGATGCTCGCGCGGGTCGGCGTGGCGCAACTGCTAAACGTTTTGCCCGACTCGATTCCGTCGTTCGGCGCGCCGACCGTCCCCACGGAGGCTATGCCGTAGGGAATTGACGGTCGGGTCCTAGCGATCTCTCGTCGCACCTGGGGGTGCCGCCGGCGCGAGCCCGGGTCGCCGGCTCGCCGCTCCCAGTTCGACATACCGCACCAGCTGATCGGCCAGCACCCCGAGCTCTCGTTCCCGGCGCATCACCGCACTGACACCCAGTGATCGTGCCACGAAGAACGCCCCGCCAATGGTGCCCAGCAGGCCGAACGCCGCCACCAGCGATGGTTCGCCAGCGCCGACGCCCCCTCCCACCGTGAGCCCAAAGAGCCCTCCGAAGAAGGCGCCGGCCACACCACCGAAGAGTTGACCCGCCACCTGCTCCACCTGTTCCTGCATCTGGATGCGGGTCCGGCCGTCCCGTGGAGCCACCGCGATGCGTACCTGGCGACCCGGCGCGCCACCGGGCGCGGCACTGCTCCACACCAGGGTGTTCTCCCACACGCTCACCTGACCGCGTCCGAGCACCGCCTGGATTTCTTCGACGATCTCACCGAACGCGGCCACCGACAGCTCGCGTTCCGCGACCTTCTCGATCGAAACCGTGGTTGACGACGGGCCGGTGGGAACGGGCGCCGGGACGCGGGGCGCGTCGTCGCGGCCGGGCTCCCGTTCCAGGTCCTCGAGAGCGCGCCGGACGTGCTCGGGCGGGATCCCCACTTCGGCGGCCAACCGCTCCACCCCACCGATCGAGAACAGCCCGTCTGCGGTGGGTTGTTCCGCTTCGAGTCGGGCAGCGCGTCCCACGATGTCGCGGATCTCCAGGTCGGTGTATCGAGCAGGCCCTCGCTCGCTGCTCTGCACCAGCGCATCGGCGAACGCCGCCACTGTCGGGAATCGGTCGGTGGGCCGCAGCGCCAACGCGCGCGCCAGCACTTGCTCCACCCGGCCTGCCAGTGCGTCCAGCCGCTGACGGTGCAGCGGCTCGGCGTCCACAAACCGGCCGATCCTGGCCGCCGTCTCCGTGACCCACAGCCCAGGGGGCTCGCCCACGAGCATCTCGTATACCACGCACGCAAGTCCGTAGACGTCGGTTCGCTCGTCAATATGGCGCACCCCGGCCGCCTGCTCCGGACTCATGTAGCCCGGGGTTCCCAGGGCGAAGCCTGTGCGGGTGGCCGAGGGACCACCCGCCGTGCTCACGGCCTTGGCGATGCCGAAATCCACCACGAACGCGTGCCCCAGGGCCAGCAGAATGTTTTCCGGCTTGATGTCGCGATGGAGCACACCAGCGCGGTGGGCATGGCCGAGTGCATCCGCCACCTGGCTCGCAATGCCGAGCGCAACACGGAGTGGGAGCGGCGCATCACGCCGCAACAGCGCGCGCAGCGACTCACCGTCCACGTAGGGCATGACGTAGTAGAGGAATCCCCGGCTTTCACCCGAGTCGTGGAGCGCCACGATGTGCGGGTGGGACAGCCGGGCGGCGATGGCGATTTCCTTGAGGAATCGCTCGGTGCCGATCGATGCGGCAAGATCCGGGCGGAGCACTTTGACGGCGACGTCCCGATCGTGCTTCTGGTCGCGGGCGAGATAGACTGTCGCCATCCCCCCCTGCCCCACCACCCGTTTCAGCTCGTATCGGTCGGCAAGAGCCGCCCGGAGCGCCGCCGAGATCTCACCCATTCGCGTAAAGTACGGTACTGCACCGTGGCCAGCGACCCGTTCGCCCACCGGTCGACCAGGACTTTCTCGGTGTAAGTTTGAGGGATCGGAGCCGGCCTCGAGGCCCCTATGGTGCAGCGCGACTACATCCTGCGCATGATCGAACAGATGGGGATGATCCTGATCCGCTTGCGAGAGATCATCCTTGGGCGCACCGTGGCTTCGGCCGACGTGCGCAAGGAATTGGCGGCGGTGCTGACCGGCGTGGGGCTCGACCTCTCACTGGTCACGCTGGCCGACACGGCAACCTTGGAGCAGATGGTGGCGCCGACCGGTGAACTCGAGCCCGGCCGAGGATGGCTGGTGGCGGAAACCCTCTACCTCGACGGTCTGGAGTCCGCCCTGGAGGACAGGCCCGAGGCTGCACGGCTCAGTTTCGACAAGGCGCTCCGGCTTTACAGCCTGCTCGCGCCCGACGCGATTCTCCCCAGCGGATTTCCGGAAGCGCACGATCGGATCGCGGAGATCCGGCGGCGGCTCGACGCCCTGGAAAACTGACGGGAGCGGCCCTGTGGTTCAGCGCCAGCTGGGCGGGACCGCCTGAGGCTTGGTGGGCTCGACCCACTTTCCGGCTCCGGACAGGCGGCGCCGGATAGCACGCAGGCGACGAAACCCGATCAACCGCCTGGCATCCTCGTCCCACAGGGTCATCCCCAGCGTCTTGAGGCTCTCGAGCAGCGTAAGCCTCGTGACCCCCTGGAATTCGGGGTTCTCGTCATAGCAGCGCTGCAAACGGTAGTTCGGGATCTGGCTGCACACGTGGTGGATGTGGTGCAGACCGATGTTGGCGGTGAACCACTGCAAGACCTTCGGCAGCACGAAGTGCGAGCTGCCTTCGAGCCCCGCCTCGTAGTAGTTCCACGCTTCGCGGTACCGCCAATAGGTGTCCTCGTATTGATGCTGCATGTAGAAGAGGAACACCCCGATCGATCCTGCGAGGAGCGTGATCGGGAGTTGCACGAGGAGA
>CAYGCN010000093.1:0-12429 GCA_964348385.1 uncultured Gemmatimonadaceae bacterium
GCACGCTGAGCGTTGCCAACGGGGCGGCGGCCACGGCGGCTGATCTGGTCGTGAGCGGTGGCACCCAGGCCGGCCCCGACACGCTGGTCGCCACCAGCAGCGTCACCTGGAGTGGCGGCACGTTGAGTGGGCTCGGCACCACCCGGGTGGCCCCGGGGGCCGCGCTCACGATCACGGGGGCAGCTGCCAAGGTGCTCGACGCCCGGACGCTGGTGAATCAGGGCACGGGGCAATGGGACGCGGCCGGCACCGGGGTGGTGTTCGCCTCCAATGGCGCCACGCTGCGCAACGACCCGGGGGCGACGTTCACATTGCAGGCCGACGCGGCGTTGGTGTACAACGGCGGCACGCTCCCCACGCTGCGCAACGATGGCCTGCTCAGTCGCACCACCGGCACCGGCATCTTCAGCGTCGGCACCGCGGTGGTCTCCACCGACAGTATCGGGGTCACCAGCGGCACGCTGCAGCTCGGCAACGACGGGACTTTCAGCGCCCCCCTTGGCGTGGAGGCAGGGGGCACGCTGGACTTCACGGGCGGCACCCACAGTCTCAGCGGGCCGCTCACCGGCCCGGGCAACGTGACCGTGAGCGGGGGCGTGGTGACCGTGGGCGGGACCTATGCCGTCACCGGCACCACGACGCTCAGCGCCGGCGGCACGCTGAGCGTTGCCAACGGGGCGGCGGCCACGGCGACTGATGTCGTCGTGAGCGGGGGCACGCAGGCCGGGCCCGACACCCTGGTCGCGACCACCAGCCTTACCTGGAGCGGGGGGACCTTGAGTGGGCTGGGCACCACCCGGGTGGCCCCGGGGGCCGCGCTCACGATCACGGGGGCAGCTGCCAAGGTGCTCGACGCCCGGACGCTGGTGAATCAGGGCACGGGGCAATGGGACGCGGCCGGCACCGGGGTGGTGTTCGCCTCCAATGGCGCCACGCTGCGCAACGACCCGGGGGCGACGTTCACATTGCAGGCCGACGCGGCGTTGGTGTACAACGGCGGCACGCTCCCCACGCTGCGCAACGATGGCCTGCTCAGTCGCACCACCGGCACCGGCATCTTCAGCGTCGGCACCGCGGTGGTCTCCACCGACAGTATCGGGGTCACCAGCGGCACGCTGCAGCTCGGCAACGACGGGACTTTCAGCGCCCCCCTTGGCGTGGAGGCAGGGGGCACGCTGGACTTCACGGGCGGCACCCACAGTCTCAGCGGGCCGCTCACCGGCCCGGGCAACGTGACCGTGAGCGGGGGCGTGGTGACCGTGGGCGGGACCTATGCCGTCACCGGCACCACGACGCTCAGCGCCGGCGGCACGCTGAGCGTTGCCAACGGGGCGGCGGCCACGGCGACTGATGTCGTCGTGAGCGGGGGCACGCAGGCCGGGCCCGACACCCTGGTCGCGACCACCAGCCTTACCTGGAGCGGGGGGACCTTGAGTGGGCTGGGTACCACGCGGGTGGCCCCGGGGGCGACGCTGACGATCACGGGGGCAGCTGCCAAGGTGCTCGATACCCGGACGCTGGTGAATCAGGGCACGGGGGCGTGGGACGCGGCCGGCACCGGGGCCGTGTTCGCTTCCAATGGTGCCACGCTGCACAACGAGGCAGGGGCCACCCTCGCGCTCGAAGCCGATGCTGCACTGGTCTACAACGGCGGCACGCTCCCCACGGTCATCAACGACGGCCTGCTCAGCCGCACCACCGGCACCGGGGTGTTCACCATCAGCACCCCACTCAGCAATGCTGGGACACTCGATCTGCAGACCGGGACGCTGGCGCTGGCTCAGACTGTCAATCATCTCGCTGGCGCCGTGTTGCAGGGTGTGGGCACACTTGACGTGACCGCCGTGACCGCCGGCGTGCTCGCGGGCGACGTGAACCCCGGGACGTCGCCGGGCACCCTCACCGTTGTGGGCGACTTCGGCCAGGATCCCGTCTCGACCTACAACATCGAGTTGGGCGGGACGCTCCCGGGGACGGGTCACGACCAACTCGCCATTTCCGGAATCGCAACGCTTGCCGGCACCCTCGATGTCACGCTCTTCGGCGGCTTCACGCTCAGTCCGGGCAACCGGTTCGCGATCATCGTGGCCGACTCGATCGAGGGCACCTTCGCCGCGGTCAATCTGCCACCGCCACCCGCCAACACGACCATCGATACGCTCTACGCCGAGAACCCAGGCGGACCCGACACGCTCTACGTCAGCGTGAGCACGATCCCGCAGCCCACCCCCCAGATCCTGTTTGCCGGCGACTCGTTGGGCGGAGCGTTCGGCATCTTCCGATCCGACCCAGACGCCACTAATCGGGTGAACATCACCTCCGAAGGTGCCTTCTTCGCCAACCCGCGATGGTCGCCGGACCGGAGCCGCATCACGTACGCTGCCGGTGGGAGCTTCGGCGTGGCCAATCAACTCCACGTCATTTCGCCCGACGGCGCCGAGCTGGCCCACCTGACCTCCGCGACCGACACAAGCACGTGGTACCCCAGGTACAATCCGACCGGCAAGCACTTGGCCTTCGAGTGCGGGGATCAGTTCAGCGAGATCGACGTGTGCGTTATCCCGAACGTTGACGGCCCCATCTCGTCGCTCGAGGGAATCGGAAACGGGAACGGCAAGGTGTTTGTCACGGACTTCGACCGGGCAAACCGCGACACCGGCCCCGGCGACTTCGCCTGGGATCCCCAGAATCCCGACCGACTCGCCTTCGTGCGCGACTCAGCGGGCACCAGCCGGATCTACACGGCGCTCTTCGACGGAACCGGCGTGCAGCCATTGTCTCCGGACTTCATGGATGTGGGGGCCGGGCCGCTCGTCATTGTTGGCGGCCTCGACTGGTCGCCCGACGGGAATCTGCTCGTGTTCTCCGCGGCGGACCCCCAGACGTTCATCGAGAAGCTCTACATCATTCCGCGCACAGGAGGCAGTCCCACGCAGCTCACATTCGGGCCGGACGAAGACGGCGCACCGGTCTTCTCACCGGACAGCAAGCAGATCCTCTTCGCGCGCAATCTCGAGCTCGGCGAGTACTGCTCCGTCGACGCATGGCGCGTCAACACCGATGGCTCCGGCGAGGTCCAGGTCACCGACGAGGCGGTATGCGACTTCGACACAAGCCTTCTCGGAGCAGACTGGTCGCCCGACGGGACCGAGATCGTGATCACAGGATTCGACGGCCAGGGGAACCTCTTGATCTACGCCATCAAGAGCACGACCACGGTCGCGACGTACCGCGCGGATCGACGCATTGCCGGTCGTGGAGCTGGTGGACCCTTCGTGGTGCAGGACATCCAGCCGAGTTGGCGCCCGTAGCACCCGCAATCTCGTCCATCAGCCGCACAACTCCTTTTCACGCTCCGCGGCGCGTTCGTCGGCGCGTGACACCCGTCACACCGTTTGTCGCTCGATGTCACGAGGTTAGGGGCCGGCCCCAACCTCGTGGAGGAGAGAGATGCGACGGACTACCCGACTGGCCGCCACCGCGAGCGCGCTCGCGCTGGTGCTCGCAGGCTGTGGAAGCGACATCGGTACCAACAGCGGCGACCCGCTCACACAGGAAGAAGCCGGCGAGATCTTCGCCCAGCTGCAGAACGCGGTCGCCGGCGCGCTGGGATCGGCGAGTGCACCGGCCACGGTCTCGCCACCTGAGGTGCTCGCGGTTCCGATCCCCACCAATTCGGCGTCGTGTCCTGCCGGCGGCTCCGTGAGTGTATCAGGCAACGCGGACGAGACCGCGAACGGCATCACGTTCAGCCTCACCGAAGAGATCAGCAACTGCGGAATCGTCTACAACACGATCACGTTCACGGTGGATGGCGACCCCAACATCAAGATCAGCGGCGACATCTCGATCGGTGGCGACATGGAGATCTCGGGGACGTACGACATGAAGGGCGGATTTCTCTATAGCGCGGACGACGGCCGAGCCGGCTCCTGTGCGGTCGACGCGTCGGTGAACTTCACCACTTTCAACGTCGACGGCTCGCTTTGCGGTCACGGCCTCACCGTCAACAACTGACGAGCATGGCCGCGCCCGCGCGCGGGCTCCCGGAACGCGAATCGCGCGCCCCTCGGGGCGCGCGATTCCATTTCAGGCCACGAACCCGGGCTAGCGCGCCGCGCTCGTCTCGCGAGCCTGCCGAGGGGTACGGCCCGTGCCGACGGCGGCGAGGGCCTGCTCGATGTCGGCAACCAGATCCTCGTAGTGCTCGACTCCCACTGATATGCGCACCAACGCAGGCGTGATCCCCATCGCCGCCCGATCCTCGGGCGACACGTCGGCGTGCGTCATCGTGGCGGGATGCTCGGCTAGCGACTCGGTGCCGCCAAGGCTCACGGCGAGGTTGACGAGCTGGAGTGCATTCAGGAACGCAAACGCCTCTCGCTCCCCACCATCGATTTCGAACGCGATCAGCGATCCCGGGCCGAGACACTGCTTGCGGTAGACCGGGTACATCGAGTCGTTCTCGGGCAGCAGGCCCAGGTATTCCACCCGCCGCACCTTGTGGTGCTCCGCCAGGAACGACGCCACGTACTGCGCGTTTTTCATCTGGGCGGTCATGCGCATCTTCAGTGTCTCGAGGCTTCGCAACAGCAGCCAGCCCGTCCACGGATCGGCCGCCGTACCCATAAAGGTCCTGAGCGTGAGAATGCGCTTCACGACGTCCTCGCGGCCGATGCACGCTCCCGCGACCACATCACTGTGGCCGCCGAGGAACTTCGTGGCCGAGTACAGGACGAGGTCGGCCCCGTGCTTCAGCGGATGCTGGAACAGGGGTCCCAGGAACGTGTTGTCCACCATCACCACCGGCACGTCCCCACCAGAGCCCAGCGATCGTGCCAGCGCCACGGTACCCGCGATGTCGACCAGCCGGTTGGTCGGGTTCGCGGGTGTCTCGATCAGGACGACCGGGACCCGACGCTCGTTCACCCGTCGACGCACGTCATCCGTCACTTCACTCGTCGGTACCCCGGCGGGAAACCCGATCACATCGATTCCGAATTCGGGGAGGTAGTGCTTGATGAAGTAGTCGGTGCCCCCGTACAGGGGGTCGCTGTGCAGCAACACGTCACCCGGCCGCAGGAACGCGAGCAGACTTGTCGTGATCGCCGCCATGCCGCTCTGGAAGACCGCAGCGTCGTCACCCTCGTCCCACAGGGTGAGCCGATCTTCCAGTATCTCGAGATCGGGATTGTTGAGACGGCTGTAGATGAGCCCCAGCTCTTCCGTCGGCCCCTTCTCCCGCAGGCCAAGCGCCAGCTCAAAGAACGCCTTGCCGTCCTCGGCGGTCTTGAACACGAACGTAGAGGTCTGGAAGATGGGGCATTTGATCGCCCCTTCGGAGAGCATCGGGTCGTAGCCGTAGCTCATCATCATGCTCTCCGGCTTGAGCTTCTTCGACCCGATCTTTCGGCCCTTGTACTTCGACACGGCACCCCTCCTGTGGCCCCGATCGAACAGATTGGGGGAGCAGGTGAAACCGGTCAAGTACGATGGTCGGTCTTAATGCGTCGTTAGAAGCGGCTTTACGATTCCTTCACTCTCGGGCATGTTCATAACCGACGACCTCGGGCATGTTCACAACCGACGACACGCCTGTCACTGGAGCATCTCTCAATGTGGGATTGGTTCACATCGCGGTCGACGCTGGAGCAGGCAGCCCTGGGCGGGCTCGGCACGTGGTTTCTCACCCTGCTTGGCACGCTCCCCGTGCTGTTCGTCAGGCGGGTGAATCGCAGGCTGATGGACGCCATGATGGGGGCCGCCGCAGGCATCATGGTTGCGGCGGCGTGCTGGTCCCTGCTGGTGCCGGCGCTCGACGCCGGTGGCGTCCTGCGGGTCGTGCCGGGTCTCATGCTCGGTGCTGCCGTGATGTATGCGATGGATCGGGCCGTCCCCCATCTGCATCCGGAGTTTCCCAACGAGGCGCACAGTGAGGGGCCGAGCGTAGCCTGGCGGCGGTCCGCCCTGCTCATGGCCGCGATCACCATCCACAATCTCCCGGAAGGGCTTGCCGTCGGGTTGGGGTTCGGACAGGGCGACCTCGGGCCTGCACTCATTCTGGCGCTGGGCATCGGCCTCCAGAACATCCCCGAGGGACTTGCCATCGCCCTACCACTCCGGCGTGACGGGATGCGCCGAGGCAAGGCTCTGTGGTACGGTCAGCTTTCGGCCGCCGTCGAGCCCATTGCCGCCGTCGCGGGCGCCGCGTTCGTCACTCTCGGAACGGTGACGCTGCCGATCGGACTGGCGTTCGCTGCGGGCGCCATGCTGTATGTGGTTGTCGAGGAGCTCCTGCCGGAGACGACGAGAAGCGGGCACGTCGACGTAGCCACGATTGGGTTCATCGCCGGGTTCACGCTCATGATGTCCCTCGATCAACTGGGACCCTGACGGCCCCCGCCGGGCCCGTGCGCAGACCCCTCTCGGGTCGGCATTGCGCCGCTATTATCTTTGTGACGACAGGACCTTTCGCACCCCCGCCCAGTGTATTCGTCCCGAACGCGCTCAGGGAGGCTGCCATGGCGCACGTGACGCTCGCCTGCCAGTTCTGCCACACGCTGAATCGAATCGACCTGGCGAAAGCGGCGCAGCAGCGCCCGACGTGTGCGGAATGCGGCAAGCCCTTCCTGCTCGATCGTCCCGTCAAGGTTCAGGAGGAGCATTTCGATACGAGCGTCCTCAAAGCCGACGTGCCGGTGCTGGTGGACTTCTACGCCGACTGGTGCGGTCCGTGTCGCACCATGGCGCCCATCCTGGATGAGATCGCCGCCCAGCATGCCGGCAAGCTGCTCGTCGCCAAGGTCGATACCGACCGCTCGCCTCGCATCGGCCAGCGGTACGGAATTCGCTCGATCCCGTTCTTCGGACGGTTCGAGCGGGGCGAACTCGTGAAGACCGCGGTCGGGGCCGTCGGTCGGGAGGGACTCGCCTCCCTGGTCGGGTGACGGGGTCTGTCACGCACGCCGGGCCGGTGCACCCGAGCCTGCCGACGTGGACTCGTTACGCCGGCAGCCCGTGCCGAATCACTTCCTCCATGGCGTCGGCGAACCGATCGATCTCCTCCAGGGTCGTGTAGACGTTCGGCGTGACGCGAATCCCGGTGCAGGCCGGGTGCGTGATGGGCGTGACGATGATTCGGTACCGCTCCCACAAATGGGCCGTCAAGGCGCCCGGGTCCACTCCTTCGATCCCGACGTTGGCAAGTCCACAGGCCATGGCCGGATCGAAGCTCGTGTGGAGCTTGACGCCCGACTGGTTCTCGAGTCGCCGCATCCACCGATCGCGGAGGTAGCGCAGGCGGGCCGCCTTGCGATCGGCTCCGATCCCCTGATGGAAGGTGAGCGCCTCCGCGATCGCGTTGTGATTTGCCGCCGGGTGGGTGCCGATCTCCTCGAACTTGCGGATGTTGTCGTCCATGGACTCTGGGGCCGCCATCAGCGGCCAGATCTTACCGATGTTCTCGCGCCTCGCGTAGAGGAACCCCGTCCCGTGCGGGGCGAGCAACCACTTGTGCAGCGAGGTTCCGTAGTAGTCGCACTCGAGGTCTCCGCAGGTGAACGGGAAGTGGGCGAACGCGTGCGCACCGTCCACGATGGTCGGGATCCCGCGGTCCCTCGCCAGGCGGCAGATCGCACGTACCGGAAAGATCTGGCCCGACAGATTGGTGATGTGGCAGAAGTGGATCACGCGAGTGCGTGGCGTGATCGCGGCGGCGAACAGGTCGACGAGGAACTGCATCGACGGAGGGGGAGCCGGGAACGACAGGGACTTCACCACCACCCCATCCCGGCGGCGGCGCTGGTCCCAGGTCGTGAGCATCCGACCGTAGTCCTGGTCGGTGGTGAGGACTTCGTCGCCCGGCCCCAGGTCGATACCCAGCTGAACCGTCTCCAGCGCCTCACTCGCGTTGCGCGTGATGGCCATCTCCTCGGTGTCGCACCCGAACTCCCTCGCGAGCCGCTGGCGCACTCCTTCGACCTGCGGTTCGAGGATGCGCCACATCGTGTAGACCGGGGCTTGATTGGAGAACTCCAGGTACCGCCGGAGGGCATCCTGCACGACCGTCGGACTGGGACACACACCACCGTTGTTCAGGTTCACGAGCGCCCGGTCCACGGTGAACGCTTGCTGCACCTCGAACCAGAAGCTCTCGTCCTGTGCCACGTCCTCCGGCATCCGGCCGGTCGTCGTCGCACCTAACGCGGCGATCCGGTCCAGGCCGTCGTCGCGAAACGCGGGCAGCGTGATCGCTGCCGCGCCGAACATCGAACGGACGAAACCGCGTCTCGTGTACACGAGGTGCTCCTTGTGCGGGATACGGATCAGGTCTTGGCGAGAGTGCGTGGTGGCGCGGACCGTGTCAAGAAGTCGTGACGTCACCCGTGTCGCCACGCTGCCGCCGGAACACGATGAACGACCCCACCAGCGCGATGATCGCAAACGAGAACCACTGGACGGCGTAGGAGAGGTGCGGTCCGTCGGTGATGGGTGGCAGCGCAATGGCACGCATCTCAGTCGGCGCGGTCGGCGGAAGCTCGGTGCGGCGCAACGCCAGCGGGGCCACGGCGTACGGATACTCGGCCGACACGACACGCGGATCCAGGCCTGTGACGTACCGCGGCCAGCCCCGTTCCTGGGTCTGCTCCACCGATCGGTCACTCGACGGTATCAGCACGCCCGAGACGAGCGCGCTGTCGTCCGCGGCCTCAGCGGGATCGATCGCGGGAAGCTTCCCGTCCGGTGCGGGAACCCACCCCCGCTCCACCAGGATCGCGACGCCGTCGTTGATCCTGAGGGGCGTCACCACGTGCACGCCGGGCACACCGCGGTGAACCCGTGCCATCACGATGATCTCACGGTCGAAATCGAATGTGCCGGCTCCGACCGCACGGCGATAGCGGAGGGTCTCGGTGGCGGACGACTCGGCCCAGATCGTCGCGGCGTTCAGGGACAGCACGGGAGATTCGAGCCGGTCCTCGAGCACGGCGTTGGCGGCCCGCCGCTGTGCCAGCCGATCCAGCTGCCAAACGCCGAGCCGGGCACACACGGCCGCCACGAGCACCCCAACGACGATGCTGGCGTAGCGCGTCACGGTCCGTGAGGCTCGCCCACGATCACCTCCGGCGCCATGCCGAGGAACAGCCCGGTCTCGATCACTCCTGGCCTGGCTCGGAGTTCCCGGTCGACGAGGTGTGGGTCGGAAATGCCGTCCGCAAACCAGCAGTCGAGGATGTAGTGTCCGCCGTCGGAGACGAACGGCTCACTCTCATCGCCCATCCTCAATGTCGGTTCGCCTCCCAGGGCACGGGCGGTATCGAGATGCGTGCGCCACCCGAATGGCAGCACCTCCACCGGCAGCGGGACCCGTCGACCGAGCATCGGGACGAGTTTGGATCGGTCCACGACTATGAGATACGTCCGGCTGGCCGTCGCCACGATCTTCTCCCAGAGCAGAGCCCCACCACCGCCCTTGATGAGATTCCCCTGCGGGTCGACCTCGTCGGCGCCATCGATCGTGAGATCGACCGATGGCCGTTCGTTCAGGGATGTGAGGGGAATGCCACACTGCAGCGCCAGCTGCCTTGTGCGGTTCGAGGTGGGAATGCCGACGATGTCCCGGATCTCCCCACGTGCCAACCTGACCCCGATGGCCTCGATCGCGAACGCCGCGGTGGAGCCGGTGCCCAATCCGACGACCATCCCCGATGCCACCCGCGTCGCCGCCAGCTCGGCCGCATGTCGCTTGAGGTCGTCCATCGGCGTCACATCAGTGCGAGCAGGTCTTCTGGATCCTGGACCCGGATGACCGGACGACCCCGGTCGGACAGCGCCCGGTAGTCGCCGGCTGCCTGCGCGGCAATCAGCCGACCGAACGTGTACTCGGTTCCGGGTACCGGGATGTCCTCCGCCACCGGACCGACGATCTGGATGAAGTGACCACGCTGGGGACCTCCCTTGTGGAGTTGTCCGGTGGAGTGCAGGTAGCGCGGACCGTACCCCACGGTCACTGCAGCCTCCAAGCGGTCTCTCAGGGCAGCGGTCACGCCCCTCAGCGCTTGGTCACTGCGCTCGTCCGGCGGAAGAAAGGCCTGCACGGCCACATAATCTCCCGATCGAACCCCGTCGAAGAACTCCACAAGGTCTGCCCGCCTCGGTACCGGCGGCGCGAAGTGCTGTCCTCCCCGGAGAATCTGGCTCGTGTTCGCCTTGCTCTCCGCCACATTCGGCTGATCGAACGGATTCACGCCCAGCACGGCACCCGCGACGGCCGTCGCCATTTCCCACCGGAAGAACTCAGCACCGAGATCGTAGGGGTCGCTCAGCCGGAGGCGAGCCAGCGGGTGCCGCCTCACCTCCAGCTCGCCGATCTGCGCCCCCCAGGATCCGCGGTACGTCTCGCCCATCTCCACCGCCACATACAGGCGCTGGTCGGCATGGCGGAGTGCCGCGTCGATGGGCTCGTCCGTCACCGGGAGAATGCCCTGCCCATTCTTCCCGGTGCTCTCGGCGATCAATTGCTCCACCCACAGCCCGAACGCCTGCAGCCGATCCGGGAGCAACAAGGTCAACTTGTCGCGCCCGCCGACGGCGGCCTCGGCGAGGGAGGCGCCCAGGGCGGCGCCCGGGTTATCGGCGATCGCGGTCGTGGGTCCGCACCGGTGGGCCATTCGCTCGGCCCGCTCGAGGAGGCGTCCGACCGGCACACCGAACAGCAGCGCGGGCAACACGCCGAACACGGACAGCGCCGAGAACCGCCCGCCCACGTCGGGCGGCGCGCGAAAGATCCGGCGGAACCCTCGGGCCTGGGCGAGCCGCTCAAGGGGAGTACCGGGATCGGTGACGGCCACGAACCGGTCGCCGCGTCCCTGGCATCGCGTCCAGAAGTGGCGGAAGAACGCATCGGTCTCGATGGTCGAGCCCGACTTGCTGGCAACGATGAACAGGGTGTTCATCAAGTCGCCGTCCGCCTCCACGGAGCGAATCGCACTCGGGTGGGTGCTGTCGAGCATCCGGAAGACCGGCCAACCCTGGCGTCGCCCGAACGCCTGCCACAGAACCTGGGCCGCGAGGCTGGACCCGCCCATGCCGAGGAGCACCACCCGGTCCGAGTCGTCGCGTATCTCATCGGCGAAGCTGTGAAGCGCGCCGAGGTCGCCGGCCACTAGCGACCCCACGGTGAGCCATCCCAGCCGATCCGCCAGCTCCCGCGTGTTCGTATCGCCCCGCCACACGGTGGGGTCCGCTTCCCACACACGGGGGAGCGTGCGCTCCTGGTCGAGTCGGGTAAGCCGCGCCCGGACGGCGGACTGAAGCTGCGCGACGGGAATCATCTCGCGAGGAGCCGGCGCACCCGTTCGCCGACGTGTTCGGCCGTGAGGCCGAACTCCGTGAACAGGCGCTGGTACGGTGCCGACCGACCAAATGAAGCGAGACCCAGCACGTCACCGTGATCACCTACCCACCGGTACCATGGCGTCATGTCGGCGGCTTCGACCGCCACCCGGATGGACACCGCGGGCGGCAACACCTCTCGCCGGTACGCCTCCGATTGCGCGCGAAACAACTCGAGGCTCGGAACACTCACCACCCGAGCGCGGACCCCTGACGTGGAAAGTCGCCGACCGGCCTCGAGCGCGACCGCCAGCTCCGATCCACTGGCGAGCAGGATGACCTCCGGGCTGCCACCCCCCGTGTCGAACAGCACATACGCCCCGCGACCAAGCGACTCGGCGGCCCCCAGGGCGGCGCGATCCAGGGTCGGTACCTTCTGCCGCGTCAGCACGAGCGCGACCGGACCGCCACGATGGCGCAGCGCGATCCGCCACGCTTCGGCCGTTTCGGCAGCGTCCCCCGGACGGATCACCGTGAGATTGGGGATCGCCCTGAGGGCCGTAAGGGTCTCGATCGGCTGGTGCGTCGGCCCATCCTCACCGAGTCCGATCGAATCGTGGGTGAAGACGTAGATCACCTTCAGCCCCATCATGGCCGCCAGCCGGATCGCCGGGCGCATGTAATCGGAGAACACGAGGAAGGTACCACCGTACGGTATGATCCCACCGTGCAACGCCATGCCGTTCAAGACGGCCGCCATGCCGTGCTCGCGAATGCCGAAGTACATGTTCCGGCCGCCGGGGCGATCCGGCGCCAGATCTTCGGCGCCGGTGACGAGCGTGTTGTTCGATCCCGCGAGATCGGCTGACCCGCCCAGCAGCTCAGGGACGACCGACGCCAGCGCGTTCAGGACCTTCCCCGACGCCGCGCGGGTAGCCATCGGACCGTCCGCAGCGGTGAAGCTCGGCAGTGCCGCCTCCCACCCGTCCCGCTGGCTCCCGTCGAGCCGCCGTCGGAGTTCCACGGCCGCTTCCGGGTGCGCCTTCCCATAGGCCGCCATCGCGGCATCCCACTCGGCCTGGAGCGACTGCCCGC
>CAYGCN010000094.1:0-7342 GCA_964348385.1 uncultured Gemmatimonadaceae bacterium
TGCACTACGTGAGCGGAGACGATCGAACCACCGGCTATCTGGCCCTACCGAACGGCGAGGGGCCGTTCCCCGCGCTCATCATCATCCACGAATGGAACGGGCTGGTGGATCGCGTGCGGCAGGTGGCCGATGCCTTCGCGGACCAGGGATATGTGACGTTGGCGGCGGATCTCTACGCCGGCAGGACCGGTCAGAACCGCGAGGAGAATTCGGCGCTCGCCAGTGAGGCGCGAGGCAATTTGCCGATGGTGGTGGCGAATCTCGACGCCGCCCAGCAGTTCCTGCGCGCCCGGCCCGATGTCTCCGGCAAGATCGGCGTCATGGGGTGGTGCTTCGGAGGCGGCATCGCGCTGAGCTACGGCCTGGGCGGCGGGCAGCACGACGCGACGGCCATCTTTTACGGATCCCTGATCGAGGACCCGGAGCAGTTGCGGGCGCTCACGCATCCCGTCTACGGCACGTTTGCGGCGAACGATCGCGGCATCCCCCCCGAGCAGGTGGAGCGCTTCGCCGCGGCGCTGGACGCCATCGGCATCGAGAACGACATCCACGTGTACGACCATGTGGGGCATGGGTTCTGGCTGCGCGTGGACGAAGATCCGGCGACCCGTACCGCTCCGGCCCAGCACGCCTGGGACCGACTCATGGTGTTCCTGCGGGCGGCGCTGCGCTGAGTGGCAGGCAGCCGCTCACGGCATGACCTATCTGCAGTTCCATCTGGTCTTCCTGATGCCGGTGCTCGCACTCGGCGGGTGGCTTGCGTGGCGGGCGCGTCACCGCGTAGGGACTCGTGCCGGCTGGGCGATCTTCGCCGTACCACCGATCGCCCTGGCGTTCACGACCCCGTGGGACAACTACCTCGTGTGGCGGGGCATCTGGTGGTACGGCCCGGACCGCGTCGTCGCGACCATCGGATACGTGCCGCTCGAAGAGTATCTGTTCTTCGTCCTGCACCCCTTGCTGGCCGGATCACTGCTGTACGCCTTCCTGGCCCGATCGCTGAGGGCACGCGGCCGCCCGCGGGGCGCGGGAGAGACGCCGGTGCGTGCGGGGGGCACCGTCCTGTGGATGGGGCTCGGCCTCGTCGGCCTGTTCCTCCTTCGCGCGGAGGCCACCACCTACCTCGGATTGATTCTGGTGTGGTTTGCGCCCGTGATCGGCATCATGTGGGCCTTCCAGGGTCCGGCGTTCTGGGAGGTCCGCTCGGCGGCGGTGCCGGCCGTTGGTCTGGTGACGCTCTATCTCTGGGTCGCGGACCGCGTGGCAATCGGCGTCGGCATCTGGGCCATTTCCGATCGGTATACGGTTGGCCTCAACCCGCTCGGACTCCCCATCGAAGAGGCGACCTTCTTCCTGCTCGCAACCGTGCTCTCGGTGTGTGGACTGCTGCTGTTCCTCCTTCCCGGCATCGCGATGTGGAGCGGCAGGGCGTGACCCCACAAACGCCACCGACGGTACGACCGTCGCTCGACGAACTTCTGGTCCTGCGCGGCGAGCCGCACGAGTTCCTGAGGCGACTGACCGCGCAGCACGGCCATGTCGTGCGCTGCGCCGCCGGGCCGTTGTCGTTCCTTTCCCTCACGCATCCCGACGCGGTGCAGCACGTGCTCGTCACCCGGCAGCGGCACTACAGCAAGGACACCTTTCAGTACCGCCTGCTCGCCGAGGTCACCGGCGGTGGACTGCTCACGACGGACGGCGATCCATGGCTCGACCGGCGCCGGCTGCTGCAACCCTCGTTTCACCGAGACCACGTCGCCGGGTTTGCTCCCGTGTTCGCGTCGTTCGCGGAGCGGATGGTCGCCCGCTGGCGTGAGCCGGCCGGGCGCGGCGAGACGCTCGATATCGCCGCCGAGATGATGCACGTAGCACTCCAAGCGGTGGTGAAAACCCTCTTCGGCGCGGAGATCGGTGAGCGGGACGATCGGCTGGTTCGGGCGACGCTGACCGTGCTCGACCACATCATGTTCCGCTCGCGGACACTGGGCCTGGTGCCGCGCTGGCTACCGCTGAGGGCCAACCGTGACGCACGCGCTGCACTCCGCGTGTTGAACGACGCCATTCTCGGCACGATCGACCGACGCCGGTCGGTATCGAATGGCGGGGAACGGCATGACTCGGATCTCCTCGCGCGACTCATGCAGGCCGACGTGCATGGCCGAGCGCCCCTCTCTGACCGTGAGATGCGCGATGAGATGATCACGATGCTCATCGCGGGTCACGAGACCGTCGCGAGTGCGCTCACGTGGACGTGGTATCTCCTCGCCCGACATCCGGAGATCGACCAGACGCTGACGGACGAGATTCGCGGCGTGTGTGGCGAAGAGCCGCTGACGGCTGCTACCGTCCCGCGTCTACCCTATGCGGCTGCGGTGTTCCGGGAGGCCATGCGACTCTACCCGCCGGCGTGGGTCATCACGCGCCGCGCGCTGGACGACGACGTGGTCGGCGAGTACCACGTTCCACGGGGCGCGCTGATCGTGCTCAGCCCGTACGTCACCCAGCGCCACCCCGACTTCTGGGCCGAGCCCGAGCGGTTCGATCCGGAGCGATTTCTCACCAGGAGCCACGCCCGACCACGATACGCCTACTTCCCCTTCGGGGCCGGTCCCCACCTGTGTATCGGCAATCACTTCGCGATGGTCGAGGCCATCCTCGTCATCGCCGCCGTGACGCGGCGCTACCGGCTCACGATCGGGGGTGAGCCCCCCCACATGATCGCGGGCGTGACGCTCCACCCTCGCGACGGGCTGCGACTGCGGGCAGAAGTGAAACGGTAGGTCCCGGCACCGTCAGACCAGCCGAGCGCCGCTGTTCACCAAGCGCCCGATCAGTTCCGGCAGGCGCTCGTGATCGGCAGTCTTGTCGAAGAAGTAGTCGGCACCAAGCTCGGCACACCGGGTGCGGTATTCCGGATACGGGAAGTTGGTGAAGACGATGACGACCGGGCGACCGCTCGTCTTCGTCATGCCTTCGAGGACGCGGGTCCCACCGCCTCCCGGCATCAAGAGATCGAGCACCACGATGTCAGGCTGCCGCTCCGTCAGCTCACGCAGTGCGGACTCGGCATCGGTCGCTTCCCCGAGAACCTCGACGCCCGCCACGGAGGACAAACGAGCCCGCACACGGGAGCGAATGACCTCGGAATCGTCGACCAGCAACACTCGGCCTGTCATGCGCGGTACCCACCTTCTGTGTCCCGGCTGCCCCAAGCCGGCAGCCACCGTCCTTTCGTGGGACGTGTCGGTGCCCAGAATGGTAACGCGTCGTCGGCGTGTGCGCTTTGAGGGACACGGGGGCCTGCTCGCCACGGGAGCCACACCCCCCACCACCGCGTCATTCGACCAGGTCGTGCTGCACGGCGTACCGAATGAGGTCAGCGGTCGTCTCGAGCTGGAGCTTCTCGAGCACACGCTCCCGATAGGTGCTGACGGTCTTGGGGCTCAGGGCTAAGTCCGCCGCGATTTCCTTGACGCTCCTGCCACGACCCAGCATCTGGAGCACCTGATACTCCCGGTCCGACAACGCGCTGTGATCCGGTCGCGGTCGCTCGCCGGCGAGGTGCGCCGCCAACTGCTGCGCCAGCGTGTCGCTGACGTACCGCCCACCACGATGGGCCCGCCGAATGGCCTCCTGCAGGTCGTCGGGCGTCCGCTCTTTGGTGACGTACCCGATCGCCCCGGCCCGGAGCGCGCGCTCTGCGTACTCCTCCTCCGCATGGGCGCTCAACACGACCGTCTTGACCTTGGGGAACCGTTCCCGGAGTTCCCGCAACACTTCCAGGAAGCCCTTACCTGGCATTGCGACGTCCAGGACCACCACATCGACCGGCGACACTGCGACGGCATCGAGCACGGCATCACCCGTCGCCGCCTCGCCGGTCACGCGGATGTCACCGGTCGCAGCGAGCATGCGGCGCAGGCCGTCTCGAATCATTGCGTGATCGTCGGCGATCAGCACGTTGATCATCACGTCCCCCCAACCTCGTCCGGCAGCGGCATCCGCAGCTCCACAGCCGTGCCGCCCTCCGGGCGCTCCCCGAGCGCGAGCGTACCGCCCCAGGCAGACGCCCGCTCGCGCATGCCGAGCAGCCCCATCGACCGACGGCTCCTGATTTC
Source organism: uncultured Gemmatimonadaceae bacterium (assembly GCA_964348385.1). Taxonomy (GTDB): domain Bacteria; phylum Gemmatimonadota; class Gemmatimonadetes; order Gemmatimonadales; family GWC2-71-9; genus JAOTVV01. The sequence goes on from CAYGCN010000094.1 coordinate 4,119, forward strand.
CTCGGGCCTGAGGCCACGGCCGTTGTCCTCGATCCGAAGGAGCAGCTGGCCGTGCTCCATCGCGATGCGTACCAGAACCTCGGACGCCGACGAATGGCGGGTGACGTTGGTCAGGGCCTCCTGGAAGATGCGGAACACGGCGGTGGCCCGCCCGCTGTCCAGCTCGGGCACGGCGTCGTCGCTCTCGAGCCGTACGCCGATATTCGTGCGGCGCATGAACTCGCGGGTCTGCCAGCGAATCGCCGCGGCCAGCCCGAGATCGTCGAGCACACCGGGACGGAGTTCCGCCGAGATGCGTCGGACCGCGTCCACCGTGGTGTGGATGAGCCCAAGCGTTTCTTCGACGCGCATCCGCCCCAACGCGTCATCCTCGCCCAGGCGGTCTCTGAGCCAGGCCACGTCCATCTTGAGCCCGGTCAGAGCCTGCCCCAGCTCGTCGTGCAGTTCGCGCGCCACGCGTCGACGCTCGGCTTCGCGCGCCTCCTCCAGATTCGCAGCCAGCTGACGAAGTGCCTCCCGCGACTCGCGCAGCTCGTTCTCGTAGCGCCGGCGCTCCGTGATGTCCGTCAGCGACCCGACGATGGCGACGGTCCGACCGCCCTGCACCACCGGTGCCTCGCGTACCTCGACCCACACTCGGCGGCCGCTGCGATGGAGCAGCTCGAGCTCGTACGGCGGTTGGCGCTCGCCTGTATCGATGGCGCGCTGGGTCAACTCGAGCCCCCGCTGATTGCCGGGGTCGTCGGTGAGGAACTCCGTCCAGCGCCGCATGGCCTCGTGTGCTGGATAACCGAGCACCTGCTCCACCTGCGGACTCAAATAGGTGAGCACGTGATCCGGGCCATGGGAGTAGAACAGGTTAGTGCTGTGCTCGACGATACTGCGCATTCGCTCTTCGCTCTGGCGGAGCGCCCGTTCCGCCTCTCGGCGCGCCGTGACCTCCCGCACGATGGCCAGCACCTCGTCTTTCCCCGAACGGGCGAGCCGGTACTCGAAAGAGCGCTGCTCCCCGCCGAGAACCAGCTCGTACTCGCGCGTCTGCGTTGTCCCCGTGGCGAGGACGGCAGCCAGATCGCGCTTGGTTGCGGCGGCCAGCGGCGCGGGGATAACGTCCCCGATCTCCCGGCCGAGGAACTCCTCCGGCAGCAGCAACGGGGGGAAGTCCTTGGAGGGCACGAACCCCCGGACCACCCCCCTCCGGTCGAGGCGAAGCATCATGTCCGGGATCGCCTCGAAGATGGCCCTGGTGCGAGCCTCGCTCTCGACCAAGCGCTCTACCGCCCGGTCACGGGCCTCCCGCGTTCGGACCGACTGGATGCCGAACGCCAACTCGCGGCCCAGGTCGTCGAGCAGTTGCATCTCATCGGCCGGGAACGCGTCGGGCTCGCCGGCATAGATGTTCAGCGTGCCGATCACCCCGTCGGCGGTCTCGACCGGCACCGCAATGGACGCTGCGTACCCGCGCTCGAGTGCCGCGTCCCGCCACGGACCGAAGTTGGCATCATCAGTGAGGCTGGAAGCGGTCACGGGCTTCCGCGTCCGAATTGCGGTCCCCGTCGGGCCCCGTCCGGACGGTGCGCTCCCCCACGTCACTTCGATCTCTTCGAGGTAGCCGCGGTTGACTCCGGCGTGGGCCACGCACTCGACCGACTTCCGCTCGTCGTCACGGGCGAACCCCACCCACGCCATCCGGTATCCGGCGACCTCGACGGCCAGGCGGCAGATCTCATCCAGGAGCTCCTGCTCCGTCCGAGACCGGGCGACGGCGCGCCCTGCACCGCGGAGGAGCGCCACTGCCCGCCCCGCCGGGAACACCGTCCCGTCAACTGGTTCGTCCATACTCGCTCCTCACGTCCCGTGACGCCCGGTTTGGCTCGCATACGCGTGAGCACGCGTAAGCTCGAGCTGAAGGCTCATATCGAATGTTTCCCTTCGGTATTACGTGATGCAAGTCGTGCCCGAGCGGGCGCGCCGAGACTATTGGACGAGGACGGAGAGGCCGACGTCCCTACCGTCGAGGAGGAGGAAAGAGCATCACGATGCGAGACACCCTCGGATTCAGCTGCCGCAAGGCGGGATGGCTGGACGCGAACTCGCCACTGCCCATGACGGCCTCGTAGACCTCGGGCGGGAATCCGATCGCGGGCGGATCGAGCGCCAGGAGGACTCGGCCGGAGGGCTGATCGAGACGCACCAACGTGCCACCCTCCCACGACGCCACCGTGCCGCTGTAGTCCCACCCGAACCCGTGAAGCACGAACTCTGCGCCATTGAGACGCTCGAGTGCCCGCAGGCTGGTGCCGAGCGTGATGCCGCCCTCGACGTGCCACACCGACGAGTCACCGCGCACCGTCACCCGCGTCGGGTGCGACCGGCCATCAGCATCCCCCCACACGATCTCCGCGCGTCTCAGCGGATCGCCGGGGTAGAGAACCGCACCCGGCTCCCAGCAGTCCTCACCGACATGGATATCACCGGGTTCGACCTGATCCGGCCCGAGGAGACTGACCAGGTCACGTTCGGGCACGTCGGCGGTGATGGGCCCGAACCGCTGTCCGGGCACGATACGCCAGTCCTGCATCTCACCAGCGCGCTGGGCCGCGGCAGTGCGCGCACCAAGCAGCCCAATGACGAGGGCGGGGCCCAGCAACGGCATCGTGCGCATCTGCATCCTGCCCCACGAACGGATTCTCAGGTCAGAGTCAAGCGGGCGGGGAACCGACGCGAGCGTGTGTTCGAGGAGCCCATGCAAGGGATCTCGCGCCTGTTCCCCACCCATCGATGATCGGACCGCTCCGGGACGCGGCCAGCAACGAGCGCTAGTTCGCGGTGTCTCCCGTTCCCTCACCGTCCTTGGCGGGGACGTGGAGATAGCTCAATGTCCGCCGGTCCCGCACCAAGTGGGTCAGCATTTCACTCACGGCCGGGTCCAACATCGTCCCCGATGCCTTCTCGATGATCGCGATGGCCTTCTCGGGCGGAAGCGGCTCCTTGTAGGGTCGCGAGGTCGTGAGCGCGTCATAGAGCTCGGCCGCCGCCAAGATCCGGGCACCGATCGGGATCTCATCACCCTTGAGGCCCTCAGGATAGCCCTTGCCATCCCACCGCTCGTGGTGGCTCGCGACCAAACGCGTCACGCTGCGCAGGGGCGCGATGGGCTGCAGGATCTTCACGCCGATGCGAACGTGCTCCCGCACGTGCACCCGCTCCTCGTTGGAGAGCGG
>CAYGCN010000094.1:7352-12406 GCA_964348385.1 uncultured Gemmatimonadaceae bacterium
CGATTGATGTAATCCTCGACCATGCCCGAGCCGAGCGGGCCTGGCCGATACAGGATGTCGTCGCGAATGCCGACGTTTCCGACGTCGTGCAGGCGGCCGGCCATGCGAACGCGCTCGACGTCCTCGTCGGCCAGGCCCATCTCCCCGGCAATCGTCGCGGCGATGTCGGCGACCCGGTCTGCGTGCCCACGCGAGTAGGGATCCTTGGCGTCGAGCGCGGTGATCAGCGCCTCCAACGTGGCCATGACCATTTCCTGCTGCGCCCGCAGGCTCCGCTGCACGTCGTAGCGGAGTTCCGTCACCTCTTCCATCAGCCACGTCGTGAGCTGCTTCTCCTCCGAGCGGGCAGCACGCTTCCGCAGCGCGCGGCTCACGGTTCGCCGCAGCTCGTCCAGCTCGAACGGCTTGGTCACGTAGTTCAGCGCCCCACGCTGCATGCATTCCGCCGCGACATCGGCCTTGTCGACCCCGCTCAGCATCACGACCGCGAGATCCTGGTCGATCTCCAGACATCGAGGCAACAGGTCCACACCGCTTCCGTCGGGAAGTCCGATGTCGAGCAGGAGAAGATCCACACGGTGGGTCTTCAACAGGTCGAGCGCCTCCTTGCCGGTTTCTGCCCCGTGAACGAGGTGTTCACCGGCAAGCTCGCGGTCCACGACCCGGCGGATTGCCGGATCGTCGTCCACGATCAAGACAGCCGAACGATCGTTGGGATCAACCATCATCAGCTCGCGGTAGGCATGCGGTCGACGCTACGTCACCGAGCCGACAGCCCGACACCTTCCCCTTCTGCCGTCCCAAGGACGGCGGTCTGGGGAGGTGTCGGCGTATCTCGACCGTCGGTGTCCGAGACGGTAAGGCACTCGGCGGGAAGATCGGACCACACCGCCGGGTTCCCGGCCAACACCGCACGCACCCGGACCTGGCCGGCCTGGAGGAACGGGCCGGTCACCACACGCCACAGACGGCCGCTCTGATCCGTCGCCAGACACCCCGGGATGAGGCGGCAACACTCGGTGTACCACGATACCGGCGACATTCACGCTCCTTTGCGGTCCGGATCCGGTGGCTCGTTCATGACCCGATCTACCGCCTCCAGGAGTTGCTCACGGGTGAACGGCTTGGCCAACGTGATATCCGCCCCGAGCACCTTCGCCACGGTGAGGAGGTTCTGGCCCGCTACCTGCCCTCCTCCTGTCACCGCAATGATGCGCTCCACGGTCCCCTCGCGCCGCAATCGCCCGATGAGCTCGATCCCGTCGACGTCTGGCATATAGAGATCGGTGATCACGATGTCCACGCTGTTGGAGGTCAAAAACCGTAGGGCGGCGGCGCCGTCCATGGCGCCGAACACGGCGTGGCCTGCCCGCTCGAGCGTTTTGCGAAGACTCGCGCGGATTGCTTCGTCGTCGTCTACGATGAGGATTCGGGCCACGGGTTCTCCCAGTGGGAAGCAGTCATTGGCACGTCAGGCCCCGTCACCACCCGAGGGGGCCGCTTGGGGAAATCGTCGGCGCTCGGCCAGCCAGGCCAGAAGCGCGTCATGCACCTGGGGATCCCACCAGCCGCGGCGGACTTCGGCCTCGAGCACTTCGAGCGCCTTGGCGGTGGGAAAGGCCGGCTTGTACGGCCGCTGGGTCGTCAGGGCATCGTAGACGTCAACGACCTGGAGTACCCGCGCAGTGATCGGGATCTGGTCACCCACCAGCCCGTCCGGATACCCCGAGCCGTCGAGCTTCTCGTGGTGGTGGCGGATGATGGGCAAGACCCGGCTGAACGATCGAAGCGGCCGGCAGATCGCCTCTCCCGTCACCGGGTGACGCCGCATGATCTCCCACTCGTCAGGCGACAGCGCCCCGGGCTTCATGAGCAACGCGTCCGGCACCGCCACCTTGCCGATGTCATGCACCACGCCGGCCCGCCGAAGTGCCGTCAAATCGTCGTGCGACAGCCCGATTCGTGCCCCGAGCTCCGCGGCCGCGGTCGCCAGGCGCTCGCAATGACCTTCGGTATAGGGGTCTTTCCCCTCGATGCTCCGCGCGAGGGCAAAGAGGACCGCTTCGGCGTCCTCGAGCTCGTCGGTATAGCGCTTGGTCTTGAGGGCCGACCGCACCCGGGCGAGGAGCTCCAGTCGGTCGAACGGTTTCGACAGGAAATCGTCGGCGCCCGCCTCGATCCCCTTGACGCGGTCCTCGACGTCGGTGAGTCCCGTCAACATCACGACCGGTGTCAGCGCCGTAGCGGGGTCCGCCTTGAGTTCAGCGCACACGTCGAATCCGTCACGGCCCGGCATCACGACATCGAGCAGCACGAGATCCGGCTGTTGCTCCCGGAACAAGCGCAGTGCGTCTTCCCCGTCACCGGTTTCCAACACCTCGAGACCCTCGGATCGGAGCAGCCTCGCCAACGCGCTTCGAATCGGCGGATCGTCGTCGGCGACAAGAATACGCTGCGTGTCGGCCATCATGAGCGAGCCTGCCTGCTCATGGTGGACAATTGGGTCACGAGATCCTTCCCGCGCTGAGCAGCGCGCTTCACCTCGTTCAGATCCTCGCGCAACGTGGACGGAACCTCCGGAAGGTCGCTTTCCACGAACTCGAGGTTGGTGAGGATGATCGTGAAGATCCCGGCGAAGTCATGCGCAATTTTGCGCGTGACTTCCGCGAACGCCCCCAGGTCCCGCGGGCTGCTGTTGGCGACGGGTTCGTCCATCAGCCTCTCCAGACCGGCGCCGGCGACGCGGCGCTCCACACTTCGGGCACGTGCCGAATCCGGCATCCGACCGGTCACTGTGCCTTGCAAGATTAGAAACGACGGGGGGTCCGCTCCATCGGTGCGATTGTGCCTGCGGCGTCGGACTCGGAGCGATGGGACTGTAGGGCTCTTCCTACACGGGGTATCGGAATGCGTCGGCGGCGTGTCGTGTCAGCGACGGGTGAAGCACACGGTCTTCAACTCGGTCATCTCCTCGACCGCGAACCGCACGCCCTCCCGCCCCAATCCCGAGCGCTTCAGGCCACCGAACGGCATGGTGTCGAGACGATAGTCCGTGGAATCGTTGATCATCACACCACCGCACTCCAACTCGGCGGCGAGGCGAAAGGCCAGATCGACATCACGGGTGAACACCGCCGCATGGAGCCCGAACGGCAGCGCGTTGGCCTCTCCCACCGCGTCGGCCACCGTCGTGACCGGATAGAGATTGACGGTAGGACCGAAGACCTCCTCCGTGTGGAGCCGTGCCGTGGGAGGGACGTTCTCGAGCACGGTGGGCTCGACAAGCGTTCCCCGGCGCCCGCCCCCGCACAGCAGGACTGCGCCGGCGGCCGTGGCCTCGTCGATCCATCGCTTCACACGCTTGGCCTCGCCTTCGGTGATCATGGGGCCCATGTCCGTGTCTTCATGCAGCTTGTCGCCAAGGTGGTACGCCGCCGCGCGCTCCACGAACCGATCGCGAAACGTCTGGTACACGGCCTCATGTACATACAGGCGTTGTACCCCGATGCAGTTCTGTCCCGCCGCCCAGAACGCGCCGGACACACACGATGCAACGGCCCACTCCAGATCTGCATCCTCCCACACGATCACCGGTGAATTGGATCCCAACTCCATGCCGAGCTTCTTGAGGCCGGCAAGTCGCGTGATAGCCAGGCCGGCTTCATATCCGCCGGTGAACGACACCATCCGCACCCGTTCGTCCGGGACCAGCACGCGGCCGAGCGCGGTGCCGCTCCCCGTGAGGACGTGGATCGCTTCAGCGGGCAGGCCCGCGGCGAGCAACGCTTCGGTCAGCTTCAGCGCCGACAGGGGTGTCGTGGTAGCCGGTTTCACGATCACGGCGTTCCCGCCGGCCAGGGCGGGCCCAACCTTGTGGGCCACGAGGTTCAGCGGATCGTTGAACGGGGTGATCGCCAGGACGATGCCGACCGGAACGCGCGAGTAGTACCCCACCCGGTTCTCGCCACCCGGAAACGAATCGAACGGAATCGTTTCGCCACAGAGCCGCTTGGCCTCTTCGCCCGAGACGGCGAGGGTGTTCACGCACCGCGATACCTCTTTGCGAGCTTCGCGGATCGTCTTCGACCCTTCGGTGGCGATGAGGGTGGCAAAGTCTTCGGCGGCCTGCGCCACGTTGTCCGCCGTGCGCGCGAGGATCCGGGCCCGCTCGTGCGCCGGCATGGTCCGCATGACCGCCGATCCGCGCTGCGCCGAGTCGAGTGCAAGGCGGGCGTCCGCCGCGGACGCGTTGGGCACCGTATCGACCGCAGTGCCGTCGTAAGGATCGCGTACCCGAATGACGCGATCCCGCTCCCGCCACTCCCCACCGACGAACATCCGCATCCGGCGCCTCCGGCTTCGGACGGACCAGGAGGTCCGAGAACTCGGCGTTTATCAGTCGTGCGTCGGCGTGATCGTGAGGCTCCCCTTCGCCAGCCCCTTGTCGAACGCGACCTGGACCAGTCGAGCCATCCGGTCCACCTCCGCGCGGGCCACTTCCCACCCGAGCTCGGTCAGGCGGTAGTACCGGCGGCGCTGATCGTCGAACTCCGGTGCTGGTCGGTTCTCGGATTCCTCGATGAGCCCTGTTTCCAGCAGCCGCTGTGCCGCCAGGTACACCGGCCCGGTCGCCGACGTCGCCAGTCCCTGCGTCAGCCGCTCGATTTCCTTCATTATGCCGTAGCCGTGTCGCTCCTCATCCACCAACGACAGCAGGATGTGGATCGAAAGTGGCGTCAGCGGCAGATGCGATTCCACGTTAGTTGTCACGCGCACCTCGCGCTCGAAAGCCAGTACGGACTTCACCCAATGCATATCCGGCTTATCCATTGCTGGCAAGAGGAGTGCCAATTCCCGAGCAATGCCGACAAAAGCGCTTTCCATACCAAATACCTATTTACAGTCTATAGACAATGGCATATACTGAGTTGAAGAATGAAACGCCGTCCCGATCGGGTGGATCACGCGGCCGGTGGGGCGTCCTGTCGCACGGCAGGATCTCGCTGAGGGGACGAGCGGGACCACGCCAGCCCGGCCCCACTTGCCGCCCCTCC
>CAYGCN010000095.1:0-12289 GCA_964348385.1 uncultured Gemmatimonadaceae bacterium
GGATCGTTGGATCGTTGGATCGTTGGATCGTTGGATCGTTGGATCGTTGGATCGTTGGATCGTCCAAGGTTTACAGGAGAGCGGGTAGTGTCAATGACCAGATTTCGACTGATCGCGGCGGCGGCAACGCTTGGCGTTCCCCTGATGGCGTGCGGGACATCGGCCCAGACCGCTGTCGCCCCGGAGCGCGATACCGGTTCCCGGGTCAGCGCCCACCTCCGGTTTCTCGCCGACGACGCGCGCGAGGGGCGCGGAGTCGGGACCGAGGGGCTCGAGCAGGCGGCGGCCTACATCGCGCGGGCCTTCCAGAACACCGGTCTCGAGCCCGGTGGAACGGACGGGTACTTTCAACCGTTCGATTTGGACCCTCGCTCGCCCGCCCTCGCCCATACGCAGCTGGGTGGCGAGCGGGTCAAGAACGTGATCGGAGTCCTGCCGGGCCGTGGGGCGCTCGCGAGCCAGGTCGTCCTGATCGGCGCCCACTACGATCACCTGGGGTTGGGTACACGGGGATACATCGGGTTCAGTCGCGACACGGCCGGGGTCAACGTCGTGCACAACGGGGCCGATGACAATGCCTCCGGTACCACCGCACTCCTGGAAACCGCCCGGAACCTCGCTCGGCGCCAAAGCACCGAGCGCCGCACGATCGTGTTCATCGCGTTCACTGCGGAAGAGCTCGGGACGATCGGCGCGATGCACTACGTCGAGCACCCCAACCTCCCCCTCGATTCCGCCATCGGGATGGTGAACTTCGACATGGTGGGTCGGATGCGTGGAGACAGTGTCATCGTCGGCGGGACGGGGTCGGCACCCGAGCTGGTGCCGCTCCTGGAATCGATCAACGCCCGCTACGGCCTCAACCTCGTGAAGCAGGACGATCCGTGGGGCAGCAGCGACCATGCGGTGTTCTACGGCAAAGAGATGCCCGTCCTCCACTTCTACACGAACCTCCACGCCGACTACCACACCCCGACGGACGATTGGGAGAAGATCAACGTCGATGGCATCGTCGACATCGTGACCCTAGCATCCGATCTCGTCTGGGCGATGGCGACGCGGCCGGAGCAGATGACCTACGTCGCGGTTGCGCGGCCGGAGCGTACTGCAGGACCCCGCGCGTCGCTTGGCACGGTCCCGGACATGGTCACCCCCGGCGAGGGCATGCGCATCCAAGCCGTCCGAGCCGGGACGGCCGCCGACGAGGCAGGGCTCCAGGCGGGCGACGTGATACTTCGTATCGGTGATGTCGAGGTCAAGGACATCTACGGACTGCAGACGGCCCTGACGACCTACAAGGCCGGTGATACGGTGACGATCCTCTTTCTGCGCGAGGGCGAGCGTCGGGAGACGGTCGCAACTCTGAAATAGCATGGCCGCGGCGGTTCTCAAGGCCGGACCAATCGTGCGGGCGCTCCAGGGTGCCTTTTGCCGGGATGCATCGCGCCAGGAGTTGCTGCAGCTCGTAGCGACCAGAATGCACGCCGCCGGTCCGCCGTACACGGGCGTCTACCTCTATATGCTGCACGCTGACCTGCTCAAGCTCGAGGCGTTCGAAGGCCGGCCGACCAGGCACACGCAGATTCCCGTCGGGGTCGGCATCTGCGGCCAAGCGGTGGCCGAAGCCCGCGATCTCAACGTGCCCGACGTGAGTCAGGCCGACGGATACCTCGCCTGCAGCGTCGAAACCAAGTCCGAGTTGGTGGTGCTGATCCGTCGCCACGAGGAGATCCTCGGGCAGATCGATGTGGATAGTGATGTGCCGCAGGGGTTCTCCGACGCCGAACAGGCTGCGGTGACGGAGGTGGCCGACGCGCTGGCAGTGCTCCTGTGACAGAGCCGCATCTGCAGCCGGTCGAAGAGCGAATCGCAGTCGATGGCGTCGACCTGTACGCGCGGACCGTGGGGAACGGTCCCGAGGTGGTCGTCCTGCACGGCGGACCCGGTGCCCACCACGACTATCTCTTGCCGCAGTTTGACACCCTGGCCCATGGTCGCTGTCTGCACTATTACGATCAGCGGGGCGGAGGGCGGTCGCCCGTCGCCAGGGACGTGCCGGTGGGCTGGCGTGAGCACGTGGAGGACCTGAACGCTCTGATCGATCACTGGTCTCTCGAGCCCGCCACGCTGCTCGGGTACTCCTGGGGTGGGGCGCTGGCGCTGCTGTACGCCGCAACCTACCCGGATCGTGTCGGCCGCTTGGCGCTCGTCGCACCCGCTCCGCTCGACGGCGAGCAGCGACGTGAGTTTCAACGCCGCTTTGCCGAGCGCCAGGCCCAGCCGGAGATCATGCTGGGTCGCGAGGAGCTACGGCAATCGCGGCTGCGTCATCACGACCCGGATGCATATCAGCGGCGGGCGTTCGAGCTTGCCGTCGCTGGATACTTCAAAGATCCGGAGCGGGCACGGGACCTGACGCCGTTTCGCGTCACCGGCAGGACGCAGGAGGCCGTGTGGGACAGTATCGCCAACAGCGATCTCCGCGCCGAGCTCGACGAGCTCGCCGAGCTGTGCATCCCGGCATTGGTGATTCACGGACGCCATGATCCCATCCCACTCGAGGCCGCGGAGCAGGTGGCGCACGCCCTGTGCGACGCGCGAATCGCGGTATTGGAAGACTCGGGACACGTGCCTCACGTCGAGGAATTCGACACGTTCTTCCGAACGCTCGACGATTTCCTACCGCGTTCCCCGTGACGCGGCTTGACGCCTTCACCCACGCGTTCGGCGTCCTCGCCTCCGATCGATTTCCGGAGATCCGCCGGGACGCCGAGACGGAGGTACGCGATACCGCCGACCGGTCCCAGTTCGGCGCGCTGCGTTCGGTCCAACACCTAGTCGGCGAGATCGAGGACCCCGGTCTGATCGAGCGGGACCCGGAGGCGGCCGCCGAGTACCTGAATGCGCTCTACGTCGCCTACCGCTTCTGGGACGCCGGCCGTCATGTCGTTCCCGTCGCGCGTGACCGCCTGCAGGACCTGCTGGAGCATCCGAGTCACGACGTGCCCCAAGTGCCCCATGGCGCCTGCTATCTCCGGCTTCCCGAGCGCTGGTTCTGGGCACGAATCGGCCCCGACGAGCCCCATGAGCCGCTTGACGGGGTCTTCGTCGCCGAAGGTGGCCACGGCCGCGAGATCTCGGTGCTCGCCGTGCTTGGCCTCCGCGCCGACCGACCTGGCTTCAGTCAGGTTACCTTGTCGGTTCCTGCGGCGGACGTCGCGACGATCGACTCGGAAGTGATTCGTCCCGCGTTTGCGTCGACCCTGGACGGTGGCGAGGCCGCGGGACTCAAATCCGTGTCGACGACCGGCGAGTTGCTGTACCTGACGCGATTGGCGCTCGGCGCCGGGTGAGCGGTCGTCGAGGCACGTGGTAGCATCGCTGACCTTCCCGGTGCAGGGAACCTATCTTCGATCAGTCACCTTCACCGCTCCATCTATGCCCAAGCCCCGACCCCGGCTCACACTCGCCACGGCCAAGGATCGCATCAAACCGATCATCCGGAAGCTGTCGGCACGGTATCCCCAGGCCTCCACAGCGCTCGAGCACACCAATCCGCTGGAGCTCCTCGTGGCCACCATCCTGAGCGCGCAGTGCACGGACGCGCGTGTGAACATGGTCACCAAGGAGTTGTTCGCGAAGTACCGGAGCGCCGAGGACTATGCGAATGCCAACCCGGCGGAATTCGAGCAGGAGATCAAGTCCACCGGGTTCTTCCGCAACAAGACGAAGTCAATCCTGGGCATGGCCCAGGCGCTCGTGGAGCGGCACGGCGGCGAGGTTCCGGCTTCGATGGAAGCACTCACGGCGCTTCCCGGGGTCGGACGCAAGACCGCCAATGTCGTGCTCGGGAACGCGTTTGGGATCGATGAGGGTGTGGTGGTCGACACGCATGTCAAGCGGATCTCGAACCGGCTCAAGCTCACCAACAAGGCCGATCCGGTGAAGATTGAGCAGGATCTGATCAAGATCGTCCCCAAGAAGGATTGGACGCTGTTCCCGCATCTCCTGATCCTGCACGGACGCGAGATTTGCACGGCGCGGAAGCCGAAGTGCGAGATCTGCCCGGTGAGCGAGTTCTGCCCCTCGGGACAATGAGTCAGCTCCGGTTGCCTCCGATCGATCTCGAGCGGCTCATCGCCGATCGCCGGTACTTCCACCAACATCCCGAGCTAGGATACCAGGAGGAGCGGACGGCCACGTACATCGCCGAACGGCTGCAGCATCTGGGCTACGCGGTCACGACGGGCGTGGGACGCACCGGCGTCGTGGGCATGCTGGAGGGTACAGGCAGTGGGCGATCGATATTGATCAGGGCTGATATGGACGGCCTCCCGATCGGCGAAGAAACGGGCCTCCCATTCGCCTCCACGACGCCCGGTGTGATGCACGCGTGCGGACACGACGGTCACATGGCGGTGGGACTCGCGGTTGCCGCCCGCCTGGCTCGTCTCTCGCCCCGAGGTACAGTCAAGCTCGCGTTTCAGCCGGCGGAGGAAGGCGGCGCAGGAGCGGCGGCGATGATCCGCGACGGCGTCCTGGAGAATCCGCGTGTTGACGCCGCGATCGGGATTCACCTGTGGAGCGATCTGCCGACGGGAACCGTCGCCATCACCCCGGGGCCCGTGTTTGCGTCCGTCGACACCTTCACGATCGAGATCACCGGACGCGGCGGGCATGCCGCGGCGCCACACCAGACGGTGGATCCGATTGTCGTCGCCGCCGAGATCGTGACCGCTTTGCAGACCATCGTGTCGCGTCGTCGCGATCCCGCGCAACCGGCCGTCGTCAGCGTCACGCGACTTCGCGCCGGGACCACACACAACGTGATCCCGGAATCGGCCGAACTCGGGGGCACGGTCCGCACCTACAGCGCCGAGTTCCGCGATCGGGTGCCGCATCTGGTGGAGGACCTGACGACGGGCATTGCGGCCGCCGCCGGTGCATCGGCCGCGGTGCATTACGAACGGTTGTACCCGACCACCGTGAACCATCCGGATGTTGCGTCACGGATGACCGAGGCGGCCGCGACCTTCTTGTCACGCCACCAGATCCGATCGGATTACCGCACGATGGCCGCTGAAGACATGGCCTTCTTCCTGGAACGGGTACCGGGATGCTACGCCTTCGTCGGGTGCGGCAACGCGGACAAGGGCACCGATCGGCCGCACCACTCGCCACGCTTCGATCTGGATGAGGCGGCGTTGCCCGTCGCCGTCGAGTTGCTGAGCCGTGCCGCCTTGATGCTCCTCGCACACGACTGACGGATCCCACACCCGCCGGGGAATGCGATGACCAATCGCCTGGCCGACCAGCTTTCCGCGTACCTCCGCTCCGCCAAAGACCAGCCGGTCCACTGGTATCCCTGGGGTGAGGAGGCGTTCGAGCATGCCAAGGCGGAAAACAAGCCAATCCTCCTCGATATCGGTGCGGTGTGGTGTCACTGGTGTCACGTCATGGATCGCGAGTCCTACGAAGACCCGGCGGTGGCGGGTCTCCTGAACAGCGAGTGGATTTGCGTCAAGGTGGATCGGGACGAGCGACCCGACGTCGATGCACGGTACCAGCGCGCGGTTCAACTTCTCACCGGACAGGGTGGCTGGCCGCTTACGGCATTCCTCACACCGGATGGCTCGGTCTTCTACGGGGGCACGTATTTCCCTCCCGACAATCGGTACGGACGTCCGGGTTTCCCGACGCTCCTGACCAGTCTTGCGCGGCTGTATCGAGAACGTCCCGACGACGCTCGGCAACAGGCCGCCGAGATCAGTCGGCACCTGACGCTGCACCGGGGTGATGTCCGCCCAGGAAACCTCAGTCCTGCAGTCCTCGCGACGGCCGCCGAGGGGATGGCCCGCCTCGCCGACGCCCGGAACGGCGGCTTCGGCTCGCAGCCGAAGTTCCCGCATCCGGGTGCGTGTGACTTCCTGCTCACCCGCTGGTTCGACACCCGGGAGCCATCGCTTGCGGCCATTGTGGTCGGGACACTCGACGGCATGGCACGCGGTGGGATCCGTGACCATCTCGGCGGAGGGTTTCATCGGTATTCGGTGGATGCGCAATGGATCGTGCCGCACTTCGAAAAAATGCTGTACGACAATGCGGAACTACTGAAGGCCTACGTCCACGCCGAAACGACACCCGGTCTCGAGATAGCCGATCCATCCGGTGCGCGGTATCGCGACGTGATCGACGGGGTGGTCACCTGGACGATGGAAACCATGGCCGATCCGGCGGGAGGCTACTACGCCTCCCAGGATGCCGATGTGGGCCTGGACGATGACGGCGACTACTTCACCTGGACGCTGGACGAGGCGGGACGTCATCTCGATGCAGACGAGTTGGAGGTGGTACGACAGCGGTTCGACATCGAGAAGACGGGCGAGATGCGCCACGACCCCCGACGCAACGTGTTGTGGGCCGCAACGCCGGTCGATGAAATCGCCGACATCCTGAAGCGTTCACCTGACGACGTACGGCGGTTCCTCGATTCGGGTTGCGAGAAGCTCCGTCGCGCGCGACATGCGCGGCCTGCGCCGTTCGTCGACACGACGATCTACACGGCCTGGAACGCCATGATGGCGTCCGCCATGCTCGAGGCATCGGCCGTGCTCGATCGGCCGGAGCTCGAGCGACATGCGCTGGCGACCTTGGAGCGGATCTTTCGGGAGGCAGTCCACGGCACGGGTCCCGGTTTGGCACACGCGCTGGTGGGCGAGGTGGGCGGCCTCCTCGACGACCAGGTTCAGGCGGCCGCCGGGGCCATCGACGCGTTCGAGGTCTCGGGCGACGACCGATGGCTCACGCGCGCCGAGGCGCTCATGACCCACGTGTGGGACATGTTTCGCTCGGAGACGGGTGGGCTGAGAGATACGGCGAGGACGCGGCACGGCGCGGGATTCCTCACACAGGAGATCCTTCCCATTCAAGACGCGCCAACGCCCTCGCCGAACGGCGCAGCCGGCATCGTGCTCGCGCGGCTGCACGCACACACCGATGCCGAAATCTGGCGGACGCGTCGCGACGAGCTGCTCGGCAGCATCTCCGGAGCGGCCGCCGACCTGTCGATCTTCGGCGCCACCTTGCTCCGCGCCATCGACTGGGCGGTCATGCCGGAGACGCACGTGGTTGTGGTCGGGCCGGATGATCCCGCTACGCGCGGGCTGCTGCACGCAGCACGCACCAGCTATCGACCGCGCAGAGTCCTGCGTTGGCTGGCGCCCGGTGGGCGCACCGACCGGCTCCCCGCACCGCTCCGCGGCATGCTCGACGGTTCGTTCCCACGCGCCTACGTTTGTTCGGGTCTGCAATGCGCGGCACCGGCCGCAACGCCTGAGGAGTTGACGACGACGCTCCGGACATTTGCGATAGGTTGACGTCGACGGCGAAACGTCAGGGAGGAAGACGGGGATGCAGATCGATCTCGCGACGGTGTGCGACTACGCCATCATCGACCAGTACGGCAAGCTCTCCATTCTGGGCATCTTCTCCCACATCTGGGTCGGTCAGTTCCCCGCCGTCCATCCGCGGCTCCATCTGGTGTTGCATCTCAAGGGACGCCGCACCGAAATCGGCGAGCACACCGTTCGGATCCGTTTAGTGGACGACGCGGGCAAGGAGATTCTCAACGGCGACGGCACGGTCAACTTCAACGAACCCCCGGCCGGGGTCGTCGAGATTGCTGCGGGGACCGTCCTGGTGTTCGACGTTCCGTTTCCTCATCCCGGAAAGTACCACTTCGACATCCTGGTCGACGACGACGTGCGAACGGAGATTCCCATCACTGTGGCGCAGAGTCCAGGCGCACAGCCGCCGAAGCAGCCACCGTCCTCTTGATCGTGCCACCATCTCCCCGGTTGGGAGGCGCCTGGGTGGTCGCCTCCTGCGTGGTCGTGCTCGCCGGCTTCGTGTTCCATCTCGACGGCTACGCGCTTCTCGACCCGGACGAGGGGCGTAACGCCGAAGTCGCCCGCGAGATGACCGTCACGCACGACTGGGCGCTTCCCCACCTGAACGGCGTCCCCTACCTCGACAAGCCGCCGCTGTTTTTCGCCGCCAGCGCCGTGAGCATGGAGATCCTCGGAGCGACACCGCTGGCGGCACGGCTTCCACCCCTCCTATTCACCATCGCGACACTTGTCATTGTCGGGTTGTTTGCCACGCACCTCTACGACCTCGACAGTGCGTGGATTGCCGCGATCGCCACGGCTGCGATGCCGCTCACCCTCGCCTACGCGCGCACCGTCATCTTCGACAGCGCACTCACGCTGTGGGTGGTTCTGGCTCTGGTCGCCTTCTATCGTGCTGTCGAGGCGAGTCGCGCTCCACCCCGTGACCGTCGATCGCCGCGCCCGTTCACCTGGTGGCCGGCACTCGCGTGGGGAGCGATCGGCCTCGGCGTTCTCACCAAGGGACCGATTGCCATTGCGCTCCCGCTGATGGTGGTCCTGCCGTTCGCGGTGTGGCGCGGTGCCGCGCGAGCCATCTTCGAGCCGGTTGCCGTTCTGCTCTGCGTGGCGCTCGTGCTGCCCTGGGTGTTCGCCGTCTCTCGGGAGATGCCCGGGTTTCTCCGCTACGCGCTCGTAACGGAAACCGCTCGTCGGCTCGCCACACCCGAACTCGGTCGCACCGGGCCCTTCTGGTATTTCCTCGCCATCCTGCCGGCAGCAGCCCTGCCGTGGATCGCGACCGCGGTCGCGGGACTGCGCGGACGAACTCGCGCGAGTGACGGCGTGCCCGATCCACGCCTCGTGTACCTCGGACTGTGGATCCTGGTGCCACTCCTGTTCTTCACGCTGTCGCAGTCCAAGCGGCCGCAATACGTGCTGCCGCTGCTTCCAGCCGTCGCGTTACTGGTGAGTGCGGGCTGGCACGGTGCGGTCGGACGGCTTCCCGGTGTGCGGCCGACGGCCCTGCTCCTTGCGGGGATCGGGGTGCTGTTCCTCGTCACGCACAAGACGATCGCCACTTGGATCCCTGCCGCGTCCGGCGAGGTCGCCGCGCACATCCCTCGGACGGCACTGGTCCTCGGACTGGTCTGCGGTGTCGCGTCAGCACTCGCCTGGGTCACCGCCTCCCACCGGGGGGCCGTTCTCCTGGCGTTGAGCCTCCCGGTCGCCGCGATCCCGTTCGCCAGCACGGGACTCATGAAGGCCATCGGTAACGATCGATCGGCGCAGACTCTCGCGACGGCCATCGCGCACATCGGCAGTGACGGGACGGAGATCGTCGGCGTCGAGGCCTTCCCGCCTTCGTTGCCGTTCTATCTCGGTCGACCCATCACCCTCGCCACGCGCGACGGCTCGGAACTCACGAGCAATTATGTCATTCGTCATTTCGGAACGCTGCGACGGATGCGCAACACGACGCTCCGAGACGGAGATTGGTGGAGAGAGGCGCTCAACGCTTGCACCCGGCCGAGGATCTTCGTCGTGAGCGCTGAGGCCGTTTCGAGGGCCGTTCTGGAGGAGCAGCTGCCCTTGATCGTCGAAACGCGTAAGTACGCAGCGTACGGGCCGTGCGGTGCCGATCGTCTGGCCAGTGACCACCACTCCGATGGCGTAGGGAGGGCTCTCTCATCGACGCGGGGAACCCACTAGGCTTTTCCTCATATGTGCGGCATCTACGGCATGGTGACGCTGGGCGTCCCACCACTCATCGCGCCCGCAGCCATGGAGACGCTGGGCCAGCTGCTGCGGCATCGCGGTCCTCACGACCACGGGATCCGGCGCTCCGAGCGGGCTGCGCTCGGCGCTGAACGGCTGCGCATCACCGATCTGCGATCAGAGGCCGCGCAGCCCTTCACAGACCCCGAGCACACGCTGTGGGTCACCTGCAACGGGGCGATCTACAACGCCGCCGCCCTGCGCGCCCGGTTTCCCACGTACCCATACCGATCCCGCTCCGATGTCGAAGCCCTGCTTCCCCTCCTTCTCGAGCGCGGATTCGACGCCATCGACGACCTTGACGGCATGTTCGCCATTGCCGTGTGGGATGTCCGCCGCGGGCGACTCCTCCTGGCCCGCGACCGGTCGGGCGAGAAGCCACTCTTCTACAGTCGGGTCGGACGCGAGCTCTGGTTCGCATCCGAAGTGCGCCCCTTGCTCGCCGTGCGGCCCGAGCGACCGGCGGTCGATCCGGAAGCTCTTCGCGATTACGTGCGCCTGGGATACGCATGTGCGCCGCGAACGCTCATCCAGGACATCGGCTGCGTCGAGCCAGGCACGACGGTCACTGCCGGTAGTGAGGGGATGACCGTGCAACGCTACTGGCACCCCGAGACGGTGGAGGCGACGCCGATGACGGCGGACGAGGCCGAACATCGCCTGCACAGCCTGTTGACGTCCGCGGTCGGTCGTCAAATGGCCGCGGATGTTCCCGTCGGCGTGTTCACCAGCGGTGGTATCGACTCGGCGATGCTCGCGGCACTCGCAGGCCGCGCTCGGCCAAGTCGAGAACTCCACACGTTTACTGTGGGCTTCACCGAGATGTCGTTCGACGAACGCGGGCCGGCCCGTGACCTCGCTGCCGTCATCGGCAGCCGGCATCACACGGTCGGGGTGGGCGAACCAGACCTCGCCCGCGCCTTCGATGCCTTGATCGAGGGTCTCGCCGAACCGATTGCCGATCCGGCGTGGCTCCCGACCTACCTTCTTGCCCGCGTGGCTCGCGAGCACGTCGGTGTGGTCCTGAGCGGTGAAGGAGCGGATGAGTTGTTCGGCGGGTACCCGACCTACCTCGGTCACCGGTTTGCAGACCGGTACGCGACCCTGCCGGTCGCCTTCCGCCGATTCATCGCGTCCACTGTCGAGGCGCTCCCCGCATCACCGCGCAAGGTGACCGTGGAGTTCCTGCTCAAGCGATTCGTGCGTCACGCGACCGACGCCCCGTACGAGCGTCATCGGGCGTGGTTCGGCACCGGGCTCCCTCCCGAAGTCGCGCCGGGAGCCGCAGCGGTCAGCACCTCGAGTGGCACGCAGCGATCACATGAGGATCTGCTCAATGCGATGATGCTTCGCGACTACCGGACGTATCTTCCGGACAATTTGCTGACCAAGGTCGATCGAGCAACCATGCAGTGGGGGTTGGAGGCCCGCTCGCCCTATCTGGATCGAGACCTGGTGCAGTTTGCCCTTGGGCTTCCGTCCGAGTTCAAGGTTCGTGGCCTCGAGACGAAGTGGCTCTTGAAGCGGGTGGCGGACCGGTACCTGCCCGCGGGCCTCGTGCGACGGTGGAAACGGGGACTCAGCGTTCCGGTGGCCCGATGGATCAATCACGGGCTCCGTGCCGAAGCCGACCGCGTGCTCGCGCGGGACCGCCTCGATGCCGTGGGGCTCTTTGACGGCGGACTGGTCGCGGGTCTCTTGGCCGAGCATCGTGCCGGCCGGGCCGACCACGGCCGGGCACTTTGGCCCCTGATCGTGTTCGAACGCTGGCGAGAACGTTGGCTGGGAGAGACCTGATGAACCGCGAAGAGGCGTTGGCATTGATGCACGAGTACACCGAGTCCGATGCGCTTCGGAAGCACATGTATGCTGTCGAGGCGGCGATGCGGGCCTACGCTCGAAAGTTCGGGGAGGACGAGGAGGTCTGGGGAACCGTGGGGATTCTGCACGACTTCGACTACGAACGATACCCCAACCCGGACCACTCCCCGACCGAGGAGCATCCGTCCTTCGGGGTCGCGCTTCTCAGGGAGCGAGGGGTCCCCGAGCCGATGCTCGAGGCCATCCTCGGCCACGCCTCGTACACCGGGGTGCCTCGGACGTCGCAGCTCGCGAAGACCCTGTTCGCGGTGGACGAGTTGTGCGGGTTTCTCACCGCCTGCGCCCTCGTCCGTCCGTCGAAGAGCCTCGCCGACCTCGAGGTGAAGAGCGTAAAGAAGAAGCTCAAGGACAAGGCATTCGCCCGCGGCGTGAATCGGGACGAGGTGCGGGAGGGTGCCGAGGAGCTTGAGGTGCCGTTCGAGGAGCACGTGCAGTTCGTAATCGAGGCGCTACGGCCGGTCGAGGACCGGCTCGGCCTCGGCGGCGGCTGAGGCCGGCCGAGGTCGGCGACCCTCAACGAGCCGTCCGGGCCGCGCGTATGGATCATATGAAGGATGCCGAGCTGGCGGCACTCGCCCACGCGGGTGATCGACAGGCGTTCGGGGAACTGGTGAGCCGCTACTCACCGCAGGCACGCCGCCTCGCTCGGACGATCCTGGGGGACCCGGACGACGCCGACGATGCTGCCCAGGACGGGTTTCTCGCGGCGCTGCGCCATCTGGGTCGGTACGACCCGGCGCGAC
>CAYGCN010000096.1:0-12238 GCA_964348385.1 uncultured Gemmatimonadaceae bacterium
AGCTCGCTCGCCAACGCCTCGCGTGCCGCGCGACGAAGACGCTCACGAGTCCGATCCACCCAATGCCCGAACGCCGCACCGCCGACATCCTCCAAGCCAAGCAGCGGTCGATCGAGATCGGTGCCCTCGATGTGGCCCCCGTCGGTGAGCACCTCCAACTCGCTCGCGACCGCCCCCAAGAGACGTACGGTACGGCCGCCGCGATTCACGACGTGTGGCCCCAGCCGCTCCCGCATCGCGCTGAGCCCCTGCGACAGCGAGTGCCGGCCCAGGTGGGCTGGAACCGTGGGCCATAGCAGATCAGCCAGCTCTTCGCGCGGCAGCGCCCGGTCGCGCCCCTCGAGTACGAGATAGGCGAGCAATGCCACCTGCTTGCGTGTGCGGAACCGAAGCTCACCGCGCCGATGGTGCATCAGCGCCGGTGGCCCGAACAGACGGAGGTAGAATGAGCTCGGCATCTTGGCGGTGGCTTCTGGGTGACTCAAGATGATTGTCAGGAGTCAAACTTGATTCAACACGATGTCCTGTATGAATTTAGCACCTGTGTAGGGCCCCGAACTGGCATTCCTGTGCGCGAGTCTCAACACGTACGGGCCCGAACCAATGGCCGCAAGGTCGAGGTCCGAGGCAGGCGCGTGCGCTACCTTTGAGCCCATGACTCCGGGCTCCGGACGGGTTTGGACGTGCGCGATGTACCGAGGGCGGCGGATGTCGACCGTCGTCCTGCTTGCAGGGATCGCGGGATGCGCAGCGGACGGTCCATCGGTGCCGGTGACCACGACACACCAGCTCGACACCCGGGCGCGACTCCAGGCCGTGAGTGTGGTCAGCTCACGCGTGGCCTGGGTGAGCGGCGTCGCCGGGACCTACGCCCGCACGCTCGACGGCGGTGCCAGTTGGGTCTCGGGGGTCGTGCCCGGAGCCGACTCACTCGAGTTTCGCGACCTTCATGCGGTGAGCGCCGATACGGCCTATCTGTTGAGTGCCGGTCTAGGTGAGCGGTCACGCATCTACCGGACGACCGACGGGGGCGGCACCTGGACGCTCCAATTCATGAGTGGCGAGCCGCGCGCCTTCTTCGACTGCCTGGATTTCTGGAACGGCTCCCACGGTTTCGCGTTCAGTGACGCGGTGGACGGGCAGTTCATCATCATGCGTACCGAAGATGGGGAGCGATGGACACCGGTACCGCCCGAAAGCATCCCTGCGGCTCTCCCCGGTGAGGGAGGGTTCGCCGCGAGCGGAACCTGTGCGATGGCGGGTGGGGAAGACACGGGGTGGATCGGGACCGGCAACGCCGCGCGAGCACGAGTGCTTGCAACGGTGGATCGTGGACGTACGTGGACCGCTGCCGAGACACCGATCGTGGCGGGTGAAGCGGCCGGGATCACCTCGGTGGCCTTCGCGGATCCACGTCATGGTGCGGTGGCGGGCGGCGAGATCGGCCGGCCCCTCGCCGATTCTGCGAGAGTCGCCGTGACGACGGACGGTGGCCACTTCTGGCGCCCGGGGGGAAGCCCCTCGTTTCAGGGCGCGGTGTACGGTGTCGCGGCCGTTCCCGGTGCCGAGCGGCGGATCCTGGTGGCGGTTGGTCCGGGTGGCGCCAGCTACTCGCTCGATTTCGGCGAGCGGTGGCTGCCGCTGGACACGCTCGCCTACTGGGGGCTCGGCTTTGCCGGCCCCTCGGTGGGGTGGCTGGTTGGGCCGGAAGGACGTATCACCACCGTGCGCTTTGGGGGGGAAACGGATCCATGATGGAACGCAGGCCGCTGTTCCTCTACGAGGAAGTCATGCTGCTGGCGCTCGACCGGAGGAAGGGCACACCGTACACGGGCCTCCAATTCCGGTTCGTCGTCGCTGCGGCGGTGCTCGCAGAGCTGCTGCTCGAACGACGGCTAGCGGTCGAGGAGGAAGATGGCAAGCAGCTGGTGACGGTGATCGAGCGCCGCACTGTCGGCGATCCCGTGCTGGACGAGTGTCTGACGATGGTCGCGACCGCGAAGCGGCCGGTGCCGCCGAAGACGTGGATCACCAGGTTCGCCGGTCTGCGGCGACTCAAGTCGCGGGTGGCCGAAGGGCTCGTGAAGCAAGGAATTCTGCGGAGTATCGATACCAAGGTGCTCTTCGTGTTTCCGCATACAGTGTATCCGGAGCGCGACGGCAGGCCGAGGCGGGAACTGGTGAAGCGGTTGAAGCAGGTGATCTTCTCCTACTCCGCCGACGTGGACACGCGGACCGCGGTGCTGGTGGCGCTCACCCACGCGACCGGGGTGCTCGCTCACGTGTTCGACAAGAAGCGGCTCAAGGATCGAAAGCAGCGGCTCGAGCGCCTCACGGCACAGAGCGCGGAGGGGCAGGCCACCAAGGAACTGACGGATGCGGTGCGCACGGCGATCGCCGTGGCCGGCACGGCGGCCGGAATTGTGGCGACCTCCGGCCGATAGCGAGAGCCCAACGCTCGCCCGTTGGGGCGCTACTGCTGCCAGATGCCCAGCACGCGTCCGTCGGGATCGGCGAACAGGGCGAACGTGCCGACGTCCGGCACTTCCTGTCGTTCCACGATGACCTTCCCACCCGCCTCGAGTACGCGTGCCTTGTACTTCTCGATGTCGTCCACGCTGATGTACAAGGCCATGTTCCCGGGCCAGGGGCCCTGTTGGGGCTTCATGATCCCACCACCGATCCCCCCTTCGCCTGCTTCGATGAGGTGGTAGTTCATCTGCTCCAGGAAGTTCATGTCCCAGTCGAATGCCTGGCGGTAGAACGCAGCAAGCTTGTCGGGGTGCTGCGACCACAACTCGAAGTGCACGACGGGGGCGCCCATGGCACGGCTCCTGGTGGGATGGAACGGGCAATATATCCCACGCCGATCTCGCGGCGCGAGGAACGCCAACATGGACGGGAGCCCCATTGACTTCCATCTCGCCCCCCGTAGACTTGTGGCCTTCCATGTGCGGCCCGCTTCCGCCGGGCGGAAAGACGTTTGGGTCGTGTCCAGTCGAGATCGCTGGGGTACCAGGGTCGGGCTCATCCTGGCGATGGCGGGCAACGCCGTCGGACTCGGGAACTTCCTGCGGTTTCCGGCCCAAGCAGCGCAGCACGGCGGCGGTGCGTTTCTCCTTCCCTACCTCGTCTCTTTCGTGCTCATGGGCATCCCACTCCTCTGGGTGGAGTGGGCGATAGGCCGACACGGCGGGCAGTTCGGTCACCATTCGCCGCCGGGAATGTTCGATCGATTAGGGCGCGCCCGGTGGCTCAAGTACGTGGGCGTGTTCGGGTTGTTCACCAACCTCACGGTCGCGGCCTACTACTGTTACATCGAGAGTTGGACCCTCGCCTACGTGTGGCACTCGCTCGTCGGCACGTTCCGATCGGTGGTGCCGACGGAGTTTTTCCCACGGTACCTCGGGATGGAAGCCGGGCGGGT
Source organism: uncultured Gemmatimonadaceae bacterium (assembly GCA_964348385.1). Lineage (GTDB taxonomy): Bacteria > Gemmatimonadota > Gemmatimonadetes > Gemmatimonadales > GWC2-71-9 > JAOTVV01. Next base: position 3,428 of record CAYGCN010000096.1, read on the forward strand.
CACGGCGATCCCTGGGGAAGCGGTGTGGTGGTTCCTGGTCACCCTCGGCCTCAATGTGTGGATTCTCTCCCGCGGCTTGGCGAAGGGCATCGAGATTGCCGCCAAGATCGGAATGCCACTCCTGCTGCTCTTTGCCGGCATCCTGGCGGTGCGAGCCCTGACGCTCACTCCTGAGGATCCGGGCGTGGTGCAGAGCCCGCTCGTGGGCCTCAACTTCGTATGGCAGCCCCAGGTGACGGGGCTGGTGGATCCCAGTACGTGGCTCGCCGCGGCGGGGCAGGTCTTCTTCACGCTGTCGGTGGGCATGGGATCCATCCACTGTTACGCGGCGTACTTGGCGCGCGATCAGGACATTGCCTTGAACGCGTCGTCCGCCGGCTGGATGAACGAGTTCGTCGAGGTGATCCTCGGCGGATCCATTCTGATTCCGGTGGCGACGGCGTATCTGGGTCTCAACGCCGTGCAGGCGGCCACGGCGGGAGGCTCGGGGTTCGGCCTCGGGTTCCTCGCCCTTCCCGCGCTGTTCAACCAGTGGGGGTGGTTCGCGCCCATAGCCGGTGCGTTGTGGTTCGGCCTGCTGTTCTTTGCCGGGATCACCTCCTCACTCGCCATGGGTCAGCCGATACTCGCGTTTCTGCAAGACGAGTTCGGGATGCGGCGCACCCGATCCGCTGCGGCGTTCGGGGTCGCGACGTTGGGCCTGGGATTCGTGTGCGTGTGGCTCTATCCGGGCGGCGCGTTCGACGAATTCGACTTCTGGAGTGGGACGTTCGCACTGGTGCTCTTCGCGCTCGGCGAAGCGATCATCTTCGCGTGGATCTTCGGCATCGACCGGGGCTGGGCGGAGATCACGCGAGGGGCGGACATACGCATCCCCACGGTCTTCCGCCTGGTGATCCGGTACGTGACGCCGATGTTCATCCTGACCGTCTTCGTGGGCGCCATCCTGAAGCCAGCGGGCCGCTGGGGAGACGCAGTGCGATCGGTCTTCGCAGGAGAGGGCTGGCCGTTCGCGGCCGATAGCGTGGTTGGGAAGGTCCTCCACGTCGGGGACCGCGGCTACCAGTGGCTCGATGCCAACGGACGGTTCACCCACGGATTCGTGCAGGACATGACACGATTCCTCCTTCTCATCGTGTTCGTGGGGTGTGGCTTTCTAGTCTGGCTTGCGTGGCGCCGCAAGGCCAAGGTGGTGCAATGACGCTCTCGGCCTGGATCATGTTGGGGCTGACGTGGGGGATCGTGCTGTTCTTCGCGGGGAAGTTCTTCCTCATGGCGCTACGAACGCCGCCAGCCGGCGAGGACGGCGAATGACGGCGTGTCGCCCGTGAAGCTCCACACCAAGATCGTCGTGGGCCTCCTAGCCGGGGCACTTAGCGGTACCGCGGTGAACGCGGCGGCCGGCGGTGCCACGTGGCTCGTCTGGGTAAACACGAACGTGGCCAACCCCGTGGGCCAGGTGTTCCTGCGGATGCTGTTTATGACGGTCGTGCCGCTGGTGTTCGCCTCACTCACCCTGGGCGTCGCCGGGATCGGCAACGTCGGTCGGCTCGGCCGTATCGGTGTGAAGACGTTGGCGTACTTCCTGGCATCCACGGCGCTGTCCACGGTGGTGGGCCTCGTACTGGTCAGCGTGCTCGACCCGGGAGGAGGGATCGACCAGGCCACGCGCGAGGACCTGCTGGCGACCTATCGGGGTCAGGCGGAGGGCATGCAAGTGGGAGGCGGTGTGGGATTCGGTGTGAGCACGTTCGTCAACATGATCCCGCGCAATCCCGTGCAGGCTGCCGCTGCGGGGGATATGCTGGCGGTGATCTTCTTCGCGCTCGTCTTCGGCGCGGCGTTGATCCGGCTCCCCAACGATCGCGCCCAACCGATGCTCGGTGTCGTCGGGGCATTGGCCGATGTCGTCATGGTGATCATCGACTTCGCCATGAAGCTCGCGCCGTATGGTGTCTTCGCGCTCATCTTCGGGGTAACGTCGCGCTTCGGGTGGCATCTCCTGGGCGAGCTTGGCTGGTACGTGGTGGTGGTCGTCGTGGGTCTCCTGATCCATGCGGGGGTGAACCTGTCGCTGCTTGTTCGGGTGTTCGGCGGCATGAATCCCATCGAGTTCTGGCATCGAAGCCGGACGAGCCTCATCACGGCCTTCTCGACCAGCTCCAGCAATGCCACGCTCCCGACCACGATTGCCGTGGCCGAGCATCAGCTTGGCGTCCCGCCCACCATTGCGGGATTCGTGCTGCCGCTCGGCGCGACGATGAACATGAACGGCACGGCCCTGTACGAGGGGGTGACTGTGCTGTTCCTCGCGCAGGTCTTTGGTGTCGACTTGACTCTCGCACAGCAGGTAGTCGTGTTGGTCTTGTCGGTGCTCACCGCCGTGGGCACGGCCGGAGTTCCCGGCGGCTCCTTGCCACTCATGATGGTCGTGCTCGCCACGGTTGGCGTCCCGGCCGAAGGTATCGCTATCATTTTGGGTGTGGACCGCATCCTGGATATGTGTCGCACGACCCTCAACGTGGCCGGCGACCTGACGGCTGCCCTGTTCGTGGCACGCACCGAGCCGGTCGTCCCTGACGTCGCAATGCCGGAGGCCCCCGTCGCGGTGGCGTAGTCTGGCGCTCGGTGCTCTCGTCGTTGGCCTGATCGCCGTCGCCGTTTGGGGGGTGATCGAGGTCGTGTCCTGGCCCGACGTTGCCGCGCTGGCCCGCGCCAACCCCGAAACGACGGCGTTCATCGACCGCTACCGAGCGCAACGGCGAGCGGCGGGCCAGTCGGATCGAGTGGAGTGGCGGTGGGTTCCCGGCGACGCCATCTCCCCGCATCTCAAGCGTGCGGTGGTCTCGGCCGAAGACATGGAGTTCTTCTCCCACGACGGGTTCTCCACTGCCGAGATCAAGGTGGCCCTTCGGGAGGCCCTCGAGTCCCGAGAAGCGCCAAGGGGTGCGTCCACGATCACACAGCAGCTCGCCAAGAACCTCTGGCTCTCGCCCTCCCGAAGTCCTGTACGAAAGCTCAAGGAAGTCGTCCTCACTCGACAACTGGAGCGGGCGCTGTCCAAGCAGCGGATTCTCGACATCTACCTCAACGTGGTGGAGTTCGGCCCGGGCGTGTACGGCGCCGAGGCCGCGGCGCGGCGCTACTTCGGCAAGTCGGCAGCGTTCCTCACCGAGCACGAGGCCGCGCAGCTCGCGGCGAGCCTTCCGCGACCAAGTCGTTGGCATCCCGGCGTGGAAAGCTCCGCCTATTGGGGCTACGTCGAGGACATCGAGGATCGCATGACGCGGGCGACGTTTCTCTGGCGGCACGTGGGAGGTGCCCCGGCGGCCCCGCAACTGGTGGACAGCCTCTAGGCGTCCGGTCGCGCTTCGGCCTGCACGATGCCGACGATGGCGTCGAGTATGGCCCTGACTGTCTGACGGCTTCCAACAGACCGCTGGTTGAGTTCGATCTCGATACCCTGATACCGGCGCGCCGAGTACCGCTTTCGGCAGTGCGTGGTGAACCCGTCGGCAGTGCCGCGGTAGGGGTAGTTCATGCGCACGACCACGCCACGCGTCACGCAGTCCGTCCGGATGGCGCGAGCCAGGCGGTGCTCGGTGACTCGCGACGGGTCATACAGGAGCCCCAGATCGGCTCGGCGCTGGTGGGCGCGAAGCTGCGGTGCAAACGAGTGGACGCTGAGATGCAGGCATCGACCGCGGCGGGCGACTCGGTCGGCAATGGCTGCGTCGACGTTGGCGCGCCAGGGGTCGTAGTACCGCGTGAGACGGCGTTCCCGTTGCTCGCCGGTCAAATCGCGGTTTCCGGGAACGGACATGCCGAACGCCACCGACGGAATGACCCTGGGGTTACGGCGGCTGCGGTTCAGGTCGGCCACGAGGCGGGAGTAGCGACCGTGATACACCGGCGCGTCGAGCCGGCGCGCCAGCGCTGTCGCCACCGCTCGCGCTCCCCGATCCCATGCCACATGTGATGCTATCGATCGAGCACCGAGTCCCAGCGTGCCGAGCGACGCCGGGACGCGGTTCGATGCGTGCTCGCAGGTCACGACCACGTGGCCTGCAGCGCGCGTCAGCCGGGCCACACGACGTTTCGGTCCAGGCAGTCGGCGAGCTCCTCGTACGTTCGCCGAATCGCGTCTCGGCGGCGGGCGCCGTCGCGCGGCGCGTCGCGACGGACCCGTCGGACGATTTGCTCCGAGAGGTTCCCGTCCCGCAATCGATCGGCAACGAGTGTCAGGTACGGGTGTTCCTCATGGACGACCTCGCCTTGGGCCTGTTCGAGAAGCCAGCTCAGCACGTCCCGAGCAGGGACGGCTCCTTTCCGGAAGGGGCGGAGGAGGTGGGGTGACGCGACGGTGGCGTCGGAGCCGTCGCGAATCACGCGATCGAAATCCCGGACGAGGACCTCGTGCGGCGGAAGTCCCATGGTGCCATCCGCGATCGCCCGCACCATCCACCGCAGCGCGCCGCGCACGAAGACGGCCACCGCCACGTCGGCTTTCACACACTCCTGGGTGTCCAGCACGCGGATCTCGATCGCGCGCCGCATGAATCTGACGATGGCGCCACGCGAGTTCACCCACTCGTGCTGGATGACGTCACCGCCCGGCACGTCGTCGAGCGTACGATAGATCCGCTTGAGTATTCGGCTTCGGTAGTCCCGATACGAGTTGACAAACTCGGGAATCACACTCCCCGTGATGATCGGAATGCGCTGCTGGTTGGCCCGGTAGAACGCCAGGCGGTTGTCCACGAACGGGCCGATCTTTCCTTCGTAGATCGGAGAGCTGGCGGTGAGCGCCGGGAGATACGGCAGCAGGCAGGCGATCGCGTTGTGCAAGCGAACCGTCTCGGCCTCGGTTCCGAACGGGAGGTTGACGTGACTCGCCTGCACGTTGAGCCAGCCGTGTCCGCGGATGCCGAAGATGCGGTCGTAGGTGCGGTAGATGCGTCGCCCCGCTCGAGGCCACAGCGTCGTCTGGTCAGGCCGCATGAACGGGTGCATGCCGGTCGGCAGCAGGCGGGCGTCGAATTCCTCATGCAGCAGCCGTTGAAACTGCCGGAGACCGTCGACCAACAGGCGTTCGGCGCGATCGAGGGTGGGCAGCGGATCGATCGTCTTGATCTCGAACACGTGTGCTGCGAGCTCGTTACCGAACCCGACGTTGTCGAACTCCACGTCCGACGTGGGCCGTCCGTGGAGCCACCGGAACGCGGGCTCCACGAGGCACTGCGGTCGCAGTTCGCGGTCCACGACCGGATACTCCAATTCCAGTCCCACGACCTCGAAGAGTCGGTAGGCAGCGGACCCGCCGGCGGTCACGTGGAACGCGGCCCTTGGGGTGCGTCGATGCGACGGAGCAAGGTCAGGATGACGGCTTCGTAGATTCGGTCTCCCTCGGCCGCATCCTCGTCGGTCTCCATGAGGTTGGGGTTGTCGTTGACCTCGATGACGAGTGGTCCGGTCGGTGACTCCTTGATGTCGACGCCGTAGAGACCGTCGCCGATCAGGTCTGCCGCCTCTAGGGCGAGCGCCGTCACTGCCTTCGGAGCGGCGTCGATGGGGACGGCCTCCACCTTCCCGAACCGGGTGCGTCCCGTCTTCCACTGGCCCACGATCTGCCAGTGGTCCTTGACCATGTGGTACTTCGCGGCAAACAGGAGGCGGCCGTCCAGCACGCCGATCCGCCAGTCGAAGGGGGTCGGGGTGAATTCCTGCACGATCAGAAGCGGCGATCGCCGGAACATCTCCTGACGGATCGCATCGAACTCCTCAGGGCTCTCCGCCTTCTTCACGGCGTGCGAGAACGTGCCGTCGGGGACCTTGAGGATGAGAGGGAACCCGAGCGGCAGGACGTCGCCGACCGGTGTCTTCCGCGAGATCGTGAGGGTGCGGGGCGTCGGGATGCCGTGCTTCTGAAACAGCTCGTGGAGGAACACCTTGTTCGAACAGCGAATGATGGAACGCGGATCGTCGATCACGGGAATCCCGAGGCTCTCGGCGGTCCGCGCGAAGGTGAACGAGTAGTGGTCGATCGCGGTCACGGTGCGGATGAAGAGCGCGTCGTATTCCGCCAGCGTTGCCAAGTCTTCTTTCCCGATGACGTCGAACAGGACATTGTGCCTGGCCGCCACGCGCTCGAACCGGTCGAGCGTGCCCTGGTCCGACGGGGCGTGTGGGTCTCGCTCGTCGAACAGGCAGGCGATGCGGTGGGGTCGCCCCGCATTCGGTTCGGGTGGTTCCCGCCGCAGTCGATCCTTGCCGAGTTCAGCTCGGAGGAGTTCCAACTCGGCCGGCTCGAGTCGGTCGAGGGCAATGGGGTAGAGTTGTCCCACCTGCCACGAGTGCTCCTCCGGGTTCTCGTAGAGGCGGATCTTGAGCAGCGGGATCGGATAGGTCCGGTAGACCGTGCTGCAGACACGGCGAAACTGCGCGTCCAGGGTCCGTCCAAGTACGCTCGTGATCTCGCGGTAGGCCTGCGTGGCGTCTTCGTACCGCAGTCCCGTGCCTTCGGATTGCGACTGGGCCAGGGGTTTGTCGGCGTCGTCGCGGTTCGAGGCGTCGCGTTCGGGGATGATGAGGCGTGGGAGGAGCCGGTGGCCGCCACGCACGATTCGATAGTCGATGGTATCGAGGCCGGCTTCCTGCAGCGCGCGAAAGTAGACGTAGGGGTCGCTGATCGCCTGGATCGTCTCGAGCGTCGGGACCACGCGCTGGCGTCGAGCATCTGCCAGGAGCGACACGTAATACCCGCGCGAGAGGTACTGGTACGAGCGGCAGAGGTTGATGACCGTCAGTCCTTCTGCATCCGTGCCCTCCTCACCCCCGAGGTAGTCGTGCGCGGAGTGCTGGTCGACATCGGAGAGTCCGTCGATCGGCGGGAGGTCCGATACCACCGCCAAGCCGGCCCGCGGACGCTTGGGACCGGTCATGCGGACCCTTCCCTCCGGCCAAGCGTCAACAAGACCGCGTCGTAGGTTTGGTCGCCGAGCAGGATGGAAAGGAGCAGTCGCTGCGCCGGCACCGTGTACCGGCCCGTCTTGCTGAGCGGTACGTTGTGGAATGGATCCGTCACGACAAATCGGTGCGTGTGCCACTCGTAGCCGCACACCACCACGAAGTGACCAGCGGAGCGGCCGCGGATATCGTCATATCGGTTCTCGTGCTCTCGAGCCGTGCCGTAGAGATACGTGGCGCTCAAGCCCGTCAGGATCGGGTCGCCACGCTCCAGGATTCCGATGAGCAGGTGGGGGGTCGGTTCCTCGAACCGCACCCGGCCTCCGAGTTTCAGAAAATCGGCGTACGCGCTCACCGCTCGGCGGAGGGTCGTGTTGTCGACGGCCGCCGCCCGCTGCGTGAGCTTGTCGACGAGTGCCGGCGGGTCGAGTCGGAGCCACGTCGGGTCGAAAACGCGGAGGCCGAAGGGGTAGATGGTGGGGTGGAATCCGCGTCCGATGGCGCTGATGCCCAGGTTCACGGCCAGCGTGCCGCCCCCGGGATTGCGTGGGGTTTCGGCAATGATCTGCTCGAGCGGAGCGCTCAGGCCGTAATACTGATAAACCTTGGCCAGACACGTGGGGCCGCAGGTTTCCTCGTCCGGCTGCTCGAACCTGGGAACGTCGAGGAGAATGACTTTCTTTCGCCGACCCTTCGTGCCCACTAGGCGTTCATCCAGCTGCCGCGGTCCACCAACTCCCGACACACGCTCTCGGCGGAACGCCCGGCCGCCTCGGCGGCGAAGTTGACCACCACGCGATGGCGCAGCACCGACAATGCGACATTCTGCACGTCGTCGAGATCGGCGATGGGGCGACCGTCGAGCGCCGCCTGCGCCTTGGCAGCCAGCACGAGGTATTGCGACGCGCGCGGCCCCGCTCCCCAGCTGACGTACTCGCGAATGAAGTCCGGGGCGTCGTCATCCGGCCGAGTCATGCGCGCGAGCGTGACGGCCGCACGCACGACGGGTTTGGGCGCCGGGATGCGTCGCACGAGCCGCTGGATCTCGAGCAGGTCCTGTGCGTGCAACACGGCATCGATGGCGGCGGAGCTGTCACCGGTCGTCGTCTCAACGATGCGTTCCTCCTCCGCGCGATCCGGATAGCGGACGGCGATCTCCAGCATGAACCGGTCGAGCTGCGCCTCGGGTAGCGGGTACGTGCCCTCCTGCTCGATCGGATTCTGGGTGGCAAGCACGAAGAACGGAGCCGGGAGCGGGTAGGTTTGGCCAGCCGCCGTCACCTCGTGTTCCTGCATTGCCTGCAACAACGCCGCCTGTGTCTTGGGCGGCGTGCGATTGACCTCGTCGGCCAGGATGATGTTGGCGAAGATGGGGCCCTGAACGAATCGGAAGCTGCGCTTCCCGCTGCTCGTGTCCTCTTCGATGATCTCGGTGCCGGTGATGTCGCTCGGCATGAGGTCCGGGGTGAACTGGATACGGGAGAATGCCAGGTCCAGTGCGTCGGCCATCGTCGAGACCATGAGCGTCTTGCCGAGTCCGGGGACGCCCATCAGGAGCGCGTGGCCGCCCGAGACGATGGCCGTCAGGATACCGCGGAGCACGTCGTCCTGACCCACGATGCGGCGACGCACCTGCTCCAGGAGCTGCGTCTTCGCCTCGGCGAGGCGCTCCAGCAACTCGACATCCCGGTCGTCGCGCATGGTGGTCGTCATGGTCCGCCCCAATGTGGTCTTCGCGGCCGTACGGCCACTGGAATCGTACCTGAAATGGGTCCTAAGAGCCACTCACCACGGCGGTTTGCAGGGCGGTCCGGACAGGGTACATTTCGTGCGCTCATGGGCCCC
>CAYGCN010000097.1:0-3914 GCA_964348385.1 uncultured Gemmatimonadaceae bacterium
CGCGGCGTCGAAGTCGAAGAAGCCCTTGTACGGGACCTCGCCGACGATCGGGTACCGCCACGTGTAAGGAGCGAGCGTATCCCTCCGGGCCGCGGTGATCACCAGGATCAGCGTATCCCGGCCCACCTCCGAGAAGGTCGTGTACGTGTCACCCGCGGCGAGTCCCAGGCTGTCCGCCGCGAAGCCCCGAGCATCGAGCACTAGCCGAAACATCGCCCGCCGCTCCTCACCGACGTCGGGATCATCCAGCAGCGCTGCGAGCGGCTGGCGAGCCAGCAGGATGCGCGCTTCCTCGTAGGCCGCACGCAGCACGAACCGAACCTCCGCGCTGAGCAGAACGGCCAAGGCCAGCACGATGGCCGCGCTGACCGCGCCGCCGATCGCGACACGGACGATCCACCACCCGACCCGTCGACGCCGTGCGATCACAGGGTCGTGCGGAACCCGAAATGGTGGGCCCTCGCGTCGAGGAGGTCACGATGCCGATAGGCGTAGTCGAGTTTGATGGCCCCGAGGGCGACACTCCCTCCGAGGCTCCAGTTGGCGTTCGGAAGACCGGCGGCGTCCCCGCCGTAGCCGGCACGGGCAATGATCCCGACACCCTCGAGCACGACGCCGGCCTCACCTCCGACCACCCAGCGCGTGCCGGCGTCTTGGGGCCACTGCACTTCCACCGTCGTGAGCAGCCGGAAGGATTCCTGGGGATCGACGTAATTCATCGTGAAGCCAAGTCGCGTCATCCGGGGGAGCACCATGGGCGACGCGTTCCAGTTCCCACCGAGGTTCTGGACCCCGAAGGCGAGCGCCATGATGTCGAAGAACGCCACCGCGAGTCCGGCGTCACCCGACCATCCCCGCACGTGCACGGAGTCGATGCTCCGGCGGACGTATTTGCCGCTGATGCCCATGGCGAGGAGGCCAAAGCGGTACACCAGCGACCCCGTCCCCAGCACTTCACGGGTGTTCGACCCCGCGGGGGCCCCCGCAACGAATTGCCCTGGTGTCTCGCCGAAACCGAAATAGCGGCCACCAAAGCCCACGTCGAACTGGGCAAGGCGCCAGCCCACGGCGCCGGTCAGGAAGTCGGCATTCCCCGGGGCGGCCCGATACCCGCCTTCGAGCGCAATGTGGGAAATCGTCGCGAGGGCCGCCGGATTGGAAAACAGGCCTCCGGCATCCCCGACCAACGCCACGCCGGCCCCGCTCAAGCCGACGCTGCGAATCGACGCGGGAACCTGCACGACGTACGGCACGTCCTGCGCACCCGATGGACCGGTCGCCACGGCGAGGAGCAGAGCAACTGCCGCCACGCCGCGCGGCACGACGCCCATCACCGGATGCGTAAGAGATTCAACCGCGGGGTACCGGTGGAGCTCAGCGGCGCGCCGCCGGGGCCGCGGAAGGTCACGACGAAACCGCTTTGATTGGCCGTCTGGGTCGCGAGGACGTAGGCCCCTCCACCCGAACGCAGCACCCCACTCGTCGCAAAATTCCCGCCCGTGACGGCCAGCGGGACGATGGGGAACGGCAGATCGAAACGCTCCGGTACCTGGTCGTGCAGCGACTGGTACAATGAACGGAAGTTCCACGTCGCGTATTGAAGCCGTGGCGGCGGGCTGAACCCGGGAAGATCAGCCACCCAGTTGGCGAGTATCCACTCGCTCAAGAGCCGATCGAACGGTTCCCCGGTGGCCGCCACTACGTTGGCAGCCCCGCTCTGCCCGGTCTCGGAGAGGCGGCGGATCACGTCGGACCCGAACTGGTCGACGACCCATCGCAGGAACAGCCACGCCCCGCCCCGTTCGGCGAGGGTGCCCGACCCGTCCTTGAACAGCACGTACGTGTCCGACGGCGACTTCAGGAAGAGGTATGCGTTGAACAGATTGCCGATCGCGAACTGGGAGAACCTGGTGGCATCGCCCTTCGCCTCGAAGTGCAGCGCGGCCACTTCTTCCGACACGTGCGACATCGCCTCGTTCATCCACAACACCTCGCTGCTCTTGCCCCGGACGAGAACATGCTGGTTGTAGCTGATCATGTGCTGCAGCTCGTGCGCGAACGTCACCGGCACCACGCGGCCAATGCGGTCCGGGGCGTGCGCGCAGCTCACTGTCCCCTGAGGATCGGCGGCGAGCGCGTAGAAGATCTCGCCCTGATTCGAGCGGGAGTCGTTGCGGAAGGCGGGGTCGACGTCGATCGCGAAGTAAAACCCCGTCACGATCGACGTCTCGCACTCTGCTGTCGGCGTGAGCCCGTTGACGACCGGCGTCATCAGGATCAGGACCCGGCCATTGCGGTCGACGTCCGACTCCGCACCGAACGCGCGACTCGCGACCGCGTAGATGTCCTCGTCGAAGAGGCTCCCCAGGCTGTTGACGGAGGCGGTCGTGAGGGTGTCCGGGGCGTTGAGATCCACGAAGATCGCCGCGTGCGTTCCCACATATCGCGCTCTGGCGGTGACCGAGGTGAACTCGTCGGGGTCGCTGCACGTGATGACGTTGCACACGCTGAAGGTACGCCGGTCGCCGACCTCGATATCGGCGAGTTCGACCGCCAACGGCGAGGCTGCTGGCAGCTCCGGCTTGGGGAGCCGTGCGAATTCCTCCTCACGGGCCCGCAAAAAATCGTGGAACCGTCTGGCGACGCCGATCGGCTCCGGGGCACGCGAGCGTGGCGCCCCCGGGATCTGGAGCGTCGAATCACCGCCAAGCTCGTAACTGATTTCCACGCCGGGGACGGTCGAGGCGGACTGCGGCACGAGGAGATATTCGGCGCCCTGGGCGCCCGCCTGCGGAAACGCTGCGCAACCGAGCAGCGCCGCGGGGTCAATCGATTGGTACTCGCCCACCGCCAGCGCCAGCGCGGGGGCGGCACCCACATACGACCCCGCGACCTCGTTCGACGTCCAGCCCGGAGCGCGCAGCCGGATGGTCACGGATCCGGGCACGAGACACTCGGGCACCTCGACCGAGAGCTCCGTCCCGGGCACCGGCATCGCGAGGACGCGCGCCCGGGTGCCGCCGAACTCGACCGCGAGCGTGTCGCTCAACAGGGTGCCCTGCAGCAGCACCGTTTCCTTGCTGGAGAACGAGGCCGGGGTCACGCCCGTCAGGCGGGGGGCCGTCAGGGCTTCCACCGTGAACATCGCGGTCTTCGTGGGCTCGACCACCAGGGCCGCTCGGATGTCATACGACCCGGGGGTGGCACCAAGGGTCACGGCGACTTCCGCTCGCCCGTCCCCGTCGGACACCGTCACCGAATCGGCGACCGTCGCCCCGACCCCCCCGAGCACCGTCCAGCGCACCCGGGCGCGAGTCACCGGCATCCCATCCGCCGCCGTGACCCTCACCGCCAGCGGACGGGCGAGCCTGGCACCGGCAAAGGCCTGTTGCCCGTTGGTGGTGGGGTCCAGCGAGATGTTGGCGGGTACCGGAAGGTCGATTTCATCCCCACCGCACGCGGCGCCGATACCCAACACCAGTGCAACGCTCCAACGGCTCAGTCTCACACACCCTCCTCGGCGATCAGCACGAAAGACCCTGATGCAACTACGTCCCGTAACCCACGACATGAGCGGAACATACGGTGGTCGGGGGCGTTTTGACAACGCAGTGGAGGGTCGATTAAGCTTCCCTTTCCCATGGCTTTTGCTCACCTCCATACCCATTCCGAGTTCTCGCTCCTGGACGGCGCGAACCGCATTGCGGATCTGGTCGCGCGGGTCGGCCACCTGAGGATGGACAGCCTGGCGGTCACCGACCATGGCAATCTCCACGCGGCCTGGTCGTTCTACGAACACGCTAAGACGGCGGGTATCCGCCCCATCCTGGACACGCCGTCTTGGCACATGACTTTAATTCTGGACGCGCCCAGGAGCTGCTCCGCGATGGCGTAAATCTCGCCCCGCCTGGGGT
>CAYGCN010000097.1:3924-4956 GCA_964348385.1 uncultured Gemmatimonadaceae bacterium
CCGACCACGGTAATCTGCACGCCGCCTACACCTTCTACGAGACCGCGAAGGCCCAAGGCATTCGGCCCATCCTGGGGTGTGAGGCCTACGTCGCTTTCGGCTCTCGACACGAGCGGGAGCGACCGGCGTGGGCTCCCGGTAACTACTCCCACCTCGTGCTCCTGGCGCGGAATCGGGACGGGTACCGAAACCTGGTGAAGCTGACGTCCATCGGGTATCTGGAGGGGTTTTACCGGCGGCCACGGATCGATCGCGAGGTTCTCCAAGCCCATGCCACAGGCCTGATTGGCCTCGCCGCGTGTCTCTCCGGCGACATCGCTCTGTGGCTGCGGCAGGACAACTATGCCGAGGCGCGCAAGAGCGCCGAGTGGTTCGCCCGGACGTTCGGACCGGAGGGATTCTGGCTCGAGGTCCAGGACCACGGGATCGCCGAAGAGGCAAAGGTCCGTGCCGGCATGTACCGCTTGGCCGACGACCTCGGGCTCCCGATCGTCGCGACCAACGATGCGCACTACCTGGGACGGGCCGACCACGAGGCGCACGATTGCCTGCTCGCGATCGGCACCGGCAAGGACCTCAACGATCCCAATCGGTTCCGCTTTCAGGGATCGGAAAGCTACGTCAAGTCGGAGGCGGAGATGGTGGCGCTGTTCCCGGATCGCCCCGATGTCGTGGCCAACACCCAGCGCGTTGCCGACCTCTGCGAGTTCGATTTCGAAAAGCGGTATTTCCTGCCGGAGTTCCCGCTCCCCGAAGGGCACGCGTCCGCTGACGATCTGCTGGTGGAGCTGGCCCACCGAGGCGCCGGCGAGCGGTACGGCGACCCGCTTCCCGCAGCGGTTCGGGACCGCCTCGAGTACGAGCTCGGGGTCATCACGTCGACCGGCTACGCGAGTTATTTCCTCATCGTCCACGACTTCATCCGGGCGGCGCGCGAGCGCGGGATCCCAGTGGGGCCGGGGCGGGGCTCCGCAGCCGGATCGCTCGTCGCCTACACCCTGCACATCACCGACGTCGACCCACTCCGGTTCG
>CAYGCN010000097.1:4996-6391 GCA_964348385.1 uncultured Gemmatimonadaceae bacterium
CCGACATCGATGTGGACTTCTGCTTCGAGCGCCGCGGCGAGGTCATCGACTACGTACGGCAGCGGTACGGTCGCAAGAGCGTGGGGCAGATCATCACGTTCGGGACGCTGAAGGCCCGGGCCGCCGTCCGCGACATCGCGCGGGTGCTCGGTGTCGGCCCGGCGGACGCGGACCGCATCGCCAAGCTCATCCCGTCGGGACCCGGGTTCAGCGTGTCGGTGAGCGAGGCCGTGAAGCGGGTCCCGGAACTCGGTCAGCTGGTGAAGTCGAACGACACGTATGCGCGCCTCACCGATTTGGCCCAACGCATCGAGGGCTTGGCACGACATGCCTCGGTCCACGCCGCGGGCGTGGTCATCGCACCGGGACCACTGGACGAATACGTGCCGGTCTGCACACCGCCTCAGCGCAATACGCAGGCGAGCGTCGAGGTCGACGAGTCCATCATCACGCAGTACGACATGGTCAGCCTCGAGAAGGTCGGCATGCTCAAGATGGACTTTCTCGGGCTCAAGACACTCACGGTGATCCACGACGCGCTCACGATGATCCGCGAGCGCCATGGGGCCGCCCCCGATTTGGACGAGGTCGATCTCGACGACCCCGATGTGTACCGTCTGCTGCGTGAGGGACGCACCGCCGGCGTGTTCCAGTTCGAGTCCCCCCTGGCCACCGATATGCTGCGGCAACTCCGAGCGGATCGGTTCGACGATCTCGTGGCGACGAACGCGCTGATGCGACCCGGGCCATTGGACTCGGGAATGCATCACGCCTTCATGCGGCGCAAGCGCGGTCAGGATCAGGTTCGCTACCCGCACCCGGCGCTGCGCGAGGTGCTCGAGCCCACCTACGGCGTGATCCTGTATCAGGAGCAGGTGATGCAGATCGCCAACGTGCTGGCCGGCTACACGCTCGCCGAAGCGGACGTCCTACGGAAAGCGGTCGGCAAGAAGGATCAGGAGCTGATCGAAGCCGAGCTGAAGCGCTTCATCGACCGCGCGGTCGAGCGCGGCCACGATCGACGCGTGATCGAAGACATCGCGTCCCAGATTCAGACCTTCGGGCGGTACGGCTTCAACAAGTCGCACTCCGTAGCCTACAGCATCCTCTCGTTCCACACGGCGTGGCTCAAGGCCCACTACCCGGCCGAGTTCATGGCGGCGCTGCTGTCGTCGGAGATCGGCGATACCGACACGGTGGTCGCCTACATCAACGAGTCCCGCGAAATGGGCCTCGAGGTGCTGCCACCGTCGGCCAGCGAGTCCGGATGGAAGTTCACCGTGATCGGCGACGGGCAGATTCGGTTCGGCCTCGGCGCCATCCGCAATGTCGGGCGCGGGGCCATCGAGTCCATCATCGAGAGCCGTGACACCGACGGACCCTTCACGTCGCTCA
>CAYGCN010000097.1:6401-12171 GCA_964348385.1 uncultured Gemmatimonadaceae bacterium
CGACCAGCAGATCCGGTTCGGCTTGGGCGCCGTGCGCCACGTGGGCCGGGGCGCGATCGAGTCGATCCTAACGGCCCGGGCGGACGGCAATCCGTACGACTCCCTGGCCGACTTCTGCGAGCGGGTCGACCTGCGGCTCTGCAACAAGCGGGTCATCGAGTCGCTCATCGCTGCCGGTGCGCTCGACCAGCTGGACGGTCACCGCGCACAACTCGTTGCCGCGCTCGACCACGCGCTCCACGAGGCTCAGCTCAGACAGTCGGAGCGCGAGAGCGGACAGGTGTCGCTGTTCGGGGCCGCGGATGCCGAGCCGGTCTCGTCGACCGAGCGTGCCCTCCCCGACGTGCCTGCATGGACGGAAGCCGAGCGCCTTGCGAAGGAGAAGGAGGTCATTGGATTCTTCATCTCCGGGCATCCGCTCGAGCGATACCGTGAGGAGGTCGCACTCTTCGGGACGCGAACGACGGCGACCCTCGAAACCTGGAGCGAGCACAAGGTGGCCGTCGCAGCCGTCGTGACCCAGGTGAAGCGCCGCATCAGCAAGAAGACGGGGGCCGAATACGCCCGGGTTACTCTGGAGGACTTCCACGGCACGGCCGAGGCGATCGTGTTCCCGGAAACCTGGGGCCGGCTCTCTCAGGCCATCGTGCCGGATGCGGCGCTGCTGCTCACCGGGGGATACAGCAGCCGAGATCGCGGGGAGGACCGGGTCCCCTTCATCGTCGAAGAGGTCCGACCCCTCTGGGATCTCAAGACCTCGGGCACGGTGGGGGTCGCAGTGGAGTGGCGCGCCGGGCAGGGTCCGGATCCCAAGGCCTCACGCGCGATCAAGGCCCTGTGCGCCGCGCATCCCGGCAGCGCCCCGATCTACGTGGTGTGGAGCGACGGGAACGGGGTCACGGCACAGTTCCGGGCCCGGGCGTTGACGGTGTCGCTGGACGACGCGTTCTTGGAGGCGCTACGTAAACTCGTAGGAGCCGACCGCGTGCGGCTCATTCGCACTCCGTAGGATCGACCATGGCACGGACCGAGTTTCATCTGGATTTCGAGAAGCCGATTGCCGAACTCGAGCAGCAGATCGCCGGCCTGCGCAAGATGGCCGACGACCGGCGGCTCGACGTGGGCGGCGAGATCGCTCCGCTCGAGACCAAGCTCACCGACCTCAGGCGCGAGATCTATCGGACGCTCACGCCGATGCAGCGTGTGCAGGTGGCGCGACACCCGCGACGGCCGTTCACGCTGGACTATCTCGGACGCGTGTTCACCGACTTCGTCGAGCTGAAAGGCGACCGACTGTTCCGCGACGACCCGGCGATCGTCAGCGGCTGGGCCAGGCTGGACGGGCGTCCCGTGGTCGTGATCGGCCATCAGAAGGGCCGCGACACCAAGGAAAACCTGCGCCGCAACTTCGGCATGCCGCACCCGGAAGGGTACCGCAAGGCGTTGCGCCTCATGCACATGGCCGAACGGTTCCAGGCCCCGGTCATCACGCTCATCGACACCCCGGGTGCCTACCCCGGCCTCGGGGCCGAGGAGCGGGGTCAGGCGGAGGCCATCGCGCGGAACCTGGAGGAGATGGGGGCACTCACCACCCCCATCATCGCGGTGGTGATCGGCGAAGGCGGATCCGGGGGTGCGCTCGCCCTCGGCCTGGCCGATCGGCTGCTGATGCTCGAGAACGCCATCTATTCGGTGATCTCACCGGAGGGATGCGCGGCCATCCTCTGGAACGATGCCACCCAGAAGGAGCGCGCGGCCGACGCGCTGAAGCTCACGGCCGCCGACCTCAAATCCCTCGGCATCATCGACGAGATCATCCCGGAACCGGCGGGTGGCGCGCATGCCGACCCGGACGCCGCCGCCGACGCGCTCGGCGAAGCCCTGCGGCGTCACGTGGCCGAGGTCGCCGAGCTCGACGCCGCGGAACTCCGCACGCTCCGCGCGGACAAGTACCGACGCATGGGCGAGTTCATCGAGGTGTGATGCCGACGGTGGTGGAGGTACGGTTCAAGGGGAACCGCCGCGCGTTCTACACCTGGGATCGGGACGATTCACTCAAGGTGGGCGACCCCGTCGTGGTGCCGGCCGAGCGCGGGGAAGACCTGGGGTACGTCTCGGCCCTCGGGGCGCTCGCGGAGAAGAAGTGCGGCGTCGGGTGCGAGGACTGTGCGTTGGGTGCCGCGAAGCTGCCGACCGCGGCCATCGTCCGTTCGGCGAGCTCGGACGAGGCGTACGTCAGCGAGCAGCTGCGTATCGCCGAGCGGGACGTGCGTCGCAAAGTGATGGAACGCGTGCACGCGCACGGGCTCGCGATGAAGGTGTCCGATGCCGAGTGGCAGTGGGATCGCAAGAAGCTCACGGTCTTCTTCACGGCCGACAAACGGGTCGATTTCCGCGCGCTGGTGCGGGATCTGGCCAGCCTGTTCCGCACGCGAATCGAGCTGCGACAGATCGGGGCACGCGATGAGTCGAAGCGGCTGGACGGTGTGGGGCGGTGCGGCCGGCAGTTCTGTTGTTCCTCCTGGCTCCCGGAGTTGCGCCCGGTGAGCCTCTCGTTAGCCAAGGAGCAGCGGCTCTCGCTCAACCCCACACAGATCTCCGGAGGCTGTGGCCGCCTGCTGTGCTGTCTGCGGTACGAACACGACTTCTACGTGTCGGCCCGCAAGCGGTTCCCCAAGATCGGCAAGACGCTGCTGACGTCGCGCGGCCGGGAGGTCGTGGAAGCGATCGACATCTTTCGCGACCGGGTCCTCCTCCGTGCCGACAACCAGACGCGCGTCGAGCGGCTGGACGCCCTCCGACAGGACGTGTCGGCGCGGGAGCCGGCGGCCTCGACGCAACCCAAGGATGCGCAGCCCCGGACTGGCAAGCGGGAGACGGCCGGACTCACCACCGAGCAGGCCGTTGAGGCCGTGTCGCCGCGGAAGCGACGGAGGCGGCGAGCGCGCCGGCGCGGGCCGCGCGACCGACGGCCACCCAACTCCGGCGACGGCCGGAAGGGCGACGGAATCGACGGGTGAGCGACCGGTTCTACATCACGACCGCCATCGACTACTCCAACGGCGAGCCTCATCTGGGCCACGCCTACGAGAAGATCGGTGCCGATTGCGTCGCACGCTACCGCCGCTTGCGAGGCCAGGACGTGTCGTTCGTCATCGGGATGGACGAGCATGGCCAGAAGGTCGCGCAGAGTGCCGAGGAGCAGGGAATCGCACCGCAGGACTGGGTGGATGACATCGCGGCGCGGTTTGAGAGCGCCTGGCGAGAGTTGTCCATCAGCAACACCGACTTCATCCGCACGACCGAGGACCGACACCGACGCACCGTCGAAGAGTTGTTCCGCCGGATTCAACGGGCGGGGCACATCTCGGAAGGCGTGTACGAAGGGTACTACTGCGTCGGATGCGAGGCGTTCAAGCTGGAGAAGGACCTGGTCGACGGGCTGTGTCCAACCCATCCGACCCGGCCGATCTCGTGGGTGAAGGAGCCCAACTACTTCTTCGGCGTGGGACGCTTCCGACAGGCCCTGCTCGACCTGTATGACGCGCGACCGGATTTCGTACAGCCGGCGTCGAAGCTCAACGAAGTCCGGAACGTCGTGGCGGAGTGGACCGACGACCAGACGATCTCCGTCAGTCGCGCACGCGTGCCCTGGGGCATCCCGTGGCCGGATGACCCGAGCCACGTGGTCTACGTCTGGTTCGAGGCGCTCATCAACTACCTCTCGGCGACCGGATATCCCGATGCCGGGTTCACGGCCATGTGGCCCGCCGACGTGCACGTCATCGGCCCGGACATCGTCCGGTTTCACGCCGCGCTGTGGCCGGCCATGCTGATGGCCGCGGGGCTGGAGCCACCGCGCCAGGTGTGGTGTCACGGGTGGATCACGACCCAGGGTGCACGGTTCTCGAAATCCGCCGGGGTGCGGGTGACCCTGCGTGAGATCATCGACCGGCACGGACCGGACGCGTTGCGCTACTTCGTGCTCCGCGAGGTGCCGTGGAACGCAGACGGCAACTTCTCGTGGGACCGCTTCGACGTGCGCTACACGGCGGAGCTGGCCGACGGCTACGGCAATCTCGCCAGCCGGGTGCTCGCCATGGTGGGGCGGTATCTCGAAGGGCGCATCCCGGATCGCGCCGAACCCACGACACTCGACACCGCCGGGGACGAGATCCTCGCTGCGTATCGGACGGCCATGGACCACCACCTCCTGCACGAGGGTGGCGATCTCACGTGGAAGCTCGTGGACCTGGCCAATCGCTTCGTCGAGGAGCGGGCGCCGTGGACGCTCGCCAAGGAGGGTCGTACTGCCGAGCTCGAAGAGACGCTCGCCGCCCTGGCCCGCGCCTTGGCCCGGATCACGCTCCTCGCGAGCCCGTTTATGCCCACCAAAACGCAGGCCGTATGGGACGCCCTGGGGCTGCCACAGGGCGTGGCGGACGCGCCATGGGGGTATGTGGAGCGCCCGCCGACCGGGGGCGCCACCTCGCGCAAGCCGCCCCCGCTCTTCCCCAAAGACCAGGGTGTGTCGTAAGTAGCATTTTGACAACAAGTTACATGTGTGACGCCGGTGGTTGACAGCGCTTTGTCCGGCACTCTATCTTTTCCGCCACGTTGGCCGCCCCTGGCTCGGCGCAGGGTGTGGCGATCGCGATACACCGATGGGCAGCGTCGGAATCGAGGCCGAAATGGCAGCACGGAAGTGGACCATTGTGCTGGTACCTCATGGAGCGGGGGAGTCCCGCTCGGTGAGCGTATCCCTGACGAAGTTCCGGGTGCTCGCGACCGTGCTAGCCATCGCGGGTGTGACGGCGCTGGTGTTCGGGGTCGCGACCACCAAGCGTGCCATCGACCTCTCACGGCTGGACCGGCTCGAGCGACGCAATGCCCTGCTCACCGTGGAGCTCGACCGGGCGCAGGAGCACCTGGTCGCACTCGGGGACACGATCCAGTCGATCGCCGAACGGGACCGGTTGGTCCGTCTGCTCGCCGGCCTCGAGCCCAACGACCCCGCCGTGCAGCTCGCCGGCGTCGGCGGTCCGGCGGCGGCGTGGACCGAGGACGAGCACATTCTCTCGGAAGCGCCCGAGGGTCGGCGGGCCCTCGACATGCGAAGTGACCTGGACAACTACATCCGCCGTGCGAATCTCCTGGCCGGTTCCTTCCACGAAGCCATCGACAGTCTCGAGTCACATACCGATCGCCTGAGCCGCACGCCGTCGATCTCGCCCATTCCCGAGGACCAGGGCTGGTTCACGAGCGGGTACGCCCTGATCCGGATGCATCCGATCTACAACGAGCCGCGTCCGCACCCGGGCATCGACGTGTCGGCTCCGTTCGGGACGCCGATTCTCGCACCGGCCAGGGGCCGCGTGGTCGAGGTCCGCACCATCAGCGGGTACGGCAAGACGGTGACGATCGACCACGGGCACGGCGTGCAGACGTTCTTCGCCCACTGCTCGCGGATCGTGGTCCGCGTCGGGGATTCCGTGACGCGGGGCGACAAGATCGCCGAGGTCGGCAAGACGGGTATCGCGACCGGTCCCCATCTCCACTACGAGATCCAGGTCAACCGCAAGACCGTCAACCCGCGCGACTTCATCTTCCCTCGAGCCATCGTCGACTGAGCCACGCGGCTTGGTCGTGATCTCTGGTTCCCGCGCCGCGTTGCCGATCGACGCACGACACCGGTGACGGCCGTCGGACCGCGTCGCACCCGTTGGGCATCCCTGGCCGTGGCACTCACCCTATCGAGCGCGTGCGACGG
>CAYGCN010000098.1:0-12030 GCA_964348385.1 uncultured Gemmatimonadaceae bacterium
AGAGCACGCAGGCCACGAGGTACAGCGCTTCGAGTACCAGGAAGCCCACGATCAGCGCGCCCAGCGTCGTGACCGTCACATCCACGGCCCGCTCGGCCGCGGCACTCGCCGTCACCACTCCCTGCAAGGTCATGGCAGTGCTCCCGTTCCAGAGGGTTCGCGAGTGCGCGACTCACCGGTCATGATCGCCCCCGGGGGCCGGCAGGAAGTCTTCCATCACCCAGACTTCCGTCTGCTCTTCCCCTGCCCGGTAGGCGATGCGCCGGCCGTCGGGGTGGATGCGCAGCTGGGCCAGCTGGACGTCCTCGATCCCGATCCGATGCGGCTCGCCGCCCGCCGCTGAGACGGCCCAGACCTGCCGCGGTCCGCCGGGGTCTGCCGGTGTTCTCGTCACGTACATCAAATGCGAGCCGTCCGGGGTCCAGTTCAGATCCCAGGGCACATACTGCCTCGCAGGGAGGCGGACAACCTCGCGCTCGGGACCCCCGGTTGCCGGCATGACATAGAGCACGGGCACCACGGCCTTTGCGTCCGTCCGCCCGAAGGCTATCTGGTCCCCGTTGGGCGATGCCGCCACCTGCCACACCCAGTACTCCTCCATGTTCCAGCGCCCTAGCTCGGCGGCTCTGCCGCTCTCGACCTCGAGGCTCACGATCCGATCCCGGCCCTCGGGGCCCCACAATCGCTCGACGTAGACGATGGCCGTTCCGTCGCGCAGCCAGTCGGGCGACATCAGGGCTCCTCCCGACGGCGTCTCCGCGATCCTGCGTGTCGCTCCTGTCTGGACGTCCACCACGTGGATCCCCGAGTTCGACCGCTTGTCGGTGCCCGACGTGAGCAGAAAGCGGCCGTCCGGTGACCACCGGAGACCTTGAAAGGTGCTCATGTCCGAGGTGACCGTTCGCTCGTCGCCCGTCGCCAGCGAGCGGACAACGATCACGCTGCCCGTGCCCATCGGCCCCGGCCCCTGGCGGGAAACGTAGGCCAGGTATTGCCCATCCGGCGACCACGCGGGGGTCGAGTTGGAGCCGAGGAATCGTTGCGATGCCGCCGTCGGCGGCGTGAGCACGCGTCCGGACGCGACGTCGATGCTCGCCACGTAGACTTCTCCGGATCCCACCTCAATGCCATAGAAGAAGTCACCCTTGCTGGTGAACCCCAGGCCGTTCGCCCGCCAGAGGTCGGACTTCACCAGGACGGGCGTTCCGGCTGCCCTCCCGTCTTCCACCGGGACCAGCCAGGCCGCCAAGGTGCCCGTCCGGTCGCTGGCGAAGAGCACGGTCGAGCCGTCGGGTGACCAGCCGAGTACCACGTCGTTCGCCGGATGCTCCACCAACGCGCGGCCGCGACCACCATCCACCGGGACGACGTAGACATCCATCTGTGGCGGGTCACCGTCGGCGTGGTCGTTGAAGACAACGAATCTGCCGTCCGGTGAGAACGTGGCGCGCAGGGGGCTTCTCCCATCCGTGATCGTTGCCAGGGAGCGGAACGCGCCGCCTCCCACGGGTACGATCCCGAGCTGATTCGCTCCCGTGGTGTCCACTACGCGGACGAGGAGGTGCCGCCCGTCCGGGGACCAGTCGTAGGGCTGGAGCCATTCCTGAGAGCCTCGGATGACAGCCCGCTCCTCACCGCCCTCGGTCGGGATCACACGGATCTCCCACCCGAGGTTCTCATTGAGCCAGGTGTAGGCGACGTGCCGACCGTCGTGAGAGACCGTCGAGTAGAGCGCCAGTTGCTCCGACTCCGACCACGGTCCCTTGTCGGTGAGATGCCTCGACTCGCCGGTGGCGAGGTCTCGGATGGCGAGGTCGCCGGTGGTCCAGTCGACGAACGAGAGGAAGGTCCCATCCGGCGACGGCGAGCCCGTGAGGTCGACCCCGGGCCCGGCCCACACGCGGCGGGTCACGATGCGGGAGGTGTCGACCTGCAGAATGGCTCCGGACGGGCCCGTGAGGCCCAACTCCGAGCCGATGTATTCGCGTTGCGTCCACCCCGCGATCAGGACGAGGGTCAGCGCGATCAATGCGACGGTGAGCTTCATGGAAGACTCCTTCGTCATGGCATGTGACCTCTCGGCCGACATGCGCCGTGTGCGGAGCGAAGGAGCGAAGGATGTGCCACGCGTGTCGGTTCCCTCCATCTGCTGCAACGGCAAGGAGTTGTGTCGAGTGGCACCGCGGCGATTCGGGCCCGAGCGCGTAACGGGGCGTGACGGCTAGTCGACCATACCGTTACGCGTTCGACGCCTGTGGACCGTGTCGAGGCAGGCGCACCCGCATGGTCGTACCGGAGGGCTCGCGGGCCTCGGCCCGAACATCCCCGCCGTGTGCCGCGGCGATCCGCTGCGCGACGGCGAGACCGAGGCCCGTGCCGTCGGGCTTGGTCGAGAAGAAGGGCTCAAACAGCCGCTCCCGCGCTTCCGCCGACAAGCCCGGGCCCGTATCCCACACCGACACCGTGATTGTGCCGTCATCGTGCGCGATTTTGACGCCGGAGCGCCCGCCAGGCTCCAGCGCCTGGGCCGCGTTCAGCAGGAGATTCAGGAACAGCTGCTCCAGCGCCGCCGCGTCGCCCTGGACGGGCAGTGCCGTCATGCCGTCCGGAAGTCGCTCGAGCGTTGCACCACTCGCGGCGAACTCCGGCAGCGCGCTCTCCATGGCCGCCACGAGCGGGGTGCGCAGATCGATTGCACGGCGCTCGATCTTGCCGCTCCGCGCCACGCGGAGTGCACCGGTCACCGTCGCGTCGAGCCGCTCGACGGAACGGAGCGTCCGCGCGACGAGCTTCTGTGCCTCCGGATCCGTGCTGTGCTCCTCGGCCCGCTGCAGATCCACCCGCACTGCGCTCAGGGGATTCCGAATCTCGTGGGCCAACGAGGCGGCGAATTCCCCGACCGCCGCGAGCGATTCCCGTTGTGCCAGCCGGTGGAGCGTCTGCTTGAGGCTCTCGGTCATCTGGTTGAACGCGTGTGCCACGCGGCCGATTTCCTCGCCGCCGTCTTCATCCACGCGACGATCCAGGTCCCCTGCCGCCACCGCATCGGCGGCCACGGCCAGGCCCGAGAGCGATCGCGTCACCCGTTGCGTGAGTAGGGTCATGAGCACGAGCACGGCACCGGCCACCGCCACTAGGGCGAGGGTCCCGCGTGTCGCGGCCGCCCGAAACGGCTCGCTGAACGGACCCACCGGCGCTGCAAGCACGAGTTCGAGGGCCGGCTCCTCGAGCCGCCGCCGCGCCGTGACCCACGTGTCGTCCATCCACCGGAAGCGCGATCGGTAGAACAGCGACTCTTCAATGGTGAGCGGCAGGAGCGCGGCGCCGCTCGCGCCTTCGAACACGCCCAGCACCGAGCCGCCCACACTGGACCATCCTGGAGCGCTGGGCAGGAGGCTGGCGAGGCGGACCTGCGCGTGGAGGGTGCCGAGCTCCGTGGGCGATCCCGGCGCATGGATCACGAGCGAAACCTGGACGCTGCTCGACACCGCCGATCCGGCGCTCCGCTCGTCAACCGGATCCCTTCGGAGCCGGACGGTACGTGTGCCGTCCACGTCTCGCAGCTCGATCTCCTCGACATCGTCGTAGCTGCGGGCGAGGCGAGACCAGAGGGCCTCGATTACCCGCCGTTGGGCGTCGCGGTCACCTGCGGCGAGCGCCGTTCGCACGTCCTCATGTTCGCCGAGATCGAGCAGGTGGGAGCGCAGCAGCGTCCAGCGAACGCTGCTCTCCCGGGCGACCTCGGCGAGACTCGCGTCGAGCCGCGAGCGCAGCAACGCCTCGCCGGATCGTTCCGTGGTGCGCGTGAGCCAGAGCCCCACGAGCGCCAGCGGCATGATGGCGCCGAGCAGCACGACCAGCATGAACCGGGTGCGCAATCGCAAGCTGCGACGCACGGGGCCTCCTACCCCAGCCCGTACTTCTCGATGAGTCGGTTGAGGCGCGGCCGCGAGACGCCAAGGATCTGGGCCGCCCTGGTCTTGTGCCCGCCGGCCACCTCGAGGGTCCGCGCCACGTGGCGGCGCTCCACTTCCTCGAGGCTCAGAAGCTCCGGCGCCGGCTCGGCGGCCTCACCCAGCGCCAGATGCTCGGGACGAATCACGTCCCCGGTGGCCAGCACCACGGCCCGCGTGAGCGCGTTCTCCAGTTCCCGCACGTTGCCAGGCCATTGGTGTGCCAGCATCGTTTCCAGCACTTCCCTGGACAGTACCGGTGTCTGGCGGTGGAGATCATCCGCGATCGTGGCCACGAGATGCTCGGCCAGGAGCGGCAGGTCGCCGAGTCGCTCGCGTAACGGTGGCACGTAGATCTCGACGACGCGGAGTCGGTAATACAGATCTTCCCGGAATGTGCCGGCCGCGATCAGCTCCTCGAGCTTCCGATGGGTGGCGGCCACGACCCGTGCCTCGGTCCGCTCCGGCGCTTCGCTGCCGACGGGGTAGAACTCATGATCCTCGAGCACCCGGAGGAGTTTTGCCTGGAACTCGAGCGACGTATCACCGATCTCATCCAGAAAGATCGTGCCGCGCCCGGCGAGCGCGAAGCGCCCGCGCCGGTCGGCCACCGCCCCCGTGAAGGCCCCGCGCTTGTGGCCGAACAGCTCCGACTCGAGCAGCGTGGTCGGGAGCGCCGTGCAGTTCACCGGCACGAACGGTTCCTCGGCGTCGGCGGAGTTAAAGTGGATCGCGCGCGCGATCAACTCCTTGCCGGTCCCGGTCTCACCCCGGATGAGGACGGTGGTGCGATTCGCGGCGAGCTGGCCCACGCGCTTGTAGATCTCGATCATCCGTGGGTCATGCCCCACGAGTTGACCGAGCCCAAACCGGCTTGTGTGATCCTCGACCGCTCGCCGTGCCCGCTCGCGGACTCGGCGATCTTCGGCCACGCGCTCCAGCACGCGACGGAGATCGTGGAGGTCGAGCGGTTTCGGCAGGAAGTCGCGGGCGCCCTCGCGCATGGCCGTGACGACCGTCGGCATGTCGTCGTACGCGGTCATGATGATCACGTCGGCCGACGGTATGCGATCGCGCAAAAGCCTGAGCAGCTCGAGTCCGTCCATTCCAGGCATCCGCACGTCGGAAAGGACAACGTCGGGCGGCGCGTCGCCGAGCATGGCGAGCGCGGCTTCGGCGCTGGCGGCCGCGCGCACGTCGGCCGTGTCGCCCACCAGAGCTTCGACCAGCGACGTGCGGACCGTCTCGTCGTCGTCGACTACAAGGACGCGGAGCGCCATGGTGCGTTGGGCCGGGCCGTGCCGGCGCATGGAGATTTGACCGGCTGCTCAAGTATGGCACCGCCGCCGGACCTCGGCCAGCATCCATCGGCCGGGTGGTACAGGAGCAAGGATGTCGCCGCCGCGGTGGCGGGTATGTCCCTGGGTGTCTTCATCGAGGAGGGGGCACGGGATCCGCGGTCGGGATCAGGGCGATACGGCGACAAGGATCGCAGCGGACCACGACCAACTGCCGAGACTCCTCGGGGAGGAACGCCGTACCACCCTGGAGCGGGCTGCCACACCCGGGACAGAGCGGCCAGGAGTGCACGACGCGAAGGGTCCAGCGGATGAGGGCGAGCGCGTCGTGCCCGAACGGCAGGTAGGTCCAGCGTGGAGTGGCGCGCTGGCCGCTGGGTCGACTTGTCGATCCGCCCGTTGCCAAGACAGTCATGTCGCATTTCTCATGGTCAGCACTCGATGCACCACAATTGGGGATCCGTGGAGCGTTGGCCGCACCCAGGAGAGGCATGAGTGGTGCCACGGGGGCTGGATTCCGTAAGCCGTTGAGGGTGATAGCGTTGACGTCCACGGCAGCCACGGCGTCGGGCAGCGGGTCGTAACGATCCGTTACGCCATCGGCGTCGGCCTGACCGGCTGTTGCGGTGTCGGTCGGGAACTCGATCCTGCCAGGCGGAAACCGGGGCGCGTCCCGCGACGTTGTTTCGAAGGAGGTCGGTGCGTCACCGCTGTGGTCAGGTATCGATGATGCTGAGCCACGAGGTTGCCGCCCTCGAGCAGGATCACTAAATAGCAGAGAGGTGCGGTCGCGAGACGACCGCCCCGGTTCCCGCCCAGGGGAGGCACCGATGCGCATCCGACCCCATCAGCTGGCCCTGCTCCTCTTCGTCGCCTTCCTGGCATCGTGTGCAGCGCACCAGGGCGGGGGGGAGACCTCAGAGGAGGAAGGCGTCATCATGCGCGATGGCGCCACCATCATCACAGGGGTCGACCTCCAGGACGGACGGGGCACAGTCTTGGACGCCATCCAGGGCAAGGTGCCCGGCATGCGGATCCAGCATCGTACGGGGCAGTGTCCGCAGATCAGCCTGCGTAGCCACGTGACCTTCCAGACGGTCGTGAACCCCCACGTTTACGTCGACGGGACCCGCGCCACCGATACGTGCATTCTGGAATCCCTCCGGGCCGAAAACGTGGAGTCCGTGGAGATCTACCCCATGGGGGTGACCAAGCGCCCCGGCTACGGGACACACGCCCACGGTCTCATTCTCGTCTTCATGCGCACTCATTAGGTGGATCGTAGGCGGGACCGTCGGTCGCGTCCCCAAGACGAAGGCGCCCCCCGCGAGACCTCGCGGGGGGCGCTCCGTTTCACTCGTGGTGGGTGATGCTCCCTAGTTGATGTCCCACCACACCGGCGTGATCAGGTCGAGGCCACCACCCTGGCGCTGTACGGCGGCGCTCATGTTGGTGTGGTTCAGCGACTGCTCACTGTCCGGGTACGAGAACCGGATGGGAATCCGGCTCAAGGACAGATCGGGGCCCATCGCCAAGGCGGGGACACCGGTCCTCCGCCATTCGGACCAGGCCTCGGAGCCGTTCATCCAGAGGGCGATCCACTTCTGGAGATGGATCTGGTTCAGGCCTGTCGCGGGTGCGTACACGACGCGGGCCTGGGCCAGGTAGGCGGTGATCTCTGCGTCGGTGGGACCGACTCCATACCCGTCGTAGAGATCCATGTTTGCCCGAATGGCCTGGGTATACAATGCTGCTGGATCCGCGCCGATCCATCCCCTCGCCGCCGCCTCCGCCTGCAGGAACAGCACCTCGGCGTACGTCATGACCGCCGACGGCGTGGCGGCTCCGTCCGCCCGCCAGAAATCGCCGATCCTGGAGAACCAGGCCAGCGACTGTCCCGGTGGCAAGTCGAGCCGCCCGTTCTGATGGCCACGGTACTCGCCGTCAATGGCGGCGGGTTCGGCATACAGGAACAGCCTGGGATCGTTCCACGATTTCAACGTGTCAATCATCGTGCGGCTGACACCGTTGTCGTCGCGGGTCAGGTAGTTCTCGTAGAACGGGTTCTCGTACGGCGCCCCCGGGTACTGGAGCATCGCGTTGTCCGCGTTGCTCTGGAACCCCCCGGCGTTGTACGCCGCGACGAACTCCGACTGTGCCGTCGCGGGCTCGACTCCCTGGAGTCGCATGGCCAGACGCATGCGCAGGGAGTTGGCAAACCGCTGCCACGCGGTGACGCTGCCACCGTACAGGATATCACCCTGGTCGAACCCCGGCTCGCCCGGGTCCAAGGCGGCGGACGCCGTGGCGAGCTCCGACAACAGCGCGGCGTAGATGTCGGCCTGGCTATCGTACGCCGGCGTGGTGTTCTCGGCACCCATGAGCGCCTGGGTGTACGGCACGTCGCCCCACAGGTCGGTGACGATATGGAAGATCCAGGCCTTCCAGATGCTTCCGATCGCCTCGACGTTGCCGTTCCCCGACTCGACACCCTTCTCGATCACGGTCCGGATGTCGGCCAGCGCCCCGGAGTAGTAGGTGCCCCAGTAGAACTCCATTCTCGCAGGCCTTACTTCTCCGGTTTCCTCGTCCGGATACTGGATCTGGACGAAGTGCTGCGGCCAGATGCCGGTGTGTTGCAGCATCAGGCCGGCGTCAAAGGTCTGCTGCACGCCCGTCTGGATCGACTGCGCGAGCAGGAACCCCGCGGGCACGTCCGTCGGTGCGTTGGGGTTTTCGTTGACATCGGTCAGCCCGCTGTCGCAGGCGCTCGTCACCCAGATAAGGCCGACGAGAACCGCCGCGCGGGCGAAGTTCTTTCTCATCATGGCAGAAGCCTCTCTCATCTGAGCGTTAGCGCAGCGACAGCGCGAAGCCGAAGCTCCGTGCCGTCGGGAACTGCCCGAACTCGATGCCCTGCACGTTGCTGGCGTCGAACGCGGTCTCCGGATCGATGTTCTCGATCTTGGACCACAGCGCCAGGTTCCGGCCGATCAGGCTGAAGTGACCGCCCGAGAAGCCGAGCCAACTCACCCAGCGCGTCGGCAACTCGTAGCCCACCCTGACCTCGCGGAGCTTCAGGTAACTGGCATCGTCGATCGATGCTTCGTTGATGCCGTAGTTTCTGCCGAAGTAATCCTGAGGGCAGACGCTCATGTCGTTGACGCCGTCCCCGTTGATGGATCCGTCGGGAAGGACGCCGTCCACCACGATCCCCGGATCGCAGAAATCGACCTCGCGACCGCGGAGCGTGGACTCGAGCACGCCCGCATATTCACCGAACCAGTTGGTGACCGAGAACATGTCGCCGCCCACCTGGCCGTCGAGCAGAATGCTCAGGTCGAATGGTCCGTAGCTGAAGCGGTTCTGGATACCGCCGACCCAATCGGGGTTGTAGTTGCCCAGGATCCGGCGCTCTGGATCGCGCTGCGGCATGCCGGACGCGGTCAGCAGCATGCGGCCCTGATCGTCGCGCAGGTAGCCATTGCCGAACATCACCCCGTAGGGCTCACCTTTGCGGGCTTCGATGTTGAGGCTCCAGTACGTGCCGAGCACCAGCGTCTCGAGGTCACCGTACAGCTCGGTGACTTCGGAGTTGTTCTTGCTCCAGTTGACCGTGATGTCCCAGTTGAGCCCACCACGGCTGCGGACCGGATTCAGCCTGGCCAACAGTTCCCAGCCGTTGTTCTGCACTTCGCCGGCATTGAGCACCTGGTTGCTGTAGCCGCTGGCGCTCGACACCTCGACGCCCACGATCTGGTTGACCGTGCTGCGTTTATAGTACGTGAGCACGAATCCGAGACGCTCGTCGAAGAACCCCATGTCGGTACCGACTTCCCACGCCGTCGTTTCTTCGGGCTTGAGATCGGCATTCGCGATCGTGTTGGGCACGGCGAACAACGGCGTGCCGCCCCACGCCTGCAGCGAGCCGTAGACCGACCGGAGCTGGTACGGATCCGCGTCGTTCCCCACCCGGGTCCAGCTCGCCCGCACCTTCCCGGAACTGAACACGGTGCCCTGGAAGTTCAAGGCGTCGCTGAAGACGAAGGCGGTGGAGACCGACGGGTAGAAGTACGAATTGGCATCCGCGGGAAGTGTGGACGACCAGTCGTTGCGGCCCGTCACGTCCAGGTTCAGGTAGCCCCCGTAATTGAGCGTGAGGGACCCGTACAGGCTCCTGACTTCCCGCCGGGACATGTAGTCCCACGGCGAGGGTGTCACGGCGGCGTTGTCGATCGAGTAGATCCCCGGCGCGGTGAGCCGAGCGACCGAGACGCCGCTTCCCTCCCAGGTGTTCTTCCGGATGTTCCCGCCGGCCGTCACGTCCAGCGTGAGATCGGGCATGAGCTGGCGAGTGGCGGTGAGTATGAGGTCTAGGTTGGTCTCGGCCAGGTATACGGTTTCCTCGCCGAACGAGCCATCGCCAGCGTCATCCAGGCTAAACGGAGCGATGACGCGCTTGCGATGGTCACGGTACCAGTCCCGCCCGACCCGTCCAGAGACCGTCAGCCAGTCGGTGAGCTGGTAGGCGACGTTGAGGTGGCCGATCACCCGGTCGCGCTCGTCGTTGTTCGTGTTGACCAGCGCCTCCCAGAATGGGTTGTTGTGGTAGTTGTAGTTCCAGTTGAACTGCCCGCCGTCCTGACACGGGGTCGGTGCACCCTCGTAGCAGCGGTAGTTCCGCAGCGGCTCCATGTCGACCTGACGGCCGAACCAAATGAACGACTGCATGGGGTTGTCTTCGTCGTACCCGGTGCCTGGGCGGTTGTCCGCGCCCTGATCGATGTAGTTCAGGGAAGCCTCAGTGCTCAGGCGGTCGGTGATGCTGGCCCCGCCACGCAGCAGGAGTCCCCACCGCTCCATCGTATTGCCCGGGGACATGCCGCTCACGTTGTTCCGCGTAAGGGACAGGCGGACGTGGGCGTTATCGCTGGCACGCGCGATCGCCACGTTCGTATTCAGGGTCTGGCCCGTGCGGAAGAAGCTGCGCACGTTGTTGGGGTGCGCCACCCACGGCTGCTGCGGACCGGTGAACTGGTCGATCAGGCGTCCGTCGAGCTTCGGACCCCAGCTCTCGTCGACGAAATCCCAGAGCCCGGCGCCAGCGCCGTCCACCCACTGGAACTCGCCGAAGAGCCCCTGACCGTACTCGTCCTGGTAATCCGGCAGGCGCAGCGGGTTTTCGACGGTGTAGCTGATGGTTGCCGTCACGCCGAGCCCGGCGCTTGGCGCAGCGCGGCCCGACTTGGTGGTGATTACGATGGCGCCGTTGGCCGCCCGCGCGCCGTACAGGGCCGCGGCGTTCGGGCCCTTCAGGACGTTGACCGCCTCGATGTTGTTGGGGTCGATGTCCGAAGCCGCGTTGCCGTAGTCGATCCCGCCGTAGCCGGCATTCCGCGTGCCGGCACCATTGGTGGCCGCCGTGTTGTCGATCGGGACGCCGTCCACGATGATGAGCGGCTGGTTGTTGCCCGAGATCGATCCGGCACCACGGATCACGATGCGGGTGGATCCCCCCGTGGGACCGGCCTGCGTGACGTGGATGCCGGCCACCTTACCATGGAGGGCGTTGACGAAGTTGTACTCCGGCACCTGGGCCAGGTCCTCACCCGACAGATCCTGTACCGAATAGCCCAGCGACTTCTTCTCCCGCTCGACGCCGAGGGCGGTCACCACCACCCCCTCGATGCCGATGGCCACCCGAGCCATCGTGACAGTCACCTCATCGGCAATGGGCTCCTCGATCACCCCGTACCCGAGGTAGGTGAAGACCAGCGTCGTGGCACTCGCTGGCACCCGTAGGGAGAAGTATCCTTGGGCGTCCGTCATGGTGGCGATCAGGGTTCCTTTTACGGCAACCCGTACGCCAGGAAACGGTTGCTGCGTATCCTCGGCCGTCACGGTCCCCGTCACGCTGCGCATCTCTTGGGCGTGCGCAGTGTAGGGCATGCCGAGCACCACGGCGAGGACAAGCAGCCATGTTACTCCGACTCGTTGCATGAGTCGCTCCTCTGTGAAAGACGGAGAGAGGTTGGCAGTGTCTTGCCAACCGCGAGCACATTTGGACACACGTCGGTCGCGTGTCATCTCACCTCCGCGTTGAGGGTGCGGACCGGTGGGAGGTGTGCGCGCCGACTGGTGGCGCGACCCACCGACATCTGGTAGGCATCGTGGCGATCTCGAGTGCGCTTTGCCGCGACCTGCACATGGTCCCATACGGAGACACACCTGCTGTACCGCCCGCGCGGCCACGGCGACTACCCACTCCAGTCTGTCGCCCGAGAGAAGGGGACTCAACCCGGCGACAAACCGCCTGCACCTGACCGCGCACGCAGTCCGGTAGTCCGAGGGGGTAGCGCTACCATATGCCTCGTGACCAGGGTTGGCAAGGGTGACACCGAACGCCGTCAGCAACCCTGGGCAAGCCCAGCGATGGCCCCGGGCTGCCCGAAGCCTGTAAGCCTTTGCGATATTGGCAGATACACGCGCTTGCCGCCCAGTGCCTGGCGCGATGCGACTAGTGGGCCGCCTGTCTCGGCTGTGATCGGCAGAGCAGCGCCAGGAGTGCCCGGCGCGGCTCGGTGCGCCCTGGCCCTCACTCCGCAGCCTCCCTAAATTCGCTCCGTGCTTGAGCCTGTGACCGTTCGGGTGGCCGGATGGATGAGCGCCCTCGGACGCTCGGGGCAGTTCCTGGGAGAGGTCGGCCGCAGCCTGCGGGAAGCCGACACCTGGGGGAGCCTCACCGCGGTGCAGATGCGCCGCATCGGCGTCCAGTCGCT
>CAYGCN010000099.1:0-11692 GCA_964348385.1 uncultured Gemmatimonadaceae bacterium
CACGACGAGGGCGATGATCGCCGTCGAAATCGCGGTAATGGCCTCCGCCCACACCATCGGCATCCTCCTCTAGGGGAAGTTCCCGGGGCAGGCTCCCGGGGGATCGCGAGCTCATCTCCAACCAAGGTAACGCCGAACCAGCGCGGAGGATACGCGCGACGTCACGGGCTGACCCGCCGGTCAGGACGTCCCGGTCGTCTCTTCAGCCAACCCGATGGCGCGATCCACAGGAACGGTGAACACCACACCGGTGCCGGGTTGATCGAGATCGCCGCAGGTTTGGGAGATCATCGCCAGGGCGGCGTCCACCTTGCTCCGGTCTCGAATGACGGAGAACACCGTGGCGTTGTGGGGGCGGATGCCCTCGAGCACGGATTGCAGCCCCGCCAATACCGGCAGCTGGCCCGCGACCCGCCGGGCCATCCCCTCGCTGTTGAGTACCGTGGCCCCGGTTATGCCGAGTTCGACCAGGCCCGACAGCACGCGATCGAGATGCTCCTCTCGGTTGACCACACAGACGAGTAGCTCCATTGCCTCGCGCTCCTCGTAGGCGCCGGCGGCGGCGCGCCGGTCGACGGTGATAATCCTCGACCCCTTCGGAAGTGTCAAGCGAGGCGCTTGCGCGACGGTTCGGCGCCCCCTATGGTTCGCCGCACCATGGCTGAGTCGTTTCGCGTCGTCGGAGGGGTGCCGCTCAGCGGCACGGTCACGCCATCCGGAAACAAGAACGCGGCGCTCCCCATGATCGCCGCGACCCTCCTGGGTGACGGCCCCAGCCACATCCAGAACCTCCCTCGCATTCGCGACGTCGAGACCATGCTGGCGTTGGTCGCCGACTTGGGCGCCGACGTGGCATGGACCGGGGACCACGAGGTGAGAATCGACCCCGCCGGGGTCAAGGTGAAGCCGCTCAACCCGGGCCTGTGCGCCAGCATCCGCGCGTCGGTGCTCCTGGCCGGGCCGCTCCTCGCCAGGCACGGCACCGTCACGCTGCCCCCGCCGGGGGGCGACGTCATCGGCCGGCGCCGCCTGGACACCCATTTCCTCGCGCTCGAACGCCTCGGTGCCGAGGTGGACATCGGAGCGCAGTACCAGTTGGAGGCCAAGCAGTTGCGCGGGGCCGACGTGTTCCTGGACGAGCCAAGTGTCACCGCCACCGAGAACGCCCTCATGGCAGCCGCGCTCGCGGACGGTCGTACCGTCCTGCGGAATGCGGCGTCGGAGCCGCACGTGCAGGACCTGGCCCGCGCGTTGGCCACCATGGGCGCGCGGATCGAAGGCATCGGGACCAACACCCTCACGGTAGAGGGCGGCGGTCCCCTCTCCGGCGGCACGCTCACGGTGGGACCGGATCATATCGAAATCGGCTCCTTCATCGGCCTGGCCGCGGTGACGGACGGTGAGATCTCAATCACCGACCCCCGGCCGGACGATCTGCGGAGCATCCTGCTCACGTTCGATCGCCTTGGGGTACGACCGAGTTTCGATGACGCGACGCTCGTGGTCGAGTCCAGTCAGGAGCGCCGCATCCGGCCCGACCTGGGTGGGCACATTCCGAAGATCGAGGACGGACCGTGGCCCGCGTTTCCCGCCGATTTGACCTCCATTGCGGTGGTGGTCGCCACACAGTGCGACGGCATGATTCTCGTGTTCGAGAAGATGTTCGAGTCCCGCCTGTTCTTCGTGGACAAGCTCGTGTCGCTCGGCGCCCGACTGCTGCTGTGCGATCCGCACCGGGTGGTGGTGGCCGGCCCCAGCCAGCTCCGGGGCGGCACGGTGGAGAGCCCCGACATCAGGGCGGGGATGGCGATCCTCCTCGCGGCGCTGGCCGCCGAGGGGGAGAGCGTCATACACAACATCGGACAGATCGACCGCGGGTATGAGCGCATCGACGAGCGACTGCGCGCGCTGGGTGCCAACATCGAGCGGGTGTCGCACCGGACCAGCGCGTGAGCGGAGCGCGCAGCACGCTCCTCGCCGAGCAGCGCCTCGCCGATCGGGGTGTGGAGCGCTACGAGCTCGACGCCTGGCGCACGCAGTTCGGGGTCGTTGCCGGGATTACCGGGCGGGGCTTCGATCTCGGGCTCGACTCCCGGCAACCCATCAGAGACGTTTTGGGGCGATGGCGGCGTCTCCAGGCCGACGTGCTCCCCGAATTCCCCTCGCTCGCTGTGAGCAGGCAGGTTCACGGGGCGCAGGTCGCTCGATACGCCGCCCTTCCGCCGGGGATCATGCTGGGTGATGGGTGGGACGGTCACGTGACGCCCGTTGCCGGCCTGGCGTTGGCCGTGACCGTGGCGGACTGCGTGCCGGTGTACCTCGTCGACCGCGAATGCCGCGCCGTCGGTCTGCTCCACGCCGGATGGCGAGGGGTGGCAGCCGGGATCGTCGAGCAGGGTATCGCGACGTTATGCGACATCGCGCAGTGCTCCGGCCGCGACGTCGTTATCCATTGTGGTACAAGCATTTGTGGGGGGTGTTATGAAGTAGGACCTGAGGTCCGTGAGGCGGTGCTCAGGCGACGCGTCGGGGCGAAGGGGACGTTGGACCTGCGGGCGGCGATCGTCGATCGTGCCCGCAGCGCTGGCGCGCGCGCGATTACGGAGAGCCCCTGGTGCACCGCCCATGACGGTGACCGCTTCGAGTCTCACCGTGGGTCGGGGGGGCATGCGGGTCGGATGGTGGCCTTTGTGGGGCGGCTCCCGCCTTGAACCCACCGGGGGGACCGGCTAGATTACGTCTTCGGAGCGGGCGCGGTGGGCCCGCGCTTTTTTTTGTCAGACATGGATCAGGAACTGACTCAGCTCACGGCGGAGGTCCGCCGGCGCGTGGCCGACCTCGGGTTCGAGGTGGTTGACCTGCGCAGGCAGGGAGCCGGGAGCCGCGTGCGACTCCAGGTTCGGGTGGATCGGCCCGACGCGGAGCCGGGGCGCGGTATCACGGTCGATGAGTGCGCCGCGGTCAGTCGCGCGCTCGAGGCGTGGCTCGACGAGGCACAGATCCTGGGTACGCGCTATGTGCTGGAGGTGTCGTCCCCGGGCATCGAGCGTCCCGTGCGCTGGCGAGAGCACTGGCAGCGGTATCGCGGGCGCGAGGTGAACGTGCGGGTCGAGGGCCGTGGCCGGTTTCGCGCCGTGATCCGGGACGTGCACGCCGACGCCGACGTCGTGATGCTACAGCCCGTCTCGGGTGGTGATGCTGAGGAGGTGCCGCTCGAGCGGGTACGCGACGCGACGCTCGTCGTCGACTGGAAGGCCATCGAGCGGTTAGCAGCGGAAC
Organism: uncultured Gemmatimonadaceae bacterium; assembly: GCA_964348385.1. Classification (GTDB taxonomy): domain Bacteria; phylum Gemmatimonadota; class Gemmatimonadetes; order Gemmatimonadales; family GWC2-71-9; genus JAOTVV01. The sequence continues at coordinate 3,280 of CAYGCN010000099.1, forward strand.
GAACGAGCACACAGTCGATTAAGGAGTCCGGATGACCAGTCCCGCCGAGGTGCTGAAGGCGTTGCGGGAACTCGCCGAACTGAAACAGCTGGACCGCTCCGAGATGGCGGATCTGCTGCGCGACGGCATTCACGCGGCGCTGGTGAAGCGCTACGGTCCCGAGGTGCGCTCGGAGATCGAGATCGACGACCTCAAGGGCACCATTCGCACGGTCGTGTTGCGAACCGTCGTGGCCGAGGTTGAAGACCCGGCCACGCAGATCTCGCTGGAGGAGGCGCAGTGGGAAGATCCCGACTTCCGGGTCGGGGACGTGCTCGAAGAGGAGGTGCCGTTCGAGGCCTTCGGTCGATTGGCCGTGCAGGCTGCCAAGCAGCGGATCATTCAGCGCGTGCGCGAGGGAGAGCGGACCAGGATTCGGGACGAATTCGGGCACCGGGTCGGTGACCTGATCTCCGGGGAGGTCCAGCAGATCGAGCGTGGGCGGCTCGTCATCATGCTCAACCGGTTCCGCGAGGCGGAGGCGCTGATCCCCTATCGGGAACAGAACCCGCGGGAACACTTTCATCAGGGAGACGCGATCCGGGCCGTCCTCAAGCGGCTCGAGGAGACGCCCAAGGGACCGCGGTTGATTCTGTCGCGCGCGGATCCGCTGTTCGTGCAGGCGCTGTTCAAGCTGGAGGTGCCCGAGATTCAGCAGGGCATCATCGAGGTGCGGGCGGCGGCGCGGGAGGTCGGGAGCCGGACAAAGATCGCCGTCTCCAGTCGGGACGACGCTGTCGATCCGGTCGGCGCGTGCGTGGGGATGAAGGGAAGCCGCGTGCAGGCGGTCGTGAACGAGCTGGGGGGCGAGCGCATCGATATCGTGCCCTGGTCGCCGGACCCGGAGCGGTTCGCCAAGCTTGCCCTGGCGCCGGCCAGGGTGTCGAGAGTGTTCTCGGACGCAGACAGCAAGACGATCCAGGCGATCGTGGATGAGGATCAGCTCTCGCTGGCCATCGGGCGCAACGGGCAAAACGTGCGGCTGGCCTCGGAGCTGACGGGGTGGAAGATCGACCTGTACTCAAGCCGCGAGTGGATGGAGCGTGGCGGCGAGGGGCCGTTGTTTGCGCCGCTGCCTCCCGAGGATGAGCTGGTGGCCGACGTGTACCTGAACGAGCTGAAGGGTCTTCCGCCGGACCTCGTGCAGACGCTCGAAGCCACCGGCATGCAGACGCTGCGAGACGTTCTGGATCTGGAGCGAGACGACGTCCTGAAAATCCAGGGCATCACGGCTGAGCAGGCCGATGCACTGATGGCCTTCCTCTCCGAGCTGACCGAAGAGAACACCGAGGGGGATGCCACGCCCGAGCTGGAGAGCACGGGGGAGGCGACGCCGACGGCGTGATGTCGGCCAGTCAACTTGGGATGCTCGGGCTCGGGCTGCGGGCGGGAAACGTGATCGTCGGGACCGGCGGCGTGCGGGCGGCGCTGCAGCGCGGGGAGATCAAGCTGGTGATCGTGGCGGCGGACGTGAGTCCCCGCACGGTGCAGAAGGTGATGCGGCTGGCGGAGTCCACGGGCGTTCCCGTGCTTTCGGGACCGGACGCGCGGGAGCTGGGACGTAGGCTCGGAAGGGACGTAGTTCAGGCTGTCGGCGTACGTGATGCGCGGTTGGCGGCCGGTATCGTCGGCGCGAATACGTCGGCGGAAGCGAGGAGGGTGTAGTGGGCAAGACGCGGATCCACGATCTCGCGGCGGAGTTCGGCATCGAGAGCGGAGAGCTGATCAAGCTGCTCGCCGACATCGACATTCACGTGCGCAGCCATCTGTCCGGGCTGGACGAGGCCCAGGTGGCGCGTGCCCGCACGCGCTGGGAGCGGGAGAAGCGCAAGAAGACCGCCGCGCCGACCAAGACCAAGACACGCCGTCGCAAGGCCGCGGAGCCGGCGGCCAAGGCGGAGAAGCTCCAGCGGCCCGTACGGCGGCGGCGGACGGCGGCCGAGGTGGCAGCGAAAGAGGCCGAGCAGGAAGCAGCCCGCGTTGCGGCCGAAGCCGAACGTGAGGCCGACGCCGCGGCGGCGGCCGAAGAAGCGGCCGCGGCCGAGAAGCCGTCTATCGAGGAACGGGCCGCCGCGCTCTTCAAGGACGCGGTGCCCGAGCCGGAGGCCCTGGTGGAGGTGGCGCCGGAGCCCCCCGAGGTGGAAGCGCCGGTCGAGGTCCCCACAGCTGACGTCGTCGTACCGGCCCCGGCCCCGGCGCCCACGCCACCGCGCAAGGTGCAGCGGCCCATGCGCGTCGAACGGCCGCCTCGGCCGCCCCGAAGTCGACCCGCGAGCGTCGGACCGCGGCCGGTGGCCTCCGCCGCACCCGGGGAAATCGCCGAAGAGCGACGGCGCGACAAGAAGCGCCGCCGCAAGGGCGGGCGTCGCTCGTCGGTCGACAAGGAAGCCGTGCAGGCCAACATCAGCCGCACGCTCGCGAGCATCAAGGGATCGTCCCCGCGCAAATCTCGCCGTCGCGACGAGGAGCCCAGCGCACGTGAGCTGGCCGAAATCCGACGTATCGAGGAGCGGGAGCGCGAGAAGACGCTGGTACGGGTGAACGAGTTCATCACCGTGTCGGAGCTGGCATCGGTGCTGAACGTCTCGCCAACGGACGTTGTGACCTTCTGCTTCAAGGAACTCGGCATGATGGTCACGGTGAATCAGCGATTGGACTTCGACCAGATCGATCTCATCGCCGGGGCGTTCGGGTTCCAGGCGCAGCGTGAGGAGGAGTACATCCCGGCGGAGAGCGTGGTGGAGGAGGAAGAGGACCGGCCGGAGGAGCTGCAGCCGCGGCCCCCGGTGGTGACCGTCATGGGCCACGTGGATCACGGCAAGACGTCGCTGCTGGACCATATCCGCAAGACGAACGTCATCGCGGGCGAGTCCGGCGGCATCACCCAGCACATCGGGGCCTATCACGTCGAGCTCGCCGGCGGGCAAGGCATCACGTTCCTCGACACGCCGGGTCACGAGGCGTTCACCGCCATGCGCGCGCGCGGTGCCCAGGTCACGGACCTCGTGGTGCTGGTGGTCGCGGCAGACGACCAGGTCATGCCACAGACGGTCGAGGCCATCAGCCACGCGAAGAACGCCGGCGTCCCGCTGCTGGTGGCGATCAACAAGATCGACCTCCCCTCGGCGGACGTCGAGAAGGTCAAGCAATCTCTGCTCAAGCACGAGGTGGTCTTGGACGAGTACGGCGGCGACGTCATGGCCCAGCCGATTTCCGCCAAGACGGGGCAGGGGGTCGATGAGCTGCTCGAAAAGATCCTGCTCCAGGCCGACCTGCTCGACAAGAAAGCCAACCCGAACCGGCTCGCCCGTGGGACCGTGGTTGAGAGCTCGCTCGATCCCGGCAAGGGACCCATCGCCACCGTGCTCGTGCAGACGGGCACGCTGTCGATCGGGAGCGACTTCATCTGCGGGGCGCTCGCCGGACGGGTGAGGGCCCTGCTGGACGAGCGCGGTCAGCGGGTGGAGGCGGCGGGTCCGTCGATCCCGGTGCAGGTGCTGGGGTTCGACGGTGTCCCCCAGGCAGGTGACACCTTCTCGGCGGTTCCGGAGTCGGCCGACGCGAGGGTGATCGCGCAGAAGCGTCAGCGCCTCGAGCGCGAAGCGTCGCATCGGCGCAGCCAGCGTGGCATGTCGCTCGAGGAGTTGGCGAAGCGGATTGAGGAAGGCGACGTGCAGTCGCTCCGCATCATCATCAAGGCCGATCAGGGCGGGCCGGCCGAGGCCCTGGCCGACGCGTTCGCAGACCTTTCCACCGACGAGGTGCGGGTGGAGGTGATCCACCGTGGCGTCGGCGCCATCACCGAGAGCGACGTATTGTTGGCGAAGGCGTCGGATGCCATCGTCGTCGGGTTCCACGTCCGTCCCGACGCCAACGCGCGCAGTATCGCCGATCGGGAAAAGGTCGACATCCGCACGTACCGCGTCATCTACGAGGCGGTCGAGGACGTGCGGGCAGCGCTCGAAGGCATGCTCGCGCCGGAGGAGAAGGAGACCGTATTCGGCGAGGCGGAGGTGCGGCAGGTCTTCAAGATCTCGGGGGTCGGGTCGATTGCCGGGTGCTACGTCCGGCACGGCGTGATCAAGCGGAACGCCCGGATTCGCGTGATTCGCGATGCGGTCGAGGTGTACGACGGAGCGATCGGCAGCCTGAAGCGCTTCAAGGACGACGTGCGCGAGGTCAAGGAAGGGCTGGAGTGCGGTATCGGCGTCGCGAACTTCAACGACGTCAAGGTCGGCGACGTGCTCGAGGCCTACTCGATCGAAGAGGTGGCACGATCCCTGGAGTCGGCGGGCGCGATCAAAGACAACTGACGTGGTTGTCGGAGTCGCCACCTGGGAGCTGCACCTCAACGGATGCCAGTCTCTCAAGGATAAGCGCCGCATTTTGAAGAGCCTCAAGGATCGGCTCCACCGCAAGTTCAACGTCTCGGTGGCCGAAACGGCTCATCAGGAACTCTGGCAGCGGGCCGAGTTGTCCTGCAGCGTGGTGTCGACCGATCGACGTCATGCACAGGAGGTCCTCAGCTCGGCCGATCGGCTCGTGAGCGAGGTCAGTCAGGTTCGCATCATCGATTCCACGACGAGTTTCCTATGAGGGCCTCGGGGCGACACCGCGCAGAGCGCGTGAGCGCGCTCGTCCAGGAATGCCTGGCGGCGGCGATTGCCACCCAGCTCAAGGATCCCCGGGTCGGCTTTGTCACGGTCACTGGCGTGACCGTCTCGCCCGACATTTCCCATGCCAGCGTTCGCGTCAGCGTGATGGGCACGGCCGAGGACAAGGATCGGGCCCTGGACGGCTTGAACAGCGCCAAAGGGTTCCTGCGCTCTCATCTGGCCGGCGTCCTCAAGCTGCGAGTGACGCCCGAGCTGCATTTCGCACTCGACCGCGGGCTCGAGCACGCCCGGCGGATCGATGAGTTGCTCGACGGTCTGGCGGAGGATCGCGAGCCCTGAGCGGCGGGGTTCTCCTCCTCGACAAGCCCCCGGGTCCCACGTCGCACGACGTGGTCGATGCCGTGCGACGGGCTGTTCGCATGCGGCGGGTTGGTCACGCCGGAACGCTGGATCCGTTCGCGTCGGGGCTCCTGGTGGTGCTCCTGGGACGCGCCACACGACTGTCTCCCTATCTCTCGGCGCTCCCGAAGTCCTACGAAGGCGTGATTCGCCTCGGCGTGCGAACCGATACCGATGACGGGACCGGGACGGTGCTCTCGAGCACGGAAACGTGGGCCGACGTACGGGACGACGACCTCCTTGGGGCCATGGCCGCGCTCACCGGTCGACGGTCACAGCGCCCGCCGGCGTACTCGGCCAAGAAGACGGGTGGGCAGCGCGCCTACCGGCTCGCGCGGCAGGGGCGCCCCGTTCGGTTGGCCCCGGCCGAAGTGGAAGTCACGCGGTTCGCCGTGGTCGAGCGGACCGGGGCATCGGTCCGGTTCGTCGCCGACGTCGGGAGCGGCACGTACATCCGGGCCCTGGCGCGCGATCTTGGGGATGCGCTCGGGTGTGGCGCGCACCTCGAGTCCCTGCGCCGGGTCGCCGTGGGATCGTTCCTGGTGGAGCAGGCGATGCCGCTGGCATCGATCGGGACCGGGCCGCTCACGCCCCTGCCGCCGCTCGCGGCGGTTCAGCACCTTCCCACGCTGGACATGGAACCTGCGGAGCGTGAGGCGGTAGTCCACGGTCGGCCGCTCCCGGCCGGCGCCGTGACGGCGTCACCGGTCGCCCTCGTCGCCGGCGGCCGCCTTATCGCGATCGCCGACGTCGAGGACGCCCGGCTCAAGCCTCGCGTCGTGTTCCCCGATGGCTGACGGCAGTGCGCTTCCGAACGACGGCCGAGGCACCGTCGTCACCGTGGGCACGTTCGACGGTGTGCACCTGGGCCACCGGGCCGTGCTGCAGGAGATTGCCACTCGGGCTCGGCGGGCCGGCCGGCGTAGCCTCCTCGTCACGTTCGACCCACACCCGCTCGAGGTCGTGAATCCGGCGGCCGCGCCGCCGCTGCTGACCCCGGGCGACGAGCGCAACGAGTATCTGGCGCAGTGCGAGCTGGATATCGTCGTCATGATGGCGTTCACCCGGGAGCTGTCACAGTATCCGCCCGAGGCGTTCGTCCGATTGCTGTACGACCGGTTTCACATGCGGGAGCTGGTGATCGGCCACGACCACGGGTTCGGTCGCGGCCGCGCCGGAGACGTGACCCTGCTCCAGCGGCTCGGCACGGAGATGGGGTTCGCCGTGGACATCGTCGACGAGGTGGACGTCGACGGGCGTCCCGTCTCCTCGACGCTCGTTCGGCGCGCGGTGGCGGGTGGCGACCTGGAGACGGCGGCGCGGCAGCTGGGCCGATCCTACGCGCTCACTGCGCCCGTGGTGCGCGGGGCCACGCGGGGCAGGGGCCTGGGATACCCCACGCTCAACCTGGCGCTCCCCGACCGGCGGAAGCTCCTACCGCCCGACGGAGTCTATGCCGTGATCGTCGAGTGGTCGGGTGGCCGCGCCGGCGGCATGATGCATCAGGGAGCGCGCCCCACCTTCGGTGACCCGTCGCGGAGCATCGAGGCCCACGTGTTCGACGTGGACGTGCGCCTGTACGGCGAGCAGGTCAAGCTGTCGTGGATCGCGCGCCTGCGGGACGTGCAGAACTTCCCCTCGGCGGCGGCGCTCAAGCGGCAGCTGGACAAGGACTTCGAGGCCGCCCGGGCCGCGTTGACACGGTGGGGTCGCCCGACTAGTCATTAACGCTTTCTCACTGGCAAGCACGACATGCTTTCGACGATTCGTAGCCGCCTCATCCTGATGGCCATTCTCGTGGCGGCAAGCGTCATCTCGCTCGTTCCGCGAGAGGTGACCATCCGCGAGCGCAGTCCCGACGGTCGCATGCGGGACGTCACGATCAAGCGTGTTCCTCTGAAGCGCGGCCTGGACTTGGTGGGCGGCATCCACCTCGCCTTGGAGGTGGATCAGAGCAAAGGCCCGGTGGCCAATCCGGAGGATGCGCTGGAGCGTGCCCTCACGGTGATCCGCTCGCGCGTCGATGAGTTCGGGGTAGAGGAACCGGTGATCCAGAAGATCGGGAACGATCGGATCGTCGTGGAGCTCGCCGGCATCACCGATCCCGCTCGCGCCAAGCAGATCGTGGAGCGGTCCGCGTTCCTGGAATGGCGGCTCACGGACATGAACAACCTGTTCCGCGACGCGTTGCCCGCGATCGACCGGGCGCTGACGGAAGCCGGCGTGCGGGTGGCCCCGACCGTCCGCGACACCGCGGCGCAGACACCGACGCTCGAGCAGCTGCTCGGCGCGGACACCACCGGTGGCGCGGACAGCGTCACGCAGGACACTGCGGCGGCCGGTCTGGGTCAGCCCGGTCCCCTGAGTTCCCTCCTCTTCACGGGACAAATCCCGGGCGAGTTCCTGGTGCCTGAGGAAGATTTCCCACGCGCAGACAGCCTGATCAACCTCCCCGCGGTCCAGCGACTCATCCCCCGTGGTCGAGAGCTGGTGTGGGGCAGTGAGCCCACCTCGGCGGGGGGGCGCTCCTATCGGCCCCTGTACTCGGTCGAGCGCCGCGCGATCATCACGGGCGACCAGCTCCAGGACGCGCGCGCCACGATCGATCAGACCAACAATCAATCGATCGCCACGTTCACGCTCACCCGGGCAGGTGGGCGTCGGTTTCGGCAGGAGACCCGCCAGCACGTCGGCGACTATATGGCCATCATGCTGGATGGTCGCGTGTTCCGGCAGCCGCCGGTACTCCGGTCCGAAATCGGCCGCAACGGCCAGATCGAATTGGGCAACGCGAGCCTGCAGGATGCGCAGGACCTGGCGTTGGTGCTGCGAGCAGGTGCGCTTCCCGCCCCGCTGGTGATCGTCGAGGAGCGGACCGTCGGCCCAAGCCTTGGACGCGACTCCATTCGACAGGGGACGCAGGCGGGCATCGTCGCGGGCGCCTTGGTGCTCGTCCTGATGATCGGCTACTACCGGTTCGCCGGTCTCCTTGCGGTGTTCGGTCTCGCATTCTTCGCGCTGTTCACGGTCGGTGGGCTCGCGAGCTTCGGGGCGACCCTCACGTTGCCGGGATTGGCCGGGTTCGTCTTGTCGCTCGGGATGGCCGTGGACGCCAACGTGCTGATCTTCGAGCGCATCCGGGAAGAGGTGAAGCAAAACAAGACGCCGCGACTGGCGGTGGACGCCGGGTTCCAGAACGCGATGCCGGCGATCATCGACGCCAACGTGACGACGGTGATTTCGGCCGCGTTCCTGTTCCAGTTCGGCACGGGGCCGGTCAGAGGGTTTGCGGTGACACTCCTGGTGGGCATCATCGCGTCGCTGATCACCGCGATCTTCGTGACCAAGACGTTCTTCCT
>CAYGCN010000100.1:0-11656 GCA_964348385.1 uncultured Gemmatimonadaceae bacterium
CAGGAGATGAAGGCCAAGACACAGGAGATGCGCGCTCGGGTCGTCGAGGCGGAGGCGCAGGTCCCGCTGGCGCTGGCGGACGCGTTCCGCAATGGACAGCTCGGCGTGATGGACTTCGTGCGCTACCGCAACATCGAGAGCGACACCGAGATGCGACACAGCATCGCGAAGGGCGAGGAACCGAAGGGGAACTAGGCCGTGGAAGATCTGGTCCAGTTCGCCCTCTTTGTCGGCTTCATCCTGATTTGGCTGTTGGGGACCGGCAGAAAGAAGGCGCAGCGCCCCACCCAACCCCCGCGGCGCGCCCCTCAGGCGCGGCCGCGTCCGCGCGCCGCACCGCGAGCCGCTCCGTCGGCGGGCGCTCCGTCTCGGCAGCCGGTCGCGACGCGGCCCCCACCAGCACAGCGCCGGCAGCCGGAAACCCTCGCAGACCTCCTGCGCGACGTCCTTCAGGGTGAGCTGCCCGACGTCACCCGCGTCCCCGAGCCGGAGGCACAGTCCCTCGAGGTCACGGTGGCGGAGGTCCCGCAGGAGGAAGCCGTCTCACTCGAGACGGTCGAGCCCGCGGGCGGCGCGAGCCACGTGGCGTTTCACGAGCGCTACATGGACGTTCCCGCCGACCAGCCGGTATCAGCCGCCCGGCACCGCTATCGCCTCACGCCCAGGACGGCGCGTGAAGCGGTGATCTGGACCGCGATCTTCTCACACCCCAAGGGAATGGAGTAGGCCGGTCCGGATGGGCCGACAATCTATGATCGACATCCCCTACCTGACCGACGAGCACCATCAGGTCCGCGAGATCGCCCGGGAGTTCGCCGAGCGGGAGATCCGTCCGCTGGCGCGGGAGCTCGATCGTGACGCGCGGTTCCCGTGGGAGACCGTTAAGCAGATGGGCGAGCTGGGGTTCATGGGCGCGCCGTGGCCGGAGGAGCTGGGTGGCGCGGGGATGGACTACCTGTCCTACATCATCGTGGTGGAAGAGCTGGCGCGCGTCGACGCCAGCCACGCCATTACGGTTTCGGCCCACACGACGCTCGGCACGTCGCCGATCGTCAACTTCGGCACCGACGAGCAGAAACGGCGATTCGTGCCCCACCTCGCGAGCGGCCGCGTTCTCGGCGGATTCGGACTGACCGAGCCCGGGGCCGGGTCCGATGCCGGTGGGACACAGACCGTGGCCGTCGAGAAGAGCGACCACTTCGTGCTGACCGGCTCCAAGATCTTCATCACCCATGCCGGTGTGGGAGAGATCTTTGTCGTCACCGCGCGCACCACGCCGGACACCGGGAGGACCAGTAAGGGGATTACGTCCTTCATCGTCACCAAGGACACCGTGGACGTGGAGACGTGCACCAAGGCGGGCGTGGGTCACATCCCGGATCTGCCCAAGACGCCCGGCGTGAAGGCGGGCAAGAAAGAGGACAAGCTCGGGTGGCGGGCCTCCGATACGCGGGAGCTGTACCTCGAAGACGCGGTCGTTCCGAAAGAGAACGTGCTCGGCGAGCCGGGAAAGGGATTCGTGAATTTCCTCAAGACCCTGGACGACGGACGCATCGGCGTGGGTGCGTTGTCGCTCGGTCTGGCGGAGGGCGCGTTGGACGAGTGTCTCAAGTACGCGGCGGAGCGGCAGCAGTTCGGACGACCGATTGCGTCGTTTCAGGCGGTGCACTTCGCTCTGGCCGATATGGCCACCGAGATCGAAGCCGCTCGGCACCTGGTCTACCATGCCGCCTGGCTCAGGCAGCGCGACAAGCCGTACAAGAAGGAGGCGGCCATGGCCAAGCTGTTCGCGTCGGAACTGGCGACGCGGGCCACAATCAAGGCCGTCCAGCTCCACGGCGGATACGGGTACACCACCGAGTATCCGGTAGAGCGCATGATGCGCGACGCCAAGGTCGGGGAGATCGGTGAGGGCACCAGCGAGATCCAGCGCATCGTGATCGCGCGGCACCTGTTGGGCGACCTCGTCGCGGTGACGGGGTAGGGGGCAGGGGGCAGGGGGCAGGGGGCAAGGATGCCACCATCCGCCGATTTCGCCGGCCTCGTGGCGAGCCTCGCCGCGGGTGCCGCCACCGCACTCACACAGGTGCAACCGGGGACCCCGTCGGACCCGCCCACCGGTGAGGGAGATCAGGAGCCCGTGTCGGCCGAGGAGCAGGCGGAACGCCGGCGGGTGGGTCTCGAGACCGCGCGTCACCTCATCGATATGCTCGGCATGCTGGAGCAGAAGACCCAGGGGAACCTCTCGAAGGACGAACAGGAGCTGCTCCAGTCGGTTCTCACCCAGCTCAGAATCCAGTACGCGAACACCGTCCCCACGTCCGGGGGGTCGTGAGGTGCCACGCGTACTCAACGGGCGGGGGCCAGTCGACCCGTTGACGTAACTCCCTGTATTGCTTAAAGTTCCAGACGATGCTTCGTAACCTGCTTCACCTCAGTCTGGTGAATGATGCGCCCGGGATGGCGCGGACGGGTGCCGGCGAGCCACGAATCGCCGGGGAGCCCGAGCGCTCTGCGGCGCATCCTTTTCGGAATTCGGACTTCGCGGAGCGTGCCACGAACGGGTGTCACGCTCCGCGTCACACCATGAATCGGTCCGGGGTGACGGCTGCCGCTTGGCGACTTCCGCCTGGTGGCACCGGCACGCGGACCGAGGTAGGAACATTTGAAACGCGAAATCCTTATCAACGCCGGCCCGCGCGAGACGCGCGTGGCCATTCTCGAAGACGATCGCCTCGTCGAAGTCCTGCATGACCGTCCGGACATCCGGCGGACCGTAGGAAATATCTATCTCGGAAAAGTCGAAGCCGTCCTGCCCGGCATGCAGGCGGCGTTCGTGGACATCGGGACGGGCAAGAGCGCGTTCCTCCACGCGTCGGACCTGATCGAGCCGGACGAAGACGACGAGGACGACAACGGGCGCCCCCGCCGCAACGGGCGCCGGCTTCCCAACATCCAGGATCACGTGAAGCGGGGCGAGTCACTCCTGGTGCAGGTCACTAAGGAGTCGATCGGCACCAAGGGCCCCCGCGTGACGCGGCAGATCTCCCTGGCCGGGCGGTTCCTGGTCTACATGCCGTATGCGTCCAAGATCGGGGTGAGCCGCAAGATCGGCGCGCGCGAGGAGCGGCAGCGCCTCCGCGAGATGGTCGGGCGGCTGCTGCCCAAGAACGTGGGCGGCGTGATCGTGCGCACCGTGGCCGAAGACCTCACCGACAAGAAGGTCAAGGCCGAACTGAAGACGCTGCTGGATCAGTGGAAGAAGATCAAGCGGAAAGCGCACTTCGTGCGGCTCAAGGTGCCCGCCCCGGTCTACCGCGAGACGTCCCTCACCAGCGGCATCATTCGCGATCTCTTCAGTGACAAGGTCGATCGGGTGATGGTGGACTCGAAGGACCTCATGAAGGAGATCAAGGCGTATCTGCGGAACGTCGAGCCGGAGCTGATCGAGCGCCTGAGTCTCGCCAAAGGTCAGGAGCCGCTGTTCGACCAGTTCGACATCGAGACGGAAATCCAGAGCCTGTTCAATCGGCGGGTGGAGCTGCCCACGGGCGGCTACGTGATCATCGAGCCCACCGAAGCGCTGGTGTCCATCGACGTGAACACCGGCCGCTACACCGGACAGAAGGATCCCGAGAAGACGATTCTCCGCACGAACCTCGAGGCGGCTCGGGAGATCGCCCGACAGGTGCGGCTGCGCGACTTGGGCGGCATCATCGTGATCGACTTCATCGACATGGAATCGCAGGCCAGCCGCGACAAGGTGATGCACGAGCTACGGTCGCAGCTCGCGCGCGACCGGGCCCGCACGCGGGCGTTTCAGTTGTCGGAGCTGGGCCTGGTGGAGATGACCCGGCAGCGCGTGCGCCCGTCGCTCCTGGACACCATGGCGGGTCCGTGCCCGGCATGTGACGGCGCCGGTCGGGTGTTCCGGCCGGGGGTGGTCGTGCGGCGGCTGGAGCGGGCGTTGCGACGCGTCGCGAGCGAGAAGAAGGAAGCGCGGCTTACGGTGCGCTTGCATCCCGAGGTGGCGCTGTACTTGATGGAGGTCGAGCCGATGTTCCTCAAGCAGCGGATCAAGGAAAGCGGCATCGATCTCGAGCTGCGCGACGATCCCATCATCCAGGTCGATCAGTTCCGCTTGGTGGCGCAGCCGGCGGGGCGGGACGTGACGCAGCATTATGCGGTGGCGTGAGGAACAGCACGGGAAGCGGGAAGCGTGGGGGCTTGACCGGGGACGAAGGGTCGAATAGCCTTCCTCGTCTATGACTTACGCGATTTTCAAGGCCGCGGGCCAGCAGTTTCGGGCCGAGAAGGGCGCCACCGTGCGCGTGCCGTTGCTCCAGGGAGAGCCCGGGGACAAGGTCACGTTCGACGAGGTGCTGCTCTCGAGCCGCGGCGACAAGGTCCAGGCCGGGACGCCCGTCGTGAAGGGTGCCAAGGTCACCGGTGAGATCGTCCGCCACGGGCGCGCCGACAAGATCGTCGTGTTCCGGTTCAAGCGGCGGAAGAATTACCGCAAGAAGACGGGGCACCGGCAGGGGTTTACCGAAGTCCGGATTACGGACGTGAAGGGGTGAGCGACCATGGCCCATAAGAAGGGTGTCGGATCGAGCCGCAATGGCCGGGACTCGCAGCCCAAGTACCTCGGGGTGAAGCGCTACGGTGGCGAGCAGGTGCGCGCGGGCAACATCCTGGTCCGCCAGCGCGGCACCAAGTTCCATCCGGGACGCAACGTGCGGCGTGGACGGGACGACACGCTGTTTAGCGTGATCGACGGTGTGGTGAAGTTCGAGCACCAGGACAAGCGGCGGCTGCGCGTCAGCGTGTATCCTCTGGAGGCCGTCGCGTCCTGAGCGTTCAGGAAGCGCTTTCGAGCACGCGAAGAGCGGCAGCGACCCTGCCGCTCTTTTTTCATGTGCGCGGGCTCGAGGATTCCTGGGGCTTCCCGGATCGGAGGATCTCACCGGAACGCCGGGCCTGCCGCAGCTGCTTCAGATCCCGTTTGGCGCTCCGCGCCTTCTGGCCGAAGTAGATGAACGGGGCGAACGAGGCGACCCCCACGGCTCCGGCGATGACCACCTGCGAGACGGCCGCACCCCCGGGCCCCAACCCAAGCCACAGCGCGACCGCCTCGGCCGCGATGATCACCCCGGCAAAGCTGTCCCGCAGATAGGCCATGTCTTTGCGGTACACGTCGAGCCGGTGCTCGGCATCGGTCTCGATGGCCCCCACCGCGACGAGTTCGCCCTCGGTGGAATACATGGCGCCGCACTGCGAGCACACCCACAGCGGACCCGTGAACAGGCTCTTCGCGCCCTCCCACCAGTACCGACTCCACCGGAGACGTCGAAGCGGCTTCCGGAGGAGGTTGAGTGAGTGGCCGCAGCGCTCGCAGCGTTGGGGACGGTTCATGCGATGGCCCCTACGATGGGACCCGGGCGCCGGTTCCAGTCACCCCGTGAGTTCCCTGAACAACGTGAGGAGACGGACGGCCACCGGACCCGGCGCGCCGCTGGCCACCGGCCGGCCGTCGACTTGCACGATCGGCATGATCTCCATGGTCGTGCCGGCAAGAAACAGCTCGTCCGCCCTCGACAGATCGTGCACGAACACCGGCGTGGCGCTGGCCGGGATGCCATGCCGCGCGCACAGGTCGAGCGCAGTCTGCCGCGTGATGCTGGGCAGGATGTAATTGGAGAGGGGAGCGGTTCGCACCGTTCCGTCCAGCACGGCAAAGAAGCTCGTGTGGGTGCCCTCCAGCACGACGCCGTCGCGCACGAGCAGCGCTTCGGACACCCCCGCCTCTCGCGCCGCCTGCGCGGCGAGGCAGTTGGGCAGGAGCGCCACCGACTTGATGTCGCACCGCGTCCAGCGCTGGTCCGGCTGGGTGATCACCGTGACGCCGACCCTCGGATCACCCTTCGGTCGGAACGGCATGGTCGTGGCGTACACCGTGGGAGCCGTGGGCGGATCGGGAAAGGCGTGCGTGCGCGGTGCGGCGCCCCGGGTGATCTGGAGGTACACCAACGCATCGCTGCCGTCGAGGGAATTCCGCTCGAGCAGCGCTCGGCACACGGTGGCGAGTCCGGCCACGTCGACGCCCTGGATACGCAGCGCCGCAAGTCCGTTCGCCATGCGGTTGAGATGCGGCTCCAAGCCGAACAGCGCGCCGCCGTAACTGCGCACGACCTCGTAGATGCCGTCGGCGAACAGGAAGCCTCGATCGTCGGGAGAGAGATGCGCCTCCTGCTTGTCGAGGTAGGCTCCATTGAGGTAGACGGTTTCGCTCATGGGTGTCGTGCTCCCCACACGCTCGCGGCGTGGGTCGTGAGTTCAGCTTCGTCCCGCAAACGTCGACCAGGCGAGCAGGGCCCACCCGACCAGGAAACACAGGCCGCCCAGCGGCGTGATAGCTCCGAGCCATCGCACGCCCGTCAACGCCAGGGCGTAGAGACTGCCCGAGAAGATCACCGTGCCCGCGACGAACAGCCACCCGGCGGCCAACGCGCTGCCGCCCCAGCGTCCGTGCGCGTACACGGCCACGAAGATCGCGAGGGCGTGATACATCTGATACCGCGCGGCCGTCTCGAAGATGGCAAGCAGATCGGTGGCGAGCCGGTCACGCAGCGCGTGAGCACCGAACGCTCCCGCCGCCACACTGAGGAGCGCGGACACGCTCGCCACCACGGCCAGCAGGCGCTCGGTCGTCATCGCAGGGGGCCCATGCCGGTGACGTTTCCCATGGTCACACCATCCGCAGCCAGAGAAACACGGTAATAATAGTCACGGAGAGGAAGTTCAGACCCAGTCCCGCACGTGCCATGTCACGCGACGACACGGCCCCTGAGCCGAACACGATGGCGTTGGGGGGCGTGGCCACCGGCAGCATGAAGGCCATGGAGGCTGCCAATGCCGCCGTGGTCAGCAACGGAAGCGCGGCGACGCCGAGCCCGTCGGCGACCCCCGCCATGAGTGGCATCCCGAGGGCCGCGGTGGCCGTGTTGCTCGTGAGCTCGGTAAGAAACACGAACAACAGCGCCGTGGCTCCGATCACGAGGGGGAAGGGGACGCCGCGGAGCGCCACCAACTGCCCACCGAGCCACTCCGTGAGGCCCGAGACCTCGAAGGCGCGGGCCAGTGCCAGCCCCCCGCCGAAGAGCAGCAGCACGCCCCACGGGATCCGCCGTGCCGTGGACCAGTCGAGCGCGGTCGCAAACCGCTGACGCCAGAGCGGCACCGCAAACAGGACGAGGGCGGCGGCGATCGCGATCGCGGCGTCGGAGATGCCGGGAATCACGTCCGCCAGGCCCGGGATCCGCACTGCGCCGATCTCCTTGGGCGAGCGGAGGATCCACGCCGCGGCGGTAAGGAGGAACACGAGCAGGACGAACCGCTCGCCACCGCGCATGGGCCCGAGGTCGGCATGCTCGCGGTTGACCTCCGCCGCGAGTCCGGGAACGGTGCCACGCACGCCGAACCGCCAAATCAGCAGCAGCCAACATCCGAGCATCATCGGGATGGCCACCGGGAGCCCGATCGCCATCCATTCCGCAAAGCCCACGTCGGCACCCAACAGCTCCCGCGCCGCCCCGGCGAAGATCGCGTTGGGCGGTGTCCCGATGAGCGTGGCCACCCCGCCGATGGACGCGCCGTACGCGATCCCCAGCAGGAGCGCGGTGGGGAAGCCGTCACCGGGCGCATCCTGGCCCCTCGCTCCGACCACCGCCATGGCGATCGGCAACATCATGACGGCCGTGGCCGTGTTCGAGATCCACATGCTCGCCACGCCCGACGCGATCATGAACGCCAGTACCACCTTCGGCGCGCTGGTCCCGATGGCCCGCACCGTCGCGAGCGCGAATCTCCTGTGCAGTCCCCACCGCTCCAGTGTCGCGGCGAGGAAGAAGCCCCCCAGGAACAGGAAGATGATCGGATCGGCATAGGGGGGCGTCACCTCGTCGATCGGGAGGACGCCGACCACGGGAAGCAGCACGATCGGAAGCAGCGAGGTCGCCTCGAGCGGCACCACCGCCGTGAGCCACCAGATGGCCATCCACGACGCCACCCCCGCCGTGCGCCACGCCGGCTCCGAGATACCGGCAGGGGCGGGCACGACCACGGCGGTGATGCACAGTGCCGGCCCGACCACCAAGGGCAGCCAACGGATCGATTTCATGGAAACAGCCGGAGCGGCGTCGTGCGCGTGATGCTGTCCTTGAGCGCGGCGGGCAAGGGAAGCGAGCGGAACTGCTCCAGGTTTGCCCGGAGATCGCGCACCCCGGGACTCGGCCAGTCCGTTCCCCAGACGACGCGATCGCCGATCTCCTCGAGCCGTGGGAAGTAGTGCAGCAGCTTTGTCGGCGGGATGCCCGACACCTCCAGGTGCACGTTGCGGTGGCGACGCAGGATGAAGAACGCCTCGTCCATCCACAACGGCCGACCGCCGTGCGCCATGAGGATCGTGAGATCGGGAAAGTCGATGGCGACGTCGTCCAGCTCCATGGGCCGGCCGTACTTGCTCCGCGCCCCGGGGAAGATGCTGGTCCCGGTGTGGATCATCACGGGGAGGCCACGCTCCTCGCACCGGCGGTAGATCCTGCCGAGGGCGTCGAGGCCCATCGTGTGGGCATTGGCCGGGAACAGCTGGTGCGGGGGGTGAATTTTGAGGCACCGGATGCCCAGCTGCAGCAGCTCTTCGACCTGTCCCTCCGGGTCGGTCGTGAACCGGGGGTGGACGCCACCGTACGGAAGCAGTCGGTCCGGCGCCGCCGCGGCGTAGCGCGACGCGAACACGTTGGTCTCGTCGGTGAACCCCATGAGGTCCGGACTCGGATAATTGACCAGCCCGACGCGCCAGATGCCGCTCTCATCCAGGACCTCGAGCAGCGCTGCGGGATCCTCCATCAGGGCGAGGAGACGCTCCCAATGGTCTTCCTTGCCGCGACGCATGGCGGCAGCCACCTCGGGTTTGAGCTGGCTCCACGGCTGGATGTGGACGTGAAGGTCCGTGACACCGGGAAGTGCCACGGCGCTCACGAGCCCTTGAAGTCGGCCTTCCGCTTCTCCAGGAACGCCTGGACGCCCTCTTCCTTGTCGCGGGTCGAGAACGCCAGGCCGAACAGTGTCGTCTCGAGGCGCACGCCCTCGTCGAGTGGCATCCGCACGCTGGCGCGCACGGCCTCCTTGATGAACTGAAGCGCCGCCGGGCTCTTCTCGGCGATCTGATCGGCCAGCTCGCGCACGCGCGGCATCAGTGCATCGTGCGGTACCACCTCATCCACCAGGCCGATCCGCAGCGCCTCGTCGGCACCGATCAACTCGCCCGTGTAGAGCAGCTTGTAGGCGGTGCCCAGACCCACCAGGCGCGGCAGCCGCTGCGTGCCGCCACCGCCGGGCAGGATGCCCAGGTTGATCTCGGGCTGCCCCAGCTTCGCCCGGTCGGACGCGATCCGGATGTCGCACGCCAGGGCCAACTCGCACCCGCCACCCAGCGCGAAGCCGTTGACGGCGGCGAGCACCGGCTTGGGACACCGCTCCGGCGCCTCGAAGATCCCGAAGCCCTTGGTCACGCGAAACTGCTCGTAGCCGCCACGACCGGCGAACTCCTTGATGTCGGCTCCGGCGACGAACGCCTTGTCACCGGCGCCCGTGACGATGACGACTCGCACCGTGTCATCCCGGCCGAGGTCCTCCAGCGCATCGACGAAGTCCTGGCGCACTTGCGCGTTGAGTGCGTTGAGCTTGTCCGGACGATTGATCGTGATGGTCGCGATGCGACCCGCGATGTCGATTACGACGACTTGGTCGGCCATTCGTAAAACCCCCTCCCCGTCTTTTTCCCCAGCTCGCCCGCGGCGACCTTCCGCCGCAGGATGTCGGGCGGGGCATACCACGCGCCACGGAGCTCTCGGTGTAGATATTCCGCTATTGCGAGGCGCACGTCGAGCCCCACCAGGTCACTCACCTTGAGCGGCCCCATCGGGTGGCCATAGCCGAGCTCCATCGCCGTGTCGATGTCCTCGACCGACGCCACGCCCTCCTCGACCATCCGCATGGCCTCGAGCCCGAGCACCACCCCCAGTCGCGACGAGGCGAACCCCGGCCGATCCCTGGCCACGATGGGCACCTTGCCCATGCGCTCGGCGACCTCCCGTGCCAGGGCCAGCGTCGCCTCGCCGGTGCGGTCATGCACCACGAGCTCTACCAGCTTCATGATGTGCACCGGGTTGAAGAAGTGCATGCCGATCACCCGCTCCGGCGCCGACGACGCGGCGGCGATGCGCGCGACCGACAGGGACGACGTGTTGGTGGCCAGGACACATTGCGGCGAAACAACCTTGTCGATCTTCTCAACGAGCGCTCGCTTGGCGTCGAGGTCCTCGATGATCGCCTCGACGACCAGGTCGGCTCCCGCCGCGGCCTCCTCGAGACGCTCGTGGAATGCCAGGCGTCGCCGGGCCGCATCGGCGGCGTCCCGGGAGAGCTTGCCACGGGCGATCCCGCCCTCGAAATTCGCCTCGATACGGTCGCTGGCCCGAGGGAGTGCCTCGGGGAGGCTGTCGGTGAGCGCCGTGTCGTATCCGGCCAGTGCGGCGACCTGTGCGATGCCGTGTCCCATCGTGCCTGCCCCGATCACGCACACCTGCGTCATCCTACCGCCTCACGCGCCACGTCCGGGCGATTGGTGCACAGGGCATCGACGCCTGCGCTGGTGAGCACCTGCATTCGCGCCCGGTCGTCGACGGTCCACGCGAAGACCTGAATGCCCCCGGCGTGCGCGAGTTCGATGAGCTCACGGTCGACGAGCGATTCCTGTTGCCACAACACGGCGGCGCCGGCTTCCAGCGCGGAGGCCAGCGGGCTGATCGGATAGGAGGCCGAGAGCACGCCGCCGACGAGCGTGGGCCGATGCGCCCGAAGCCGACGAACAATGCGGTGATCGAAGGCGTGCACCTGGTAGCGGGATGGCGCCGGACCGCCGTCGACGACGGCGAGGAAGTCCACATCGTGCCGCGGTGACAACGCCTTGACCTCGATGAACACGGCAAGTGACGGGTCAATGGCATCGAGCGCCTCGGCCAGCGTAGGGGCGGGCTCGCCGTTGGGAAGCGCGACTGTCTTCAACATGGAGGATGGTGTGTTCCAGATGGCATGGCCCTCCACCACGGGATCGTGATGCACGATGGGCACGCCGTCGGCCGCCACGTGTATGTCCAGCTCGATCCCGTCAGCCCCCATGGCATGCGCCAGTCGAAACGCCGACAGCGAGTTCTCGACCTCGTAAGCCGACGCTCCCCGGTGAGCCACAACGAGCGTCACTACGTCCCCCGAAACCGGGGCTCGCGCTTCTCGAGAAAGGCCCTGAGCCCCTCGCGGGTGTCGTCGGACGTGGCGCACTCGAGCTGGTGGGCCAACTCCCGGTCCAGTACCTCGTCCATGGTGCCGTCCAGGCTCAGGTACACGGCGCGCTTGGCCAGTGCAAGAGCCCGGGGCGGCTTGGCAGCGAGCTGCATCGCGAGTGCCCTGGTGGCGGCCGCCAGCTCGTCGTGAGGGACGACCCGATTGAACAGTCCGATACGCAGGGCTTCGGGCGCGTCAACCATGTCACCAGTGAAGATCAGCTCCAGCGCCTTGGATTGCCCCACCAAGCGGG
>CAYGCN010000101.1:0-11498 GCA_964348385.1 uncultured Gemmatimonadaceae bacterium
GAATCGCCGTGGCGGTGATCCTGTTCTTCCCATTGATCGCCGCCGTGCGCGCCATTGCTCCCGAGATCTCACCCGCCTCATCGCCCGGCCAGATCGCGGTGGCGGCGGCAGGCGTCGTGGCCATCAGCCTGGTCAGCTCGGTGCTCCCCAACCGCTGGCTCAGACGGATCTACCCCCTCGAGGTATTCCAATGAGTGCCGCGAACGGCCGCTGCGTCGCGCGCCTGATCGAGGTGACGCGGGTCTACGGTTCTGCCGGCCGAGAGACCACTGCCCTGCGTCACGTCTCGCTCGCCGTGCACACCGGGGAGACGGTCCTGCTGCTGGGGCCAAGCGGAAGTGGCAAGACCACGCTGCTCACGTTGATGGGCGGGCTGCAGCACCCCACCAAGGGCACCGTCGAGATCTTCGGCCGAAACGTGGAGGACTACTCGCCGCGCGAGCTACAGCGGATCCGCGCCACCCGCATCGGGTTCGTGTTTCAGACGTTTCGACTGCTGGAGCCCCTGAGCGTGCTCGACAACGTCACGTTGGTCATGAAGTTCGCCGGTGTGCGGCGCGCCGAGGCACGGCGTCGAGCGCTCGCGTTGCTCGGAGAGTTCGGCGTCGGCGAGCTCGCGGGTGCCTCACCCCGAACACTGAGTCAGGGCCAGAAGCAGCGCGTCGCGGTGGCCCGGGCCCTCGCCAACAACGCCGGGCTCATCATCGCAGACGAGCCCACGGGCAGCCTCGCGACGGCGCAGGGACTGGACATCGTGAGATCCCTCACCGCCAAGGTGCGCGAGGGAAACCGCTGCGCCGTCATTGTGAGTCACGACGAGCGGATCGCGGACTACGCAGACCGGGTACTCCATCTGGAGGACGGAGTACTGCGGAACTCCGACGCGCCCATCGTTTGACACCCCAGGCCGGCGCGTCGGAGCGACTACGGTGGCTACTTGGCCTTTTTCTTGACCGCCCGCTTGCTGGTCTTCTTCTTCGTGGTTTTGTTCGCCGCTTTCGCCGCGCGTGGACGGGCGGTCTTCTTCGCCTTGCCCTGCTTCACCTCCTGCCGCCCCAGCTCGCCCTCCGCCTGGAGCCAGTGATCCTGCTCCCGGCCTTCCGGACGACCCTCGCGCTCCCACTGGAAATACGCCTTCTCGCTGATTCGCTGCCTCTTCTCGTCCATTCCCGATCCCTCGGCTGTCGATCCACCCACCGACCTGCACGTCGCCGACACGTAGTCTAACAACCTCGGTTCGCAGACGGCAGTGAGGGTCGAGGAGTCGGTGGCCGCCCTCTCACATCTCCATGCCCGGCGGCGGCTGATCACCGTTCCACGCATCCTGCACCAGCTTCCAGGAGCCGTCGGCCTGTCGGCGATAGATGTGGATGCCCTTGACGGTCTCCGTGACCGGCTCGCCGCCGATCGGCACGATCGTGGCCGACCCCGCATAGGGCTCGATTGCCCAATCGCCGGCGATCGTGACGTCGGACGTCGTATAGGTGAGGGACTGGACCGTCGCCTGCTCATTCATCGCCTGCATCCAGGCACGGGCCGCCGCCTTGCCTTCCCTGGCCGGCTCGTTCGGCGGCATCAACAGCACATCATCCGCCAGGTGGGCAAGCACCGTGTCGCCACCGGTGATCGACGCGACTTCGGCGTCTCGCACGGCGAGCACGGCGGCGACGTCCTCTTCGGTCGAGGCCGCCGGCTCGCCCTGAGGCAGGCAGGCGCCGAGCGTTAGCGGGAGCAAAACCACCACGGGAAACAGCTTGGACATGATGACCTCCTCGGGAGGGATGCGGCGGGATCCGGCCCCGCCTATCAACCGGAACCTTCACGCGAGGCGCCCACCGTCAAGGCCGCCGAAATCTGCGGTTGTCGCAAGCGGCCGTTTGACAGCACGTGGACCAGAGCGTACCTCAGTCAAAGGACACGCGCAGCCCAGAAAGCCACCCAGGGCGCCCTCAAACCGGAGGCAGCAATGCGCAGACTTCCCGCCCTCCTGGTGTCCCTTCTTGCAGGCCTATTCACCATCCCGGCATCAGCCGGCGCTCAGGACATCCCCGAGTCGAGCCCGGCAGCCATCGAGGCCCATGCGAAGGGACTCCGCCTCTACCTGGCCCAGCAGTACCAGGACGCACTGCCACACTTCTACGAGGCGCACGAGTTGGATCCGACCTTCTTCACCCCGCTGTTCGTGGCCGGTCTGAGCGCCGGAAACGCCGGGCTTTCCGGGGTCCGAGACTCGCTGTGGACCATCGTCCGAGCCAACGAGCACCGGCTAAGCGGATACTACCGCGGCCTCCTCGCCGCCTATGCGGCACGTGCAGAGGGTGACCTTCCGGGCTCCGACGAACTTATGCGGAAGGTGGCAACCTCGTATCCGGGCACCAAGGCAAGCTACAACTACGCGATGTGGACGCAGGCAGTAGACCCGCGTGGCGCGTTGCGCTCGCTCGCCACACTCGACCCGGAGCGTGAGCCGATGCGCGGCTGGTTCGCCTACTGGGCGGTCACCGCGAACGCGCGTCATGCGCTCCGCGAACACGAGTCAGAGCTCACCGCCGTCCGCACGGCGGCGGCGCAATATCCAACCTCCATCGCCCCGCTCGCGCACCAGGTCCGGGCACTCGCAGCGCTCGGCCAGATCGAGGAACTCCGGCAGGTGGTTGCCCGCGCGGAGGGTATGGAGGCCGATCGCGGCTGGCATTCGGGCAACGTCATGATCGAGGCCGGCGTGGAGCTGACCGCGCACGGCCACGCTGTGGAAGGCCGCCGCCACTTCGAACGGGCGCTCGCGGTATACGATGCGTTGCCGTCCGACCAGGCTGGCCGTACCGCGATGCGTGCGCAGCGCGCCTTCCTGCTCTACAATCTGGGTCGTTACAAGGAGGCCCGCACCGCGTACGAGGCGTTGGCGCGGGATTTCCCGAACAACGTCGCGTGGCAGGGTTGGGTCGCGGTGACGGCCGCTCTCACCGGCGACAAGGCCACGGGAGAGGCCACGGCAGCGAGGTTTGCCTCCGGTGAGCTCGAAACCAACCAGGTCAATCGCACCAGCTGGCGCGCAAGCATCGCCGCGGCACTCGGCAGGTCGGACGAGGCGATGAATCACCTCGAAACCCTCTCTGCCGGGGCCCTCTGGATCCATCGCGATCCGACGCTGCACGAGCGACTGGGCAAGAACCCCCGGTTCACGGCGTTCCTCGGCTCGGTGAAGTAGTCCGATCCCCGCCGCGCGACCGAAGAGAAACAATCCGCAATAGCAGAGCGGCGCCCCACTGAAGGGGCGCCGCTTCCGTGTACGGCTGGCTCGCACCGCTATTCTGTGCGGCTCCCCTCCCGAAAACATCTTGCGTGGGGGGTGCCCGGACGGTTTCTTGGGACCCGGAGGTGAGTCCATGCAGACATTCGGACAGCGTCTCGTCAACGCCGCCAAGCTCGACGTCGCCACGTACGAGGAGGTCGAAGCCGATCGCTCCGCCCTGCCCCAGGCCATGGCCGCCGTGGTCCTGGCGAGCATTGCCGCGGGCATCGGCTCCAGCGACGGCTTTTCCGTGGGCGAGGCGGTCGGAGACTCCGTCGGTGCGCTCATCGCCTGGTTCATCTGGGCCCTTCTGACCTACCTCATCGGCACCAAGCTGCTGGCCCAGCCGCAGACGAAGGCCGACATCGGCCAGTTGCTGCGAACGATCGGGTTCGCCGCCGCGCCCGGCATCCTGCGTCTCGGCGGCATCGTCCCCGTCGTCGGGGGCCTCGTGGTGCTCGCGGCCGAGCTGTGGATGCTGGCCGCTATGGTGGTGGCGGTGCGGCAGGCGCTCGACTACACGAGCACCGGACGTGCCCTGGCCGTGTGCCTCGTCGGCTTTCTCGTCGTGGTCGCTACATCGATCGTGCTGGGGGGAATCGTCTTCTTCGCTTCCTAAAAGGGGTTACCCACAGCACTCAAGTGACGGGGCGAGCTTCGCGCTCCAGGCCCTCCAGCGCTTCCTGACACACGTCCACGCTCGCGTCGTGGCCGTCGATCGGCGTGCCATGATGGGCCCACAGCCTGCAGAACGGCAGCGGGAACTCGTAGTGCCACGGGCGTCTCAGGCGGATGAGGGGACGACCGCGTACCACGAGCGGCACGAGCCAGGCATTGGTCTCTCTCGCGATCTCGGCCAGACCGGGCTTCACGCGCCCATAGGGGCCGCCGGCGTCCGCGAACAGCCCGATGTTGCACCCGCGCGTCTGGACCATCTCGATGATCTGATGCTTGGGCCGAATGGGCGACTTGCGGCGGTAGATCCAAAGCCGAAATCCGAACCACGCCGACGCCTGCTGCAGCATGCGGGACAGCATGCCGTCGTGGCCGATCCCCGTCGGCATCATCTGCGGCGGCACGTCGCGGAACGCGCACAGCGTGACCGGCTCGTGCGCATGCCACGAGTAGAACACGAGCGGTCGACCGGTCCGGTCGGCGCGCTGCGCCAGCTCGTCGAGCGGTGGGATCCACTGGATCCTCACCGTGCGCCAACAGGGATAGATCCACGCCGCCAACGCGAGGTTGGAGAGAAATACCAGTGGCTGATAGAGTGGTCGGTACCAGGTGGTCTCGGAGGGGACCGACGCGAACGAAATGCGGCCGCGACGGCGCGGGCGGTCACTCACGACGCACCTCGCTGCCGAGCGGCGGAGCCATCCCGATCCAGCAGGTCCGACATCCACGCTCCCGCAGTGATCTCCCTCAACGATAGAACTCGCTCCGCCATTCAGCTACCTCGTGTCACGACCGCCCGCATGCGGCACCGGCGGCAGACCGGGCCCGGGCTTGTCAACACGGCGTGAAGCGCCGTATCGTCGGCTATGGCTGTCCCGCTTCGCTCGCCCGCTCCAACAGACGCCGTTGGTCGATCGGTCCCACGGTTGGACGGCCGCGCCAAGGTCACCGGCGCCGCACGCTACACCGACGACCTCGTGTTCCCCGACGCCTGGTACGGGAAGACCATCCGATCCTCGGTGCCGCGTGGGGTGCTGCGGGCGGTGACCACCAACCCGGCCTTCGACTGGGACAAGGCGGTGCTGGTCACCGCCGCCGACATCCCGGGCGACAACGTGGTGCAGCTCATCCGTGACGATCAGCCCGCGTTGGTCGAGCGGGAGATCCGGCACCGGGAAGAACCGATCGCCCTCCTCGCCGCCCCCGATCGCGAGACGCTGGAACTGGCGGCAGCCCACGTGCACGTGGAGGAGGAGCGGCACGATCCGATCCTCACCCTGAACGATGCCACCGACGTCCTCGCCGATCTGCTGATCGACAAGGGCGACGTGGATCGTGCGCTCGCCGAGGCCGAGATCGTCGTGGAGCGGACGTTCCGGATGGGCCACCAGGAGCAGCTCTATATCGAGCCGCAGGGCGCCATCGCCGTTCCCACGGACGACGGAGGGGTGACCATCTACGGCTCGCTCCAGTGCCCATACTATGTGCATCAGGCGGTGGTGCGCACGCTCGGCATGCCCGAGCACAAAGTGGTCGTGATTCCAGCCGAGGTAGGTGGGGCCTTTGGTGGGAAAGAAGAATACCCATCCATGGTCGCGATACACGCGGCGCTGCTCGCCGTGAGGGCCCGGCGTCCCGTGCGGCTGGTGTACGATCGTCACGAGGACATCGCGGCCACCACCAAGCGTCATCCGGGCGTGATCCGCCACCGCGCCGGCGTCAACGGTGACGGCACACTGGTGGCGCAGGACATCGACATCGTGCTGGACGGTGGGGCGTACTGCACACTCAGTCCGGTCGTGTTGTCCCGCAGCGCCATTCACGCCGCCGGACCGTATGCCTGCCCCAACGTGCGGATTCGCGCCCGCGCCATGGTCACGAACACGCCGCCCAACGGCGCGTTCCGCGGCTTCGGTGCTCCCCAATCGCAGTTTGCCGCCGAGCTGATGGTCGAGCACGTGGCCGAAACCCTCCGCCGGTCGAGTATCGACCTGCGCCGCGCGTGGATGCTGCGCGTGGGTGACACGACGGCCACCGGACAGACGCTCAGGGAGAGTGTCGGGACCGAGCTGGTGCTCGACGCGGCGTTGGCAAACACCCGACCGGTCTCGCTCCCGTCCCACCCCGCGCGGCGTCACGGCCGCGGGGTGTCGCTGGTCTTCCACGGCTCCGGTTTCACGGGAAGCGGCGAGAAGAAGCTCGCCGCCCGCGTTGTAGTCGAGTGCCCGACCCCGAACCAGTACCGGGTGCTCACCTCGCAAACCGAGATGGGACAGGGAACGACCACGATCCTGGCGCAAATCGCCGCCGATGCGCTGGGGGTTCCGCTCGACCAGGTGGCGATCCCGCCCCAGGACACCTCGGTAGTGCCGAACAGCGGCCCGACGGTCGCGTCACGTACGGTGATGATCGTGGGGCAGCTCGTGGCCCAGGCCGCCACGGCGCTACGCCAGCGGCTCGAGTCGGAGCCACCGCCGCTCCGCGTCGAAAAGGCCTACGTGCAGCCCTCCTGGATTCATTGGGACGACGAGCACTACCGTGGGGACGCGTACCCCGCGTACGCCTTTGCCTGCGTGGTGGCGGACGTGGAGGTCGACACCGACACCGGCGAGGTTCGTGTCACCGATGCCGTCGCGGCACTCGATCCAGGGAGGGCGATTCACCCCGTGATGGTTGAGGGTCAAATGGAAGGCGGGGTGCTCCAGGCCGTGGGGTACGCCACCATCGAGGAAATGACGATGCATGACGGCGGGTACGTGAACGACCGCCTCGCCACCTACATCATCCCGACCGCCCTGGACGCGCCGAGGATCAAGACCGTGCTGGTCGAGAACCCGTATTCCGGGGGACCGTTCGGCGCCAAGGGGATCGGTGAGATCCCGATGGACTGCCCCGCCCCTGCCGTGATTGCGGCGATTCACGACGCCACCGGCGTGTGGCTGGACGAGGTGCCGGCCACCCCCGAGAAGCTCCTCGTGGCGATGAGCAGATGACCGCCTTCACGGTAAATGGCTCGCCCGTCACAGTCGACGTCCCGGGCGCACGGCGACTCCTGGATGTGCTCCGGGAAGACCTCCGCATGACGGGCACCAAAGAGGGATGCGGGGAGGGAGAGTGCGGCGCGTGTTCGGTCCTGATCGACGGTGAGGTGGTGAACAGCTGTCTCGTGGCGGTCGGTCAGGTGGAGGGCAGCGCGGTGCTCACCGTGGAGGGACTCGCACGCCGCGGCAAGCTGGCGCCACTGCAACAGGCCTTCATCGATCACGGTGCCGCGCAGTGCGGGATCTGTACCCCCGGCATGTTGCTGGCGGCGCACGCCCTCCTGGCACGGACCCCCTCGCCCTCACACGACCAGGTCCGCGAAGCCATCGCCGGCAACCTGTGCCGTTGCACCGGCTACACCAAGATCATCGAGGCTGTGCTCGCATGCGGTACCCACGGTTCCTGACACCGCGCTCACTGGCCGAGGCGGTCGAGATGCTGGGCGGGACCAGCGACTGCTGGCCGCTGGCCGGCGGCACGGATCTCATGGTGCAGCTGCACGCGCGCACGCTGCGGCCCGCCGCGCTGGTCGACCTCTGGTCGCTCGCGGAGCTGAAGGGTGTCGGGGAGGTGGATGGGAACCTCCAAATCGGAGCCGCCGAGTCGTACACCGGCATCATGCGATCGTCTCTGGTTACGCGTCACGTTCCGGCTCTGGCCGACGCTGCGCGCACGATCGGCGCAGCACAGATCCAGAATCGAGGGACGCTCGGCGGCAACCTCGGCACCGCCTCACCGGCGGGCGACACACTCCCGGTGATGCTCGCCGCCGACGCGCTCGTGGTCACAGACCGGCGAAGGATTCCAATCGCCGACTACTTCGTCGGGTACCGACAGACGGCGCTCCAACCGGACGAGTTGATCATCGGCGTGCGGTTCCCCCGGGACGGACGCAAGATCCGGTTCCGCAAGGTCGGCACCCGGCAGGCACAGGCGATCTCCAAGGTGGTGATCGCGGTGAGTCTCGAGCCGGCGCGCATCGCGGTCGGCTCCGTGGCGGAGATCCCGCTACGGGCCCGGACCGCCGAGGCGGCGCTCGACGCGGGCGATCGTGAGGGAGCGGTCGAGGCGATCCTGCAGGACATTCGACCCATCGACGATGTGCGCTCGACAGCCGTCTACCGGCGGCAGGTGACGCAGAACGTGTTGCGTCGGCTCCTGGCCGACTAAGCCGTCCTCTCGAGCCGGTCGGCGACAACCTCCAAGCTGGGCTCGATGGGTTCGGGGACGACCACCGCCGTTGCGGCGCTCCCGACATCCTTGAGTCCGGTACCGGTCACCAGCAGCACGATCCGCTCGCCCCGCTCCACCAGCCCCTGCTCCAGCGCCGACTCGAGCCCGGCCAATACGGCCGCGCCCGCCGGTTCGGCGAAGACGCCCGTCGTCCTCGCCAGGCGGGGAATGGCGTCGACGATCTGGCGATCGGACACCGTGACCGCGCTTCCTCCGGAGGTGCGGATGTCGCGCAGACATCTGATCGCATTCCGCGGCGTCTCGACCGTGAGGCTGTCGGCAATACTGTGGGCGCCCGGCACGGGCGTCACGGAGTCCGCCCTCTCGTGGATCGCGCGCGCGATGGCTGCCGACCCCTCGGGCTGCACGGCGATGAGCCGTGGCGCGCCGCTGACCAGACCGGTAGCGGTGAGATCGGCAAACCCCTTGGCGACGCCGGAGAGAATCACGCCATCACCGGTGGGAACGAGCACCACATCCGCTCTCTCCGGCCCGAACGCCGCCGCGATCTCGAGCGCCGCGGTCTTCTTGCCCTCGACGGTGAACGGATTGAGTCCGGTGTTGCGATTGTACCAGCCGAACTTGGCACACGCGTCCAGGCACAGCTCGAACGCGTCGTCGTAACTTCCGTCCACGCGGAATACGGTCGCCCCATAGCTCAGCAGCTGGATCAGCTTGGCCTTCGGCGCGGCGGCCGGGACGAACACCACTGCGCGGACGCCAGCAGCGGCGCCGACGGCCGCCAATGCCGTGGCGGCGTTGCCGGTCGACGCCGTGGCCACCGTCTCGATTCCGTATTCCCTGGCCTTGGCGACCACGAGCAGCGACGCTCGGTCTTTGGTCGAGCCGCTCGGGTTGCGGGTGTCGTCCTTGAGCCACAGGTGCCGGAGCCCGAGACGGTCACGTAATGCCGGCACGGGCATGAGGGGCGTGTTGCCCACCGGATACGGGGGAAGGAAACGCGGATCGGACAGCGGCAGGAACGCGGTGAGGAACTCCCGCGAGTCCGCCGTCGCGTTCGGCCAGCTGCTCGGCAGACGGTCGAGCACGACCTCGAGCCCGCCCCGCACCGGCCCGCCCCGCTCCTGCCGTGCGGCACACCGCGGACAGACGAGCCGCGCAGGGTCCTCTCCATACTCGGCGCCGCAGTCGGCGCACCGGAAGTGAAAGCTCGCCATCGAGGCTCGCTCCCAGCGCGATCACATGGTGAGCGCCATCAACGCCTTCTGTACGTGCAGGCGGTTCTCCGCCTCGTCGTACACCACCGATTGTGGGCCGTCGATGACCTCGTTTGCGACTTCCCGGCCGCGATCGGCCGGCAGGGGATGCATGTAGATCATGCTGGGCTTGCCGAGCGCCATGCGCTCGGAATCGCAGCGCCAGGTTGGGTACTTCTCGATGAGGCGCAGTCCTTCGTCCACGTCCTGCGTGGTGACCAGCGGCCCCCATGACTTCGGAACCACGGCGTCGGCGTCGCGGAACGCGTCGTCGAAGTCGTGGCTGATCTCGAACGTGGCTCCCGATGCCTTGGCGTTGGCCTTTGCCTGCTGCTCGATTGCCGGCATGAGCTTGAATTCCGGCGGATAGGCCAATGTCACGTCGAGACCGAACCGGGGCATCAGCAGGATCAGGCTCTGGGGTACCGACAAGGGGCGCACGTAGTTGGGTGCGCAGGTCCATGCCACCCCGAGCTTCAAACCCTTGGTGCCCCCGAAGCGCTCGCGGATGGTCAAGTAGTCGGCGAGAATCTGGCACGGGTGGTACACGTCGCACTGCATGTTGATCACTGGAATGTCGGCGTTGCGTGCCACCTCGTTCAGATACGCGTTCCCCTCCCCATAGGCGCAGTGACGGATGGCGATGCCGTCGCCGTAGCGCGACAGGACCTTGGCGGTGTCACGGGCGTTCTCGCCGTGGCTGATTTGCATCCTATCGGGAGACAGGTAGATCGCATGACCGCCGAGCTGCGTCATCCCGGTCTCGAACGAGTTGCGGGTGCGGGTCGACGCATCGAAGAAGATCATGTACAGGGTCTTCGCCGTGAGGACGGGCGTGGGCCGTCGCTGTTGCTTGGCGTCCTTGAGCTCCGCCGCCAGACTGAACAGCGCCTCCAGATCGTCCACCGACCAATCCTGCGTCGTGATCATGCTGCGGCCCTTGAGGCTCTCGCTCATGCTCATCTCTCCTGCACCGAGGTTCCCGCGGCCGGCGCATCGCGTCGTGTGGCGAGCACCTCGGGAATCAGGCTGTACACCGCCGCCGCACGAACGAGGTCGTCTACCGCGACCCACTCCTTGGTGGTGTGGGCCAGCTCCTCGAGCCCCGGCGCGAACCCGACCGTCGGGATGCCGTGGCGACCCATGCTCGCGACACCGTTGGTCGAGAACGACCACCGTGAGATCTTGGGCTTCTTGCCGCGCACCGTGGTCACCGCCTCCGCCACGCCCTGGACCAGCGGATGCTCCTCGGGGACGACCCACGTCGGATAGAACTTCTCCTGCTGCGCGCGCTCACCCCGCCAGCTCGTCACGTCGTACTGCAGCACCTCGACCTTTGCGTCGCCCAGATGCGGCAGCGCCCGCAGCTCGGCGAGCACGCCGTCCACCGTCTCGCCGGCCGTCATGCGGCGGTCGACATAGATGCGTGCGCTGTCCGGAACCGCGTTGAGCGACGGGGTGGTGCATTCGATCGACGACACGACGATCGAGCCCTTGCCCAGGAAATCGTCGGCCGGAAGCCGTCCGTTCAACGC
Source organism: uncultured Gemmatimonadaceae bacterium (assembly GCA_964348385.1). Classification (GTDB taxonomy): domain Bacteria; phylum Gemmatimonadota; class Gemmatimonadetes; order Gemmatimonadales; family GWC2-71-9; genus JAOTVV01. The sequence continues at coordinate 10,995 of CAYGCN010000101.1, forward strand.
CTCGACCTCGGCGATGATCGGCGCCATCTTGTAGATCGCGTTGACGCCGCGCTCGGGATGGGCCGCGTGAGACGATACGCCCTTGGTCGTGATCGTCAGCTCGACCCGCCCCCGCTGACCGCGATACACGTTGAGGTCCGTCGGCTCGCCGAGCACCACAACGTCCGGTCGAATCCCCTCCTTCTCGATGAGGTGCAACAGGCAATACCCGTCGCAGTCTTCCTCCATGATGCTGGCGCTCAGATACAGGGTCACGCCGTCCGGCACGCCGCGCTCCTTGAGCATCCTGGCGGCGTAGGCCATGCAGGCCACGGCCGGGAGTTCGTCCACCGCACCACGGCCGAACACCTTGCCGTCCTCGTACTTGCCCTCGAACGGGTCGTGGTCCCAGGCCGCGGGATCGCCCACGCCGACGCAGTCGATGTGCCCGTCCATGAGGATCTTGAACGGTCCGTCGCCGACCCGGGCAACGACGTTGCCGAGTCGATCGAAGAACACCTCCTC
>CAYGCN010000102.1:0-11461 GCA_964348385.1 uncultured Gemmatimonadaceae bacterium
TCTGGTCCGTCATTGCGTTCGCCCTCCTCGGCGAAGGGGACAAGAGCGCCGAACTTTTCGACCTGCTCAATCCCATCCAACACGCGCGGCGACGCGCGGGGGCGCACCGGTACAAGGTGGAGCCGTACGCCGTCGCAGCAGACATCTACTCGGCGCCTGCGCACGTCGGCCGAGGGGGATGGACCTGGTATACGGGTGCGGCCGGCTGGTTGTATCGGGCAGGCCTGGAGTGGATCCTCGGATTTCAAAAGCGTGGCGCCTCACTGGCCATCGATCCCTGCATACCGACCGCGTGGAAGCATTTCGAGATCGACTACCGCTACGGGAAGACCTTGTACCGTATCGAGGTCGAGAACCCGAACGGTGTCTGTCGCGGTGTCGCCAGCGTCAGTCTCGACGGGACCGCGCTGTCGAACCCCATGTTGGTGCCCCTGTCCGACGACGGCGGCGAGCACACCGTGGAGGTGGTATTGGGCGGTTAGGCCGTCCGGCGGCGGCGCGACAATACAGCCGACACGGCTGGCATGGCCGCCATGGAGCGCTGCACCTTGGGTTGCAAGCCGGCCGAGCGATCCTGACCCCGCCCCGTCGAGCGTCTGGGCGTCGGAAGCCCTTCCCCACTGCATCGCGGAACACGCTGCCGGCGGATGCCGCACGCCCGACGTGGTGGCACGTCTGGAGGCAATGCCCATTGCGAGGATTTGCCATTATTTAGTATCCTAAGTATATTGGCGCTGTTGATATGTACACGAGGATCGGGTTTGGGGCACACCCGAATCCAGTAAGTGAATAATTCCAAGGTGTTTGGCTCTAACGTACCTGCAGGCGAATAGCGCTGGAAGGAGAGTGTTGCGTACAGCAGAAAAGACCCTGCCCGTCTCGGAGGCCGTGCTCGTCGCCCTGCGCCGGATCATGCGTGCCATCGACCTGCACTCGCGTCAACTCGTGCAGCGGCTCGGCGTGACCGGTCCCCAGCTCATCGTGCTGCAGGAACTCTCGCGCAGCGGTGCGGTCCCGGTCGGGAGCCTCGCCCGCGCCGTCAGCCTCAGTCATGCCACGGTGACCGGCATCGTCACGCGGTTGGAGAGGGGTGGGCTCGTGGAACGGCGCGCCGACGAGGAGGACCGCCGTCGAGTTCTCGTGGACTTGACCCCCAAAGGAGAGACCCTGTTGGCTACGGCGCCGTTGCCGATCCAGCAGTCGTTCATCACGGCGTTCGAGCGACTGGAAGAGTGGGAACGGTCTCTGATTCTCTCGTCGTTGCAGCGCGTCGGCGGCATGATGGAGGCGTCGGGGCTGGATGCGGCGCCCATCCTGGCGACCGGTCCCATCGACCGTGGCACCAGTAAGCTGGTCAGCCCGAGTCCATGATCGGCCCCGCCGAGCGGTGTCGATGCAGGGCTGAGCGTCGCGAGCCACCGCCTCGCGTGACGGTCCCGTCGTGAGGATCCGCCCGATTCAGACGGGGGCCGTGCAGGTCCACGAGCGGCAGCGCCGGGGTGAGGGCCGGGGGCTGGGACGCTCCGTGCGCACGCTGCTCGACCGAACCTGGACGAAGCCGCTCCCCATCTACACGTGGTTGATCGAGCATCCGGAGGGCCTCATCGTCGTGGATACGGGGGAGACGGCCCGCACCGCTGAACGGAACTACTTCCCGCGCTGGCACCCCTTCTATCGATACGCCGTCCGGCTCCACGTTCGGCCCGATCAGGAAATCGGTCCGCAGCTGCGTGCCCTCGGCATCACGCCGGAGGACGTGCGGCACGTCGTTCTCACGCATCTGCACACCGACCACGCGGGCGGGCTGCATCATTTCCCGCATAGCGAAATCCTGGTCAGCGAGGTCGAATTCCGAACGGCCCGCGGATGGATGGGGAAACTGCGTGGGTACCTGCCCCACCAGTGGCCGCGCTGGTTTGCCCCTCGATTCATCGAGTTTGGCCACGCGCCCCTCGGCCCCTTTCCGGTGACGTACCCCGTGACCCGGGCGGGCGACGTGCACGTGGTTCCGACCCCGGGGCACACGAGTGGTCATTGCTCGGTGGTAGCGCTCGACGGGGACCGCACGATCTTCTTGGCCGGTGACACGTCCTACAGCGAGGAGCTGCTACGCGTGGGCGCGCTCGACGGCGTGTGCGCCATGGGGGGAGGCGAGAGCGCGGCGCGTGACAGCATCGAGCGCGTGTTGGCACTGGCCCGAACGCGTGACCTGGTCTACCTCCCGTCGCACGATCCCGACAGTGCGTCCCGATTGCTGCGCCGTCACCCCCTGCCGCTTCGGGCCGAACCCGCCGCCCGTCCGGCGGCGTCCAGGCGGCACCGCCTCGGCGCGCAGGGGAATCGACACCAGGCTGCCAAGGGCGCGCGGGGCCACCAGTAGACCGATGTGCGGCATCTGTGGCGAGATGGCCTTCGACGGACGTGGCCCGACTCTCAGCGCCGTCCGGCGTATGGTCGGTGCCCTCGCCGCGCGTGGGCCCGATGCCGAGGGGCAGTTCACCGAGCGGCGCATTTCCCTCGGCCATCGGCGGTTGAAGATCATCGATCTCTCTGATCAAGCGCGGCAGCCGATGGTGGACCGGGAGCTCGGCCTGGCGATCGTCTTCAACGGGGCGATCTACAACTTCCCCGCGCTGCGGGGCGAACTCGAGGCCAAGGGCTACCGCTTCTTCTCCCATGGCGACACCGAGGTTGTTCTCAAGGCCTACCATGCCTGGGGCGTTCACTGCGTCGAGCGCTTCAACGGCATGTTTGCGTTCGCCATTTGGGATCGGGACAGCGATCGCTTGTTCCTTGCGCGTGATCGTCTGGGCATCAAGCCCCTCTACCTCGTGAACCTCCCCGGGAAGTTGCGCTTTGCCTCGTCCCTGCCGGCGTTGCTCGCGGCCGGCGATGTCGCGCCCGACATCGATCCGGTGGCGCTGCATCACTATATGACCTTCCACGCTGTCGTGCCCGCGCCGAGGACCATTCTGGCGGACGTCTGGAAGTTGCCCCCGGCCACACGTATGACGATCGAAGCGGACGGCCGGCAGGACATTGCGACATTCTGGCATCTCAGTTACCACCGCGACGCGGAGGAGGAGGCCTACACGTTTGACGACTGGACACGACTGCTGCATTCCGAGTTGGAGCGCTCCGTCCGCCGGCGCCTCCTCGCCGATGTGCCGGTCGGCGTGCTCCTGTCGGGTGGACTCGATTCGAGTCTGGTGGTCGGATTGCTCGCGGCAAACGGCCAGAACGGTCTCAAGACCTTCTCCATTGGCTTCGAGAGCGCGGGCGGGGAGTCGGGTAACGAGTTTCGGTATTCCGATCTCATCGCCGAGCGGTTCCGAACGGACCACCGCCGGCTCGAGATCGACGCATCCCGGGCGTTGCCCGCCCTTGACGCGACCGTCCGCGCCATGAGCGAGCCCATGGTGAGCCATGACTGTCTCGGGTTCTATCTCTTGAGCCAAGAGGTGGCCCGCCATGTCAAGGTCGTGCAGAGCGGTCAAGGGGCGGATGAGGTGTTTGGCGGCTATCACTGGTATCCGCCGCTGATGGAAAGCCGCTGGCCGGTCACCGACTACGCCCGCGTGTTCTTCGACCGCCCACACGACGAGTACCTGCGATCGGTTCACCCACGATTTGCCACGGAGAACCACAGTCTCCAGTACGTGGCCCGGCACTTCGCCACGGTCTCCGCGAGCAAGACGATCGACAAAGCGCTCCACCTCGATACCACGGTCATGCTCGTGGACGACCCCGTGAAGCGGCTGGACAACATGACCATGGCGTGGGGACTCGAGGCCCGTGTGCCGTTTCTCGATCATGAGCTGGTCGAGTTGGCCGCGCGCATCCCTGGCGAGCACAAGATCAGCAACGGCGGGAAGCACGTGCTCAAGGAGGTTGGGCGTGCCATCATCCCCTCCGAGGTGATCGACCGCCCGAAGGGCTATTTCCCCGTACCGGCTCTGCGGTATCTCGACGGTCCATATCTCGTCAGAGTACGCGACCTCCTGAACTCACGGGTGGCCCGTGAGCGCGAGTTGTTCGACCAGAATTATGTGGAGGGACTGCTGGCCACCCCAGACGGCAACCAGACACCGCTGCGCGGCTCCAAGCTATGGCAGATCGCGCTGCTCGAGTACTGGCTTCAGTCTCACGGTGTGTGACCGGACACAAGGACGACGCTCATGAAGGCGTCCACCGAAGGACCTCAGCGGATCGAACGGCGCGAAGCGCTGACATTGCGGACCTGGGGAGACCGCCCCGTCGGGCCAGCCGCCGGGCAACTGGCTCGCGACGTAGCGGTCGACTGCGGGTGGGGGCGCCTGATCTTCGCCCATACCTTCACCGACCACGGCACCGTGGCCGACCTGTTGCTGGGCGAGACGCGGGACACCCGCGATATCGCCTTCTACATCCGCGATCCGCACGTGGTGCTCGCGCTACAGCCCCAGCAGCTGTTTCTCGACCCGTCGCACACGTATAGACTGTGGCTGTCGGAGTACCGACCGCCGGCCGCCCGCCCCCGTGGGTACGCGGTCCGTCGCCTGCGAACCCCGTTGGATGCGAAGGAGATGAACCGCATCTACGGTGAGCGCGGGATGGTGAAGACCCATCCGCTGAACTTTTCGTATGACCACCGCACCTCCCGCATCCTCACGTACTTCGTGGCGGAGGATCATCGGACGGGATCCGTGATCGGCACGGTCACCGGCGTGGATCACGTCGAGGCGTTCAACGACCCGGAGCAGGGATCGAGCCTGTGGTGCCTGGCCGTTGACCCGCAGGCCGAACACCCCGGGATCGGGGAGGCGCTGGTGAACCATTTGGCCGAACACTACGTGGCGCGGGGCAGGGCGTTCATGGATCTGTCCGTGATGCATGACAATGCCCAGGCGATCGCGCTCTACGAGAAGCTGGGCTTTCAGCGAGTGCCGGCCTTCTGTGTCAAGCGGAAGAGCCCCATCAACGAACGGCTCTTCATCGGCCAGCCGGACGATGGTGCGCTCAATCCTTATGCCACGATCATCGTGAACGAGGCTCGGCGTCGGGGCATCGCAGTCGACATGCTTGACGTCGATCATGGGTTCTTCTCCCTGTCGCTTGGCGGGCGCACCATCCGCTGCCGGGAATCCCTGTCGGAGCTTACGTCCGGTGTCGCATTCTCCATTTGTGACGACAAGGCGGTGACACGATCCTTCCTTCAGCAGGCTGGGCTATCCGTTCCCGACCAACGGGAGACGGGAACGAGAAAGGAGAACAACAGCTTCCTCAGACACCACGGGCGGCTGGTGGTGAAGCCCGCCCACGGTGAGCAGGGGCGGGCGGTCACCGTGGACGTTCGGACGCAACACGGGTTGGATGCGGCGATCAAGCGTGCCCGACTGCTGGACGATCGTGTGCTCCTCGAGGAATACGTCGAGGGCGAGGATCTCCGGATCATTGTGATCGACGGCGCCATGGTCGCTGCCGCGGTTCGCCGCCCACCGGTGATCACAGGCACCGGCCGTTACACAGTTCGGCAGCTCATCGAGAAGCAAAGCCGGCGCCGCGCGGCAGCCACTGGAGGAGAAAGCAAGATCCCGATCGACGCCGAAACCGAGCGCGTGCTGCGCCAGGCAGGGTATGGACTCGAGAACGTCTTGCCGGCAGGCGAGACGATCACCGTGCGCAAGACCGCCAACCTGCACATGGGCGGAACCATCCACGACGTCACCCCGGCGCTCCATCCCGCCTTGAGGAAGGCCGCCGAGATCGCGGCACGGGCTATTGACATCCCCGTGGTCGGCCTCGATTTCATCGTACGCGCCGTCGATCAAGAGACGTACGTCATCGTCGAAGCCAACGAGCGGCCCGGCCTCGCGAATCACGAGCCGCAACCGACCGCCGAACGCTTCGTCGATCTCCTGTTTCCACTGAGTGTTCCGATCACCTGAGAGCGGCCCATGACGACCCTGCCCCGCCCCCGCGCCGCACATCCCGGTCGGCCCGCGATCGACACAGCATACATCACGCAACTCCTGCTAGAGCTGCTCGCCATCCCCAGTCCGGCCGGATACACCGACGAAATCGTGCACCGCACGGGCGAGGAGCTCCGCCGGCTGGGCATCCGGTTCGAGCTCACGCGACGCGGGGCGATCCGCGCGGATCTCAAGGGCAACGTGTCCAGTCCCGACCGAGCGATCGTCGCCCACTTGGACACCCTCGGAGCGATGGTGACGAGCCTGAAACCCAACGGGCGCCTGGGGGTCGCGCCCATCGGCACATGGTCGAGCCGCTTCGCCGAGGGGGCGCGGGTCAGCGTCCTGTCCGAGAGCGGATGTCGCACCGGCACGATCCTGCCGCTCAAGGCCTCCGGGCACGCGTTCGACTCGCTGGTCGACTCTCAACCCGTGACGTGGGATGCCCTCGAGGTGCGCGTGGACGAGATCGTGCAGACCGAGCAAGACCTTCGTCACCTCGGGCTCCGCGTGGGTGACTTCGTGGCGGTGGACCCCGCTCCGGAGGTCACCCCGAGTGGATTCATCGTGTCACGACACCTCGATGATAAGGCCGGTGTCGCGGTGGTCCTGGGCGCTGCCAAGGCGGTGCTCGAATCCGGTCAGGCCATTCCGGTCGACTGCCATCTCGTCTTCACCATCTCCGAGGAAGTGGGATCCGGCAGCTCCCACACGTTGCACGGAGATGTGGCCGAGATGGTGACCATCGATACGGCGCCGCAAGCCCCGGGACAGGCAGCCATCGAGTTCGGTGTCACGGTGGGCATGATGGACTCGACCGGGCCGTTCGACTACCACCTCACCCAAAAGCTGCTTCGGCTCTGCGAGCGTCACGAGATCCCGTTCCAGCGCGACGTGTTCCGCCACTACCGCAGCGACAGCGCGTCGGCGGTGGAAGCCGGGAACGACCTGCGCACGGCGCTGCTGTGCTTCGGCGTCGATGCCTCCCACGCCTGGGAGCGCACCCACACGCATGCGCTCGATTCCCTCGCGCAGTTGCTCGCCCTCTACATCACGAGCGAGCCAACATTCACGCGCGATGCTGAGGGACTGACCTCACTCGATGGATTCTCGCGGATGCCGACCGATTTGGGGCGACCCACCCATGCGGAGGATGTGGAGCTGCCGACGGATAGCAAAGCGTCGCCGGCTTAGAAGGTCAGCCGCGGCGGGCGGTGAGCGGCGCAGCTCTTCCGGTCGCGCCGCCCGGCGTGCGCGGAGTACCCCAGCCACTCGGTTGACGCCGAGTACAGGCGCAACCACGCCGGATGGACAAGTGCAACAGACGTCGCAAAACAAGTCGCTCCTCGAAAGCCTCGCAGCTGTGACGCAGCGTCCGCGAAGCCATCGGGCACAGAACTGACGTCCTTGCTCCCCCGCCCCGTAGGACGTGCAAGTAGCGGTCACCGGTGGTCTCGCTGAGGAACCGGAGGGAACTCGACACCGTGGATGATACTGATGGTCGCGGCGAGGTGACGCGTTAGCTTACGTTCTTGCGACCCGCAGTCTCAGGAGATCGTGTCGATGTCCGTTGCTCTCGTTCTCGCTCACGTCGTTTCGCTGTCCTTCGCCCTGGTGATGCCGTCAAAGAGTGTGGGCATCGGCACTTGCTGCACGGTCACGATCCGAGCGACCGTGCCGGAGGGGACGGGCACGCTGTACGTGACCGGCAACCTCCCCGGGCTCGGACCGTGGAATCCGACCGGCAAGGTGATGACTGGGGAGGGCCGCGAGCGGAGGGCCGCGGTCAGGGTACCGCCGGGAACGACGTTCGAGTACAAGTTCACGCTGGGCTCGTGGGATCGTGAGGCGTTGGCACCTTCCGGTGCGGTGCCAGCCAATCATCAGCTCCTAGTGAGCGGCGACGTCGAGGTGTCGCACGACATCCCCGCGTTCAAGAAGGACCCTGAAGAGTACATCGCTGATTGGGAACGCTCGGGGGTGCTCGGCCGACTGGTCTACTGGACGGACGTTGCCTCCGCGCACCTTGGTCCAACGCGCCATGTGGAGATCTGGCTCCCGCCGGGCTACAATGCGGATCCGTCCGTGCACTATCCGGTGCTGTACATGCACGACGGGCAGAACTTGTTCGACCCGCGCCTCGCGAGCACGGGCGTGGATTGGGGCGTGGACGAGGCCGTGGTGCGGCTCGTGGAGCGCGGCGTGATCCCGCCCATCCTCGTGGTCGGCGTGTGGAACTCGGCTCAGCGGGGACGGGAGTACTCGCCGTGGCACGGCGCTCCTGACTACGCACGGTTCCTCATCGAAGAGCTGAAGCCGAGGATCGATGCCGAGTTCCGGACGCTCGACGGTCCACGCCACACCGCCGTCATGGGCTCGTCGATGGGCGGCTTGCTGTCGTTCTACCTCGTCACGCATCACTCGGAGACGTTCGGCGCCTGTGGCTGCATATCCACGCACTTCCCGCTGTCGGAAGCGGTGGCGGCCAGTGTGCTCCCGGGCATGGCAACCGACCGACCGCCTGACGAGACGCCATACGTGATCCGCGATATCCGTGCGGGACTGAGCGCACCCGACGCGGCCCGCTACTGGTTCGACTACGGAACGCGCGGCCTCGATGCCACGTACGGCCCCAGCCACGAGGCCGTGCGGGAGTGGCTCCTGGCGCAGGGTCTCACGGAAGGCCGAGACTTCGTGGTCCGCGAGTACGATGGCGCCGACCACAATGAAGCGTCGTGGCGCGCGCGCCTCGACGACGTGTTGACGTTCCTGTTCGCCGTACAGCAACGCGTACCCGCTCCGGAACACTGATGTCGCGATGACCCGCACCATCGTCACCTCCATTTGTGCCGCCGCGCTCGCTGCCGTTTCGGCGTGCGCACGCGCTGATGTGTCGCGGCCAGTCGACTGGTCGGGAACCTCGGTGTGCTACGAGATCTTCGTCCGCTCCTTCTACGACAGCGATGGGGACGGGGTGGGCGATCTCTCCGGCCTGATCCAGAAGCTCGATTACGTCAACGACGGTGACCCGGAGACCGCTGCGGACCTCGGGGCGGGCTGCATCTGGCTCATGCCGATCGCTGCCTCACCGAGCTATCACGGGTACGACGTGGCCGACTATTACCGGGTCGACTCTGCGTATGGCACGAACGCTGACTTCAAACGCCTCGTGGACGAAGCGCATCGGCGTGGCATACGGGTGCTGGTCGACCTGGTCATCAACCACGTCTCGAGCGAGCATCCCGCTTTCCAGGATGCACTGCTCCACGCCGATTCCCGGTACCGGGATTGGTTCCTGTGGTCGGACACCGTGGGCCCGAACAACGAATGGGGCGGCAACAACTGGCGCAAGGCTCTTACCCGGGACGAGTACTACTACGGGTTCTTCTGGCACACCATGCCGGACCTGAACTGGGAGACGCCCGCCGTGCGGGAGGAGATGAAGCGGGTCGCCACATTCTGGTTGGAAGAGATGGGCGCCGACGGGTTTCGCCTGGACGCCGTGCGTCACCTGATGGAGGAACCCGGGCGCTCCGCGAACGTGAGCAGGACGCACGACATGCTGCGTGAGTTCGCGGCACACGTCCGCCAAGTCGACGCGAACGCGTTCACCATCGGCGAGGTGTTCGACAGCACGGACGTGCTTCTGGCCTACTACCCGAACCAACTGGACGCCTACTTCGCCTTCGAGGTGGCCGACGCAATCCTCGACGCGGTGCGCGACGGCTCCGCGGCGAATCTCATGGCGTCCGTGCTCCGCCTGCAAGCGGCAGTGCCCGACCACCGCTGGTCGCCGTTTCTGCGCAACCACGACCAGACCCGCACCATGACATGGCTGGGAGGGGACGTGGCTCGTGCGAAGCTGGCGGCGAGCCTGCTGCTCACCCTCCCCGGGATACCGTTCGTGTACTACGGCGAGGAAATCGGCATGACCGGCGACAAGCCGGATCCCCGCATCCGCACACCGATGCACTGGAGCCTCGGCCCGGCGGCCGGGTTCACCCAGGGAACACCCTGGGAACCGCTCCAACCGGACTCCTTCATCGCGAACGTGGCGGCGATGGACGGCGATCCGGGCTCCCTGCTCAACCATTACCGCCATCTCATCCGCCTGCGCGCAGAGCACCGCGCACTCGGGGTCGGCGAGATGGTCCCGCTCGACGCCGGTACCGCGCAGGTGGCCGCTTTCCTGCGACGAGCCGACGACCACATCGCCCTGGTGATCGCCAACCTGGGCACGACCTCACGCTCCGATGTGGCGCTGTCGTCCGGTACGTATTCCCTGCCTCCTGGACGCTACACGCCGACTGCGCTCATGTCCGAGCGCCATGCCGCCCCACTGGAGATCGGCATGGATGGTCGGATGACGGGCTATACACCTCTCTCATCCCTGCGCCCACTTACGGCGCATGTGTTCGACGTCTCCGGCACATCGATCCCCAGATGAGATACCTGACGTTCACCCTCCTCTCACTCGCGCTCGCGTGTGGTACCCCAGACGCTCAGCCCAACCTCGCCGTTCCGGCCTGGGCCAAGGACGTGGTCTGGTATCAGATCTTCGTGGAGCGATTCCGCAATGGCGATCCTTCGAACGATCCGACACTCGCCGACATGGAGGGCTCCTGGCCACACATGCAGCCTCGTGGCTGGCAACCCACACCGTGGACGCACGACTGGTACCGACAGGAACCATGGGCCAAGGCCACGGGACGCGATTTCTATTTCACGGCGCAGCTGCGGCGGTACGGCGGTGACTTCCAGGGTGTCATCGACCAGCTCGACTACCTCCAGGATCTCGGAGTGACCGCCCTCTACCTCAACCCGGTGAACGACGCGCCGTCGCTTCACAAGTACGACGCCCGGAACTACCACCACATGGACCGGAACTTTGGCCCGGATCCGCGAGGTGATGCCGAGATCATGGCTCGCGAGGATCCGGCGGATCCTGCGACCTGGGAGTGGACCGCAGCCGACCGACTGTTCATCGCCCTGGTGGACGAGGTGCATCGACGCGGGATGCGAATCATCGTCGACTACTCGTGGAACCATACCGGCATCACCTTCTGGGCATGGAAGGACATCCTCGAGCGCCAGGACGCGTCGCCGTACGCCGGCTGGTACCAGATCCAGCGCTTCGACGATCCGACCACGCCGGACACCAACGAGTTCGCGTACTCCGGGTGGGCCGGCGTCCCGAACCTGCCGGAGTTGCGGAAGACCGGGCGTCCGGAGGGCATGACCCGCGGCGCGATCGAGGGCACGCTCGTGGCACCCGTGCGGGATCACGTCTTCGCCGTCACCCGCCGCTGGCTCGATCCCGATGGCGACGGCGATCCGTCCGACGGCATCGATGGCTTCCGGCTCGACGTGGCCGAAATGGTCCCCCTCGGCTTCTGGCGGGCGTATCGGCGCTTGGTCCGTGACATCAATCCCGAGGCCTACCTGGTCGGCGAGGTGTGGTGGGAGGAGTGGCCGGATCGGATGATGGATCCCGCGCCGTGGCTCCAGGG
>CAYGCN010000103.1:0-5239 GCA_964348385.1 uncultured Gemmatimonadaceae bacterium
CTAGCAGGAGCACTTTCTTTGGATTGACCGTCGCCGTCTTCTGGGTCTTCACTTCTGGCACGTTCCGTTTCACGGCTCTTCCCCCCTCAGAATCTGTCTCGTTTCCCTTTTCCCCTTTCCCTTTTCCCTCTTCCCTCTCGCACCCTCACCCTCCCCTGATCCTCCTCGTCAACGCCGGCTCCCGGCCCAGCAGACGCGCGTACAGCGTGAGCTGGCCGCGGTGGTACATCTCCTGGGCTATCCCGTGATGCAGCCACTGGAACTTGGTCCAAGTCGATCCGTCGAAGTTCTCCATGTGCTGGAACAGCGCCAGCTCGCCGCACTTCCGGAACTTCCGTTCGGCCTCATCCATCTGCGTCTCGAGGAGGCGCAGCAGATCGGTCTTGGTGGTGGCCTCGTAGGCCTTGGACGCATACATGTCCAGCAGCTCCGGCCACGGGGCGCGCTTGAGGTCGGTATCCGGCCGGCTCAACTCGCCGGTCATCATCATCGCGACTTCCAGAATGTGCTGCACCAGCTCGCAAACGCTCCGCACTTCCGGCGTGGGCCGGAAATCGAAATCGCCGGCGGGGATGTTCTTCACCTCGTCGATCAACCCCACCCGCACATCCCGCCACGCCCCCAACGTCTCATCGAGGTAGGACGGACCTGACGCCATCAGCTAGGCTCCTGTGAGCTGTGCACTGTAAGCTGTACGCTGTGCGCTGATCACGCTTCCCGCTTCCCGCTGCGCGGTCCCCTTCCCCGTTCCCCGTTCCCCTTTCCCTCACGTTCCCCACTTCCCGCCCCACCCACCCTCCAACCCCTCCAACGACCCCAGCGAACACCAACGTCATCACCACCACCATTGGCCACGGCACGCCCATCACGCCGCCCACCCGCTCCGCCACACGCAGCACGGGGCCTTGCACGGCGGTGATCGTGAGCAGACCCGTCCAGCCGAGGGCGGCCGCGGCGGCCGCGGTGCGCACCGGGTGGCGGCCCGGTCCCGCGACTGCGCCCCATACGATGCCTACCGCGGCGACACTCCACCATCCGAGCGCCATCGTGGCCGCCGCGAACGCGGTAGCGAGCAGCACCAAGCGGAGGGCGGTGCGCATCAGCGTGTCTCCGGACGGAGCACGAGCGTCGCGGTCACGCGATCGTCGGTCAGATCGACGGCCGTCCGGGGAAAGCGCAGCGTATCGAGCTGGCCGTTCCTCCACCCGGACAATCGGTCATCATACCGCGGGCTCACCGGATTGCCGGACTGGCCACCCGGGTAGATGCCGCGTGCGCTGACCTCGGGTCCCAGCTCGACCACCATACGCCAGCTCGTGCCTTCCGTCCCGCGTGGGGCGTAGAGGGGATTGAGCGTTCCCGGACCGCCCGCGTGCGGGAGTCGCAGCGCCGACAGGGCCGCCAGCCGGAGCGGGTGATAGATGTTCATCGACCACGCGTGCTCCCAGCGCCATCGCTCGTCGTCCGGCTCACCGTAGCGGGCGCGCGCGGTGTCCATCGCGGCGGCGAGGCTCGCGAGTACCATGTCATCGCGGTGCTCCACCGCGTCCGGCGTCTCGATCCGATCCCACCACGCGCTCGTCGGATCCTGCAGCAGTCGCCACAGCGCCATATCGCTCAGCCGCGCCTGAGCGGCGCCGTTCACCGACAGCTCGTCCCACGCGTGCCGCGCCAGCTCGCGGATCGCAAGCTCGAACAACACCGCCGCGGAGTTGTCCGTCGTGTAGCGGCGATCCCATGCGGTGAGAATGCGGGCGGCCTGATCGACGTCTGGCGTCACACTCCTCGAAGCGCGGCGGCGCTCGACGGCACCCAGCAGCGCCGGCACGAACAGATCGGCGCGCGCGTTCCCCACGTCGAGCTGATAGCGCTGCATCGCCGCCGGTGTCACCGCCGAGTCGGACCTGAGCAGCTGGTTGATGCGGAGCGCGCGCCACGGTGACACCGGATCGCCACCCAGATACTCGGCGCCTACGAGCGGTTGCTGGTTGGCGGAGGCGAGAAAGCCCTGTGGGGGATTGACGGCAAACGGCTGACGCGCGAGCGGGAGGCGTCCCGTCCAGTCGCTCGCGCTCGTGGTGCCGTCGAAGATCGTGTCCCCGCGGCCGCCCGGGCGCACGGGATACCAGCCGCCCGCGCGCACGGCGATGCTACCCGCGCGATCGGCCACGAGGCCGTTCTGGATCGGCGCCTCGTAAGCCTCCATCGCCTCGAGCCATTCGGCGACCGATGCCGACTTCGCGGCCCGATGCACGGCGCCTCCGGTGCCGCTCGCTTCCAGCACGGTCCAGCGGATGGAATACGGATGCCCGTCGCGCCACACGACCGGCCCGCGATGCGTGGCATACATCGTGTCGATCGCGAGGAGCGCGCCGTTCGGTGCGCGAAACTCTTCGACGTGCTGCTCCAGCGGCCGCCACGCGCCATCCAGGCGGTACCGGGTGGGGCGGTCCGGGTCGTCCACCTCCTCGGCATAGAAGTCGAGCACGTCCGCCTGCGAGTTGGTGAAGCTCCACGCGACGTCGCGGTTGAAGCCGATGATCACGGCCGGGCTGCCCGGGAGCGTGACGCCGTACACGTCCAGGAGGTTGGGCACGTTGAGGTGCACTTCGTACCACACCGACGGCAGCGTCAGCTCGAGATGCGGATCGCCTGCCAGCAGCGCGTGGCCCGTCGCCGACCGCGTAGGCGCCACCGCCCAATTGTTGCTCGCGTGTCGGCGCCGAGTATCGAAGGCCGGGCCCTCCGTGCGATCGTCCGGGCCGGCCCCCGCACGCGCTCCACCGGCCGGAGGCGGGAACGGCGTGCGGTCGAACGTCGGATACGGCCCGCCATCGGGCACGATCGGCTCCTGAATCGGTGCCCGGATCGGCAGCAGCGCGTCTGCCGCCTCGGCACCGACCAACCGGACCGCGCGCTGCCGCTCGAACTCCGGACCGAAATAGGTGAGGGTGTAGCCCATCCGGCGGATGAGGTACAGGCTGTGCTCCGGTTCCCACCGCGCGGGACGGCGGCCCAGCACGTGGTACTCGAACGGACGTTGCCGACGCCCCAGGCCGTCGAGCCACGCATTCACTCCCGCCGCAAACGCGTCCAGCATGCGGCGGTCGAGGCCGTCCACCGGCAGCCGATTCAGCTCCCGTTGCGCACTCCGGGCCAGGCCGAGTCGGCGCATCTCGCGGTCCAGCTCGAGGGCGGCGGCACCCACCAACTCCGTGAGCGTGCCCGCCGTGGCGCGCGTCTGCACCTCCAGCTGGAACAACCGATCGCGTGCGACGACATAGCCGAGCGCACGCACCGCGTCGTCCTCGCGCGTCGCGAACACATGAGGCACGTGCCGGTCGTCGTAGCGGACCATCACACTGTCGACCAGTCCCGGGATCGTCGCCGCGACACGGGGAGGATGCGCTGCCGTGGTCGCCGTGGACCAGATGCCACCCCACGGATCGAGGAACGCGCCGAGCGGGGGAAGCGGGCCAAGCGGGTACGCACCGATCGAGAGCACCGCCGTCAGCGCGATGACGGGTGGCGCGAGCCGCCACACTCGGCCCAGATTGCTCATGACCGCTGCAAGCCGGAGCGCATGTTCTTTCCGAGCCGGACCGACGGCCAGGCCGGGCGTTTCTTTCGTACCAAGGTGGTGGCGTTCATCGTGGGCACGACGCTGGTGCTCGCGGGAATGCGATTCCACAACCGATGGCTCCTGAACGGCGGCATCGTGGTGCTCGGCATCGCCTTCGCGCTTCGCTTCATCCGTCCGAAGTCGCCACCCACCGACATCGACGCGGAGTCGTGAGCGAAGGACTCAGTCGACACGCCGCACCGCGCGGACGCGAACGCCGCCATCTTTCCCCACTAACCGATACGCGATCACGATCTCATCGCCGAGCCGCACCGTGCGCGGGAACCCGCTCGCCCGCGACTCGGCAGTGACAGCGATCTCCCACCGCTGGTCCATTCGTCCATCGGGCCGGACGCGGCGCGCCAGGACCGCCGCCGCGCTGTCCGTCCGCTCGACCCACACGACGAGCGCGGACCCGTCAGCCAGCAGCTCGATGTCCACCCGCCCCAGCGGATCGCCGCCGTCCACCCTGGCCGGCGTGCCGAACGTGGCGCCGCCGTCGGCGGAGAACGCCACCTGTACCTTCGCGTCACGCGGGCCGGTCATCTGGTCCGGGGATTGGGTATCGGCGTCCGCGATCACGGGCGCGGCGAACCACGCGATCGCCACGGTATCACCTGACGCGGCGAGCTGTGGGCCGTTCACGGGACATCCCGGATAGACGAAGTGATCGTCGGCGACCATCGTGGGCTCGGTCCAGGCGCCGTTCACGTGGCGCACGATCGCGATGTCCCGCACCTCGTCGGGAGACCGGTCCCGATAGGCGGCCACGAGACCGCTCGCCGTCCTGGCGAGTGCCGTCTGGCAGCACTCACAGGTGCGGTCGTCGAGCAGCACGTCCTCGCTGAGTGAGCCGTCGGTCGCCAGCGTGGTGGCGCGAAGACTCATGTCGCCGGCGTGCCCGCCGTGTCCCTCCGTCATGTTCCGCCCGTCGAGCCAGATCAGGGCCGCGCCACCGTCCGGGAGCGCCGTCATCGAGACGAAGCCGTGCTCCTGTGGTGACTCGTCACGGTGCGGCACGATGGGTACGCTCCACGAGGCCCCGCGATCGCGCGACATGGCGAGCTTCACGTGGTAGGCGTACGGCTCCGGCGCCACCTTCTCCAGCCAGTGCACGACCCAGGTCCCGTCCTCCAACTCGACGAACGACGGGAAGTCCGCCCAGTTCACGAAGAAGTCGTCACGCTCCGTCACCGTGATGGGCGGACTCCAGACACCGTCGGTGCGCACCGCGAGCCGAAGCGCCGACCGGCCATCATCCACTGGCTCGTGCCACGTGAGCACGGCCTCGCCCGCCTGCGTGGCTTGGAGGTTGGGCTCCCCCGATCCGGCCGGCAGGGCAAGCTCCGCTGCGCCCGTCTCGAAGCGCCACTCGCTCGAGCACGCGGCGGTGGCGAGGCACAGGGCGATGAAGCCGATTCGGGACATGACGCCTCCGGCGTGTCGGGGGAACAACAAAGTGCACGAGCGGGACACGGGCCCGCAACGGCAGGCCTTGCGGGATCGACGAACCATATCCCCTTCGGCAGCCCCCCGCATATCTTTCCCGCCCACCGAATCACGCCCCACGCACGAGGCTTCTCATGGAATGGCTGACCAATCCCGAGATCTGGATCG
>CAYGCN010000103.1:5249-10965 GCA_964348385.1 uncultured Gemmatimonadaceae bacterium
CTGACCGCCCTCGAGGTGGTCCTGGGCATCGACAACGTGGTCTTCATCTCGATCCTGGCCGGCAAGCTGCCGGCGGGCCAACAGAAGCGCGCCCGTCAAATCGGCCTGGCGTTGGCGATGATCACCCGACTGCTGCTGCTGTTCTCGCTCAGCTGGCTGATCGGGCTCACCGCACCGTTGTTCGGCGTGTTCGGACGTGAGGTGTCGGGACGCGATCTCATCCTCCTCGCGGGCGGCCTCTTCCTGATCGCCAAGGCGACGCACGAGATCCACGACAAGCTGGAAGGCGAACAGGAGGGGAAGAGCGCGAAGGTCGCCGCCTCATTCGGCGGTGTGATCGTGCAGATCATGTTGCTCGACGCGGTGTTCTCCCTGGATTCGGTGATCACCGCAGTGGGCATGGTGCGCGTGCTGTGGGTCATGGCCGCGGCGATCATCATCGCCGTAATCGTGATGCTGATCTCGGTGGAGTGGATCTCGACCTTCGTGGACCGGCACCCGACCATCAAGATGCTGGCTCTGAGCTTCCTGCTCCTGATCGGGTTCTCGCTCGTGGCCGAGAGCCTGCACCAGGAGATTCCGAAAGGCTACCTGTACTTCGCGATGGGGTTCTCGGTGATGGTGGAGGTGCTGAACCTTCAGGTGCTGAAGAAACAGGGCAAGCCGGTGGCTTTGCACGCGAAGTACACGAAGGCATAGCCTAACCGCCCTTATACCACTCCAAACCCAGCGCCGCGCGCGGCTTGATCCGCTCCCGCAGTTGGGACAGCTCGGCGACCGACATGTCGGAGTGTTGCCGCGCCAGTCGAGCGTTGTGGCGGATCCAGGAGGGGCGCTCCATGCCTACCACCGCGATACCGACCGGCAGGCTCCACACGTAGCGGAGGCACTCCTCGATGGTGCAGACGTTGCGGTCGAGCAGCCGCCGTTGTGCGGAGGTTTTCATCGCGATCACGCCGATGTCGCGCTCCACGAGGGCCGGCACGACCTGCTGCTGGAAGCTCCGCTGATGGTAGTCCACGGGATTGAGCGGCATTTGCATGACATCGAACCGGAAGCCGCGATCCCAGTACTCGATGGCGCGCAGGTTGGCCGCGGGAAGGGCGTGACCCGTCACACCCACGTGACGCACCGTGCCCTGAGCCTTGGCCTCCAGGATGAACTCCATGGCCCCACCGGGCCGGAAGGCTCGGTCCACATCCGCCACGCTGCGCACACTGTGGAGTTGCCAGATGTCGAGATAGCTGGTGCGCAGCCGGGCGATGCTCCCCTCGAGGTGGCGGCGGGCGCTCTCCGCGCTCCGATCCGACAGGGAGAACGTCTTGCTCATTAGCACGACGCGATCGCGGATCCCCTCGAGCGCGGCTCCCATCCACCGCTCCGACCCACCGTTCTGATAGCTCTCGGCGGTGTCGAAGAAGCGGACACCCTCCTCGAATGCCGTCTCCACGAGCTGCCGGGCCGCACGCTCCGATCCCGCCTGCCCCACATGGAAGCCGCCCAGGCCCAGGATCGGCACTTGGAGCCCCGTCCGCCCCAACCGCCGCGTGGGTAACTCCTGAGTGCCGACACTGACAAACGGCACCACGGCAACCCCAACGAGGTACTGCAAGAAATCACGCCTGAGCATACGAATGACGGTAAGGCGGTAGGACGGTGAGACGGTATGTCGGCGAGGCGGCTGGACGGCAGGACGGGGAGAACCTACCGCCGTACCGCCCTACCGTCCTACCGCCCTCCGTCACGGTGCACTCGGCCCAAGAACAACGGCATTGAGAAACATCCGGTTGGCGCCGCGGAAATAGGCCCGGTAGTTGGGATCCTCGGCAAAGGCGATCACGCGTCCTCGGCCGACGCGCTCCTCGTACACGAACACGCTCCCCGGGAGACGCGTGAGGGACTCGTCCCACACGTGACCCGACAGCAGCAGCTGCGCGCGGTCGGCGTACCGCGCCACCACACGTTTGGATGACGACGGCGGGCCCTCCGGTGGCAGCAGCAGGCGGTCGGAATCGACCAGCACCGGTAGCTCACCCCCGTCGTACCCCGCCGACAGCCAATACCCGCGGTCCACGATCGTGCGCACGATGGCGCCTGGCACGCGGAACTCCTGCTGATCCTTACCGTCGTCCGTGTCGTACCAGTTGCGGAGATCGATCAACTCGAGCTGGGTGCGGGCGAAGTCCGTCGCGCCCGCGATGGTGACCAGCGTACCGCCGTCCCGCACCCACTGCGTCAGCCGATCCTGGCCCCGATCGCCGATCGCCTCGGCGAGGCCCGATCCGGACGCGGAGGGGATCACGATCACGTTGTAGTCCGCGAGGTCCGTTCCCGCCAGCGACCGCGTGCGCAACACCGTCGTGGGGATCTGGTGTTGTCGATCGAGCGTGTACCACGCCCACCCGAACGAGTAACCCGCGATCCCGTCTTCGGCGAGCACCGCGACCCGCGGCAGCTCGACGTTGAACGTGAAGTCACCGGAGCCGAGCGCCGGGAAGCCGGGGTCGGAGAGCCCCGTGGCCATTGCGGTCACGCCCACGCCGAATCGCGCCGCGACCTCGCGCACTGCCTCGTGCACCGACTCGGGATTCTGACCCACGCGGATGATCACCGAGCCGCCGGCGACGTCCACGCCCCCGAACCGGCTGGGGCCGGTGAGCACCGCGCCACGGTAGCCCGCGGCTCGCAGGTGGTAGAGTGCCGCCAGGCTGGCCGCCGACCGGCCGTCCAGCACGTAGGCGTATCCGGCCCGCCGGTCGAGCGGTGGCGGCGGTGCCACCATCGTGTCGGCCAGCACCCGCACGGGCAACTCGCGCGCATCGGTGGAGCTGTACCCCCCCACGTTGAACAGCAGCGGGAGTGACCACGCGGTGATGTCGTAGAATCTGGGGTTCTCGTCACGCTCCACCCGGGCACGCGCCCCGGCCAGAAAGTCCGCCGGCAGGGGTGTCTGGGGATCGAGCAGCGTGCGGAGGAGGCGCCCGGCGGGCTGCCCCGCCTCGACCACGAAGGTGCCGGCCGGAAACATGCGCCGTCCGATCGCGGTTCCTTCACGATCGCGCACGTTGGTGAGCGGGACGTCGGTGGTGAGCACCGACACCTCGATCGCGTTGCGCCGCAGCGCGCCGACCAGCTCGCGGACCAGCACCGGGTCACCTTCGTTGGCGATCAGGTATCGCCGCGCGGCATTCGGGCTCGGCGTGACGGCGCCGCGTTGCGACTCGTAGTAGTCGGTGAGCAGGGTCTCACGGTTGGCGGCCGCGGTGCGCGCCGCCGTCCAGGCGGCCACGTACTGCTGCTCCAAGGCGTCGGCCAGCTCGCGGACGGTGCCGTCAGGCCGCTCCAATGCGATTCCTCGGCTCGAGCCCTGTTCGAACAGCATCGCCACCGCCCCCTGATAGCCGCGATTGGACGTGTATCCGGGGTAGAAGTAGTTGTACCGCTCCCGCGTCATGTACTCGAACCCCGCCGAGTCGAACGCCTGGGCGTACGCCTGTCCGAACCGCACGAACCAGCGGCGGGCGAACTCCGGAAAGTTGGGGTTGTAGGGTTCACCCGGGGGATCGAAGTAGAACTCCGTTCCGGACCCCATCTCGTGCATGTCCACTGCGATCTGTGCGCGCCACGCGTGCAGTGTGGGCATCCGCTCGCGCGTCTCGCGTTGTGTGTGCGCGAACCAGTCGCGGTTGGTGTCGAAGTAGTAGTGCCCCGTGCGGAACTTGACACCCTGCCATCCCGTGAAATCGTTGGCCCAGTCGTTGGGATCCGGGTTGGGCACGCGGCCGATGTTCTCGTGGTTCAGAGTCGCGAACGCGTCCCGGCCGTCGGGGTTGAGCATCGGATCGATCAGCACGACCGTATTGCGGAGCACCTCGAGGGTGGCGGGATCGTCACGAGTGGCCAGGTGCTCCAGCAGCTTGAGCGCTCCTTCCGCCCCCGACAGCTCGAACCCGTGTATCGAGCCGCCGAACCACACCACGACCGGCTGATCGGCGATCAGGCGGCGTGCCTCCTCCATCCCGAGCGTGCGCGGGTCCGATAGCCGAACGGACCCTTCGCGAATCGCCTCGAGCCGGGCGTGGTTTTCGGGTGCCGTCACAACGGCGAGCATCAGCTCCCGGCCCTCCCAGCTGGTGCCCTGTACGGTGACGCTCACCCGCGGCGACTCGGTGGCAAGCCGCTGCAGATAGGCCACCATCTGATGATGCAGCGTGATGCGTTCGCCGAAGTCGTGGCCGGTCACGGCCTCGAGTGTCGGGGCCTGGGCGACCGCCGTCGGCGCCGCCAATGCGAGGGCGAGAAACACGAGGCAAATTTGACGTGAAGATGCGTTCATGACCGGGACTCCTGCCTAACCTTTGGGATCACAATGTTGTATCTTTAACCGCGTTAACTGTCAAACCCGATCGGCAATCTTCCCACGGGTGGAGGGGGGTCAAGGAGGAGGACTCATGTCGACGCTCAAGAAGACTCTCTACAAGAAGATCGAGCAGCACCGGCCCCGTACCACACGGCTGCTCAAGGACTATTCGGACGTCAAGCTCGGCGAGGTCACGATCGGGCAGGCCATCGGCGGTGCCCGCGGCATCAAGTGCCTGGTCACGGACATCTCGTACCTCGACCCGTTGGAGGGCATCCGCTTCCGTGGCAAGACGATCCCGGAGACGTTCGCCGCCCTGCCGAAGCCCAAGGGTTCCGACTATCCGTACGTCGAAGGCTTCTGGTATTTCCTGCTCACGGGCGACGTCCCCACGGAGAAGCAGACGCTCGAGGTGGTCGAGGACTGGAAGACCCGGCGGCAGGTGCCGCATTACGTGTTCGACCTGCTGCGCGCGATGCCGCGTGACACACACCCGATGACCTTGTTCTCCGCCGCGATCCTCGCGATGCAGCGCGAGTCCGTGTTCGTGCAGAAGTACAATGAGGGCATGAGCAAGATGGACTACTGGGATCCGATGTTCGAGGACTGCACCAACCTCCTCGCCAAGCTCCCGTCCATCGGTGCGTACGTCTATCGGATGAAGTACAAGAGCGACACGCACATCGCTCCGAACCTCGACCTGGACTGGGGGGGCAACTTTGCTCACCAGATGGGCATCGGCGCGCCGTACGACGACGTGGCACGCATGTACTTCGTGCTGCACTCCGATCACGAGTCGGGCAACGTGTCGGCACACACCACGCATCTGGTGGCGTCGGCGCTGTCGGATTGCTACTACTCGCTGTCGGCCGGGATCAACGGGTTGGCCGGCCCGCTGCACGGCCTGGCGAACCAGGAGGTCCTGCGGTGGACGATGAACTTCCTCACGCAGCTGGGGAAGGAAGACTACACCGAGAAGGACGTGGAACAGGCGTTGTGGGACACGCTCAACGCCGGCCAGGTGATTCCGGGCTACGGGCATGCGGTGCTGCGCAAGACCGATCCGCGCTACATGGCGCAGCGGGAGTTCTGCCTCAAGCACCTGCCCCAGTTCCCGCTGTTCAAATTGATCTCGACCATCTACAAGGTGGCCCCGGGCGTGCTGCAGGAACACGGCAAGGCGAAGAACCCGTGGCCCAACGTGGACGCGCAGTCCGGCGTGATTCAGTGGTACTACGGCATCACGGAGTGGGATTTCTACACCGTGCTGTTCGGCATCGGCCGGGCCATCGGTGTGCTGGCCAACATCACCTGGGACCGGGCACTGGGTTACCCGATCGAGCGGCCCAAGTCGTT
>CAYGCN010000104.1:0-4687 GCA_964348385.1 uncultured Gemmatimonadaceae bacterium
GGGCTGGAGCCGCCCCGAATCGTCGTGGACGAATCCGAGGGCGTCAGCCGGATCTGGGTCGAGGTGGGGGCCGGGCCGGAGCGGTTCCTGGTTCGCGAGACCGCGGACCTGGTCACGCCCGAGGTCACCGGCTGGGGCCCCTCGGGTCGCGCCGCGTTCGCCCGGTGGATCGAGGGCGGCACCGGGACTTGGTACGCGTACGGCCGGGACGGCGGAACGCGCTGGTCCGAGGCGCGCCGTCTCGAGCCGGTGCTCCGGCTCCGGGCCGGCCACGTGCCGCCCGGCGAGCCGATGCCGGCCGTCCCTCCCGACCTGGCCCTGCCGGAGGGTGGACGCCTTTTCCTGGTGCAGTTCAAGACGACCAGCCTGCCCGAGTGGAGGAGCGCGCTGAAAGACTCGGGCGCCGAGGTGTTCAACTTCGTTCCGCTCGACTTCGTGGAGCGCGTGGAGCCCTACCATCCTGCCTACCGGTTGGAACCGGAGCTCCAGGCCTGGCTCGACACTCCCGCGGAATCCTCCGGGGAGGAGGTGCGCGTCAGGGCGATGACGCTCGAGCCGGGGCCCGTGGCCAAGAAGCGGGTGCTCCGCGACCTCCAAGCCCTCGGGGCGCGGGTGGCCGACTTCTGGTCCAGCGGCCACGTGCTCGAGCTGTGGGTCACCCGCGAGCAACTCCGTGGGCTCGCCGGCCACGATGACGTGATGTGGGTCGATCGGTGGACCCCGCGCGAGACCGACATGGATCTCGTGCGCGAGGACGCAGGCACCAACTGGCTGGAAAACAACTTCGCTTACTGCGGCCAGGGCGTCCACGGCGAGGTGCTCGATTCCGGCGTCGAGGACACGCACATGGACTTCGACGGGATCCTGCTCCACGGACCGCACAGCGTGGCGAGCCACGGCACGAGCACCTTCGGCATCGTCTTCGGCAACGGCAACCGGGACGGCGACGGCGACGCCAAAGGCACCGGCCACATGCCCTGCCCCGAGGCCCAGGGCATCTTCGCCGACTACGGTTTCCTGGGCGATCGTTTCGCTCACACCGAGGAGCTCAAGCAAGCCCCTTACTTCGCCTCCTTCCAGACCAACTCGTGGGGCAACGCGCGGACCACGCAGTACACCAGCGTCTCCAGCGAGATGGACGACATCATCTGGCGGCTGGACATCGCGATCACCCAGTCCCAGTCGAACGCCGGCAACCAGAACAGCCGGCCGCAGGCCTGGGCCAAGAACATCGTCAGCATGGGCGGCATCGCCTCGATCGGCCCGGCGGCCGACGGCAGGCTCAAGCCCGACCTCAACTACTGGTACGACAGCATCTACACCACGACGACGGGCAACACCTACACGAGCGGCTTCGGCGGGACCTCGGCGGCGACGCCGGAGACGGCCGGTGTGCTGGGGCTGATGGTGCAGATGTGGTCGGAGAACGTGTGGGGCACCGATCCCCAGGGCAGCAGCGTCTTCGAGCGGCAGCCCCACTTCTCGACGATCAAGGCGCTGCTGATCAACAACGCCCAGCAGTATCCGTTCAGCGGGACGAGCGCCGACCTGACGCGGACCCACCAGGGTTGGGGGCGTCCCAGCGCGCGGGTCGCCAAGGAGCGCATCGACATGCGGCGTCACGCCGGCACGCACCCCAGAATGGGGGCGCTCGACGTGTGCCCGTTCGTGCCCGTGGCCAACGTGTCGATGGACGAGTGTGTGGCGTGTGCCAAGGAATTTGGCCGGCGAGCCGCCGAAGAGCTGGGTATCCCGATCTACCTGTACGAGGCCGCATCGGAGCTGACCTACCGCCGGAGCCTGAAGGACATCCGGGCCGGCGAGTACGAAGGTCTTGCGGACAAGCTCGCCGATCCCAAGTGGAAGCCCGATCATGGCCCGGCCTCCTTCGTTCCGAAGTGGGGCGCCACCGCGGCGGGCGCGCGATTCTTCCTCATTGCATACAACGTGAACATCCTTGGCACAAAAGAGCAGGCGCACCGCATCGCGCTCGACGTGCGGGAGCAGGGACGTGGGTCGGATGCGCCCGGCCTCCTCAAAGCCGTCAAGGGCATCGGATGGTACGTCGAGGAGTACGGCCTCGCCCAGGTCTCGATGAACCTCGACGACTACCGGGTCACGCCGTTGCACGCGGCTTTCGAGGCCTGCGTCGATCGCGCCAAGGCGCTCAACGTCGCGGTGGCCGGGTCTGAGCTGGTCGGGCTGATCCCGAAGGACGCCATGCTCATGGCGGCCGACCACTACATCGCAAAGGAGCAGCTCCTCATCCTCGACGAGCGTCAGAAGATGCGGCTCGTGATCGAGCGCCTGGGACTTGGCTCGGTGACCCCGTTCGATCCGAGCAAACGGGTGATCGAGTACATGATCCAGGACGAGACCGCCGAGCCGCTGGCCTCGTCCTCCGTCCGCGCGTTCGTGGAGCAGCTGGGTGCGCGCACCTCGGCGCCGGGCGGCGGCTCGGCGGCGGCGCTGATGGCCGCGATCGGGGCGGCGCTCGGAACGATGGTCGGCCAGCTCACCTACGGACGCCGCAAGTTCGAATCCGTCGACCGGCACATGCGCGACGCGTTGCCACCCGTGCACTCGGCCATGCAGGCGTTGGTGCCCATGATCGACGCCGACACCGACGCATTCGGCCACTACGTCGCCGCGATGGCGCTGCCCCAGGAGACCGAGGACGAGCGCCGTCGTCGCCAGGCGGCCATGCAGGCGGGACTCAAGCAGGCCGTGGAGGTGCCGCTCGCCACGATGCGGACCGCCGATCGCGCGTGGGACGCCATGGTCGAGTTGGCTCGGCACTCGAATATCGCGATGCGATCCGATCTGGAAGTCGGCGCCAAGGCGCTCGAGTCGGGCATCTGGGGATGTCACCGCAACGTGCTCATCAACCTGACGGGGATTGAGGACAAGGAGTTCACGACTCGGGTGAGAGAGGAGTCGCAAGCGCTCGCGACCCGGGGCCATGACAAGCTGGAGGAGGTGCTCAGGATTCTGGCCGGGCGGTGAGCGGCTCCGACGACCTTTTTTCGGGTTGGGTTCGGCCGCCCCGGTGATGCGGGTCACCGGTCCCCCGAAGAGATCCCGCAAAAACCGGTGCCAAGTCGCGTATCTTTGGTTGACAAAAGGACTTGCAGCCCCTATAGTTTTCGCCTGTCCGGGTCCCACCCCCAGCGTTTTTCGGAGGTCGGCGTGAGTCGGAGTTTGAACAAGGCCATGATCATCGGGAACCTCGGGTCCGATCCCGAGGTGCGGTCGACCAGCAGTGGGACTCGGGTCGCAACCCTCTCGGTGGCCACATCGCGCTCGTGGACCAACCAGTCGGGTGAGCGCCAGGAGAAGACCGAGTGGCATCGGGTGGTGTTGTGGAACAGCCGGTTTCGGCAGCTCGCCGACGTGGCGGAGAAGTACCTCAAGAAGGGCGACCGAGTCTACGTCGAAGGCCGGATCGAGTACCGCACGTGGGAGGACCGGGAGGGGAAGACGCGCTACTCGACCGAGATCAATGCCAACGAGATGGTGATGCTGACGCCACGTGGCGGTGGCGGTGAGGATTCCGACTCGGCCGTGACGCGTCGCGCCGCTCAGCCGGCGGTCGCCGATTCGGCGGCGGAGTCCTACAACGACTTCCCGGAGGCGCTTGATGAGGAAGAGGACGATCTTCCGTTCTAGCTGGGCCGTGCTGCTCGGGGGTGCCTTGGTGTGGATGCTGGGTACTCCGCTCGTCGCGCAGGAGCCGGTTGCGCAGCGGCAGGTGCCCGACGTGCACGTCGTGACGGAGGGTGAGACCCTGTGGGGGCTCGCGGCGTTCTACTTCGGCGATCCGCTGCTGTGGCCGGAGATCTACCGGCTCAACACTCCGGTGGTGGAAGACCCGCACTGGATCTTCCCCGGTGAAGAGTTGCGGCTGGCGGGCTTGCCCGTCGCGGTGCCGTCACCGGGTGCCGGCGAGCCGGGCGTGGCCGAACCCGGGGCGGGCGAACCGGTCGCGGAGCCGGCGGTCGGCGTGGAGCCGCCACCGGGAGCCGGTGAGCCGGAGCCTGGCCAAGTGCCGCAGGCGCAGGAGCTGCCGCCTCCCGCACCACCACCGCCGCCTCCGTCCGCGACCGGCCCGACCATCTTCGCCCGTCGGGCTGCGCCGGTCGCCGGGTTCAGCGGCGCCGAGGGATACCGTGCACAAGCGGTGAGCCGGCATGAGTTCTACTCCGGTGGCTTCCTGACGGAACAGCAGTCGCTCCCCTGGGGCACCGTGAAGGGTGCGATTGAGCGACCGCCGGCAGTCGGCAACCCGGGCAGCTCCTACGCCGGGATCTTCGACGTCGTGGCAGTGGTGCCGCCAGCCAACGGCGCCTACCAGGTTGGCGATACCCTGCTGCTCGCCCGATTGCTGCGTGGGATAGTAGGATGGGGGCGGATCGTGTATCCGACCGGCGTCGCCGTGATCTCGGAGGTCGCGTCGGACGAGGCGATCGGCGTGGTGGAGCTGCAGTTTGACCGCATCACGGATGGGCAGCTTGCGCTTCCGATCGAAGCCTTCTCGGATCCCGGGACCGTGATGCCGGTCCCGGTCCAGAACGGCATGATGGGGTCCATCGTCGCGACCCGCCTCACGAACCCGGTTCCCGGCCAGCTCCAAGAACGGAAGGTACGGCTCCGCGTTCTCCTGGTACAGGCATCTGCCCTTCAAGTA
>CAYGCN010000104.1:4697-10935 GCA_964348385.1 uncultured Gemmatimonadaceae bacterium
CATCGATCTCGGCCGCAACGCCGGCATCGTCCCCGGCGACGTGTTCACCGTGTTGAAGGAGACGGCCGGCGAGGAGTTCACTCCGCAACAGATCGCCGAATTCCGGATCGTCCACGTACGCGATCAGTCCGCCACCGGACTGCTGATGAACATCATGAACACCGGGATTCGTCCGGGGGCCCCGGTGCAGCTCGTGAAGAAGATGCCTTCGTGATCGAGCCGAGCGGCGACGTTCGGACTCGACGTCGACCACCGATACCGAGACAGCGTGACGGCCGCATGTGCGGCCGTTCCGCTGTCTGGCCTTTCGTGGCCCCCGCCGTACACGGCTCGCTTGCGGGATCGACTACATTTCGTGGGCCGCGTGCAACGGCGCGGCCCCGCGACACATCATCCAACGGGACTTGGGGTTCGTGATGGCCGAACGCGTGCTGGTAACGGGTGGGGCAGGGTTCATCGGATCACACATCGCCGACCGCTACCTGGCCGAGGGATACGAGGTCGCGGTCCTCGACAACCTCTCGAGCGGCCGCCGAGAGAACGTACCGTCGGGCGCCGAGTTCATCGAGGCGGACGTGCGCTCCGAGAAGGCGAGGCAGACACTCGCTCGTGGGCGCTTCACCATCCTCAACCACCACGCGGCTCAGATGGACGTTCGGGTTTCGGTGGACGATCCCATGTTCGACGCGGACACCAACATCATGGGCCTCCTCAACCTGCTCCAGGGTGCCCGTGACGGGAGCGTGCAGCGGGTGGTCTTCGCGTCGTCCGGCGGCGTCGTGTACGGAGAGAGCGGCGCGTTGCCGCATCCGGAGGGCGCGCCCAAGCTGCCGGTGTCGCCCTACGGGGTCAGCAAGCTCACCTCGGAGTACTACCTTGCCGCGTTCGCCCAGACGCACGGGCTCGAGGCGGTGTCTCTCCGGTATGCGAACGTGTACGGCCCCAGACAGAACCCGCACGGGGAGGCGGGCGTCGTTGCGATCTTCGGCAGCAGGCTATTGCGCGGTACCGATCTCACGGTGTACGGCGACGGCGAGCAGACCCGGGACTACGTCTTCGTGGGCGACGTCGTGCGCGCCAACATCGCCGCGACGGTCTGGACCCCGCCGACCGTGACGTCGCTCGACGACCTGGCCTTCAACGTGGGTACGGGGCTCGAAACCACAGTCAATCAGCTCGCCCACACGATGGTCGCCGCGACGGGCGCCGCCGTGAAGGTGAACCACGCGCCGGCCCGGCCCGGCGAGCTGCAGCGCAGCGCCGTCGATGTGGCCAAGGCCAGGCGGGAACTCGCGTGGCAACCGTCGGTGGCGCTCGCCGACGGCCTGCGACAAACCTATGAGTGGGTAGCGGAGGACGCTGCATGATCCTGCAGGTAGGCGGGGCGCTCCCGACCAGCACCTGGGAGCTTGTCCAGATGTCGAGCGGTGCGACGAAAGGCGTGCTCTTGGTGCTGGCCCTGTTCTCGCTGATCAGCTGGTTCATCATCGTTCTCAAATGGGCGCAGTTTCGGCGTCTTCGCCGATTGGCCGACCGGTTCTTTCAGGCCCTCGAGCGCACCAGTCGGTTGGAGGACGCGTATCACGCCGTGATGAAGCTGCCTCCGTCGCCGTACGGACGCCTGCTGCGGGAGGGAGTGAACTTCTTCTCCGAGTTACGGCCCGGGGCGCTGAAGGAGGAGAAGGGGGCCGAGAACGCGGTGCTGAGCGCGACCCAGCTGGATGTATTGCGCATGGTGCTGGCGAAGGAAGTCGGAGCCGAGCGTGATCTGACCGCCCGGTTCATTACGTGGCTGGCGACCATCGGGTCGGTGAGCCCCCTCCTGGGCCTTCTGGGCACGGTGCTCGGCGTGATGGATGCGTTCATCGGCATCGCGGCCGGCGGCTCCGGGAACATCTCGGCCGTCGCCCCGGGTGTCGCGGAGGCGCTGGTAACCACCGTGGTGGGGCTCGCGGTCGCCATTCCCGCCGTGATTGCGTACAACCTATTCGTGAGCCGGTTGGGCGTGTTCACGGGTGAGCTCGAGGGCTTTGCGCAGGAGATCGTGGGGACCATGGCCCGCGAGGGGAGGGTGTGACCGTGCGCGGACTCGGATTTCGTCACAACGGCGAGCTGCGGCCGACGGCGGATATCAACGTCACGTCCCTGGTCGACGTTGCGTTCGTGCTCCTGATCATCTTCATGATCACCGCGCCCATCATGCAGGGCGGTGTGGACGTGCAGCTGCCGCGAGCGGAGGCCCGACCGCTCCAGCCCAAGGAAGGGCTGGTCGTGTCGATCGATCGTCGGGGGCAGATCTTCGTCGACGAGACCGGGCTCGCGCTCGACGATTTCCGCGCGGCGTTTCCGGCCATGGTGGCCGCGCGCAGACCAACGGGGGTGTACCTGCGGGCGGATAGTCGGGTGAACTACGGCGTAGTGGTTCAGGTGCTGGCGATCATGCGCGCGTCGGGCATCGGTGACGTTGGGCTCGTGGCCGAAGCTGAGGAGATCGGCCGGTGAAGTTCCGTCGTCTCGTCGGTCGCCGCACGCGCGCGGACGGGCCGACCGGACTCGCGATGGCGTCGACCGTCGGCCTCCACCTCGCGGCGGCGGTGGCGGTCCTTTCTGCGCCGAACCTGGTGCATCGGGTTGCGCCTCCGGTGTATACCGTGGAGCTGGTTGCCGCCCCGCGGCCCGAGCCGCAGCAGCGTCGCGCCCCTGAGACCGTCCAGCGTCCGGCGGAGCAACCGGCCCCGGTCCTGCCGCAGCCCCGCCCGCGCCGCTCGTCGGTCTCGGAGACGCCGCCGCCTCCTACGCCGGAGCGCCAGATGGAGCCGGCGCCCCGCACGACGCCGCCGGAGGCGCCGGCGCCCGACGCGGAGCCGTCCACCGGAACGGACCCGGCGACGGTCAAGACGTCGGGCGTGGACTTTCAGTTCCCGGAGTACCTCCGCAACGTCGTGGCGCAGGTGTATCGCCGATGGCGCCGGCCGTCGGGCAACGTGACACTGCGTGCCGAAGTGCAGTTCCTGATTCATCGCGACGGATCGATCTCGAACTTCCAGTTCCTTACACGATCCGGGAGTTTCGGCTTCGACCTGGAGGCGGAAGGCGCGATCGAGGCCGCCGCCAACGCGCAGGGCTTCGGGCCGCTGCCGGGCGGGTATCCCGCCGACGTGCTTCCGGTGACGTTCTTCTTCGACCCATCGAAGATTCGATGATGCGACGACGCTTCCTCGTGGTGGTAGTACTCAGCCTCTCGTGGGCGGCCGCGGCCGTCGCGCAGGATCCGGTGGAGCAGGGGGTCCGGATCGGGATCACCTACACACCGGGACTGCGGCCCGGGATGATGGTGTTGGGTGGCCCTCAGAGCGCCGCGCTCGACTCGGTGCGCGCCATCCTCCGTCGGGACCTCGAGTTCAGCGACCAGTTCGAGATGATCTCGCTGCCCAGCGGTGACAGCGTGGTGCTAGGGATCAGCGCGGTCTCGGGGTCCGGTTCCGGTCCACTCGCGGAGCAGACGCTGTTCGTCAACTACTCGCTGCACGCGGCCCTAGGGGCCGACTACACGGTCGCAGTCCTCCCATCGACCGAGGCCGGCACGGTGGCCGTCGTCGCCTACGATGTGCGGGGCGAGACCGAGCGCACGCGCCGTCGGCTCGTCCTGACGGACCCGACCGACGATGCGTTCCGTATGGCGGTGCATCGCGTGGCGGACGAGGTGGTACGCGGCACGACCGGGCGACCGGGGATCGCGGCTACGCGGGTGCTGTTCGTCTCCCAAGGCCGACTGTATCGGGTGGACGCTGATGGGTTCGGGCTCACCCAGGTGTCGCCTCCGGGCGTCACCGCGTTCTCCCCTGCGTGGGACCCTTCGGGGCGTCGCGCCGTGTACGCGGAACTGCGTGAAGGCTGGGGCTCGCTGTACGTGCACGACTTCGAGACGGGCCGGCGAACCCTGGTGCGGCCCACCGCCGAAGAGCTGGACATCGCGGCCGCGTTCGGCCCGGATGGACAGATCCTGGTGTTCAGCCGGGTGGCCGAATCCGGCACCGATATCTACCGCTATAACCTCGCGCGCGACTGCTGTTTAGAGCGCTTGACGGTGGGGCGCTTATCCGATAACCTTTCACCCACGTTCAGCCCGGACGGGCGGCAAATCGCGTTCGTCTCGACCCGGGCTGGCGGGCAGCAGATTTACGTGATGTCGGCGGACGGCACGGGGCAGGAGCTGTTCGCGCCGTTCGACTACGGGGTGACGGGAAACTCCAACGCCCCGGAGTGGTCGCCGGACGGCATGCAACTGGCTTTTCACCGGGATGTGGCCGGGAGCCCGCAGGTGTTTCTCATGGACACCCGGTCTCGCACCGTGCGCCAACTCACGAGCTATGGTCGAAACGAAGACCCGACGTGGGCGCCCGATGGGCGACACCTGGCGTTCGTCTCGAGCCGGACGGGGAGGCGGCAGGTCTGGATCATCGATATCGAGACCGGGAGGGTTCGGCAATTGACGACAGTCGGGGATGCGAGATTGCCGGCGTGGTCCCCTCGAATAGGACAATGACGGAGCGTTGAGTCCCCTTCACTTCAATGGAGCAGCGATGAAAATCAAGCTTGCAGTGATCCTGGGTATGGCGGCGATGGTAGTTGCGGCCGCGTGTGGTGGTGGTCAGCCGGAGCCGGTCGTGCCAGCGATCGACTCCACGGCCATCAGGGATTCGATCGCGCGCGCGGAAGCTCGGCGTCGAGCCTACGAGGACAGCATCGCGCGGGCTCGTGCCGAGGCTGAGCGCCTGGCTCGTGAGCGTGCCGAGGCAGAGCGTTTGGCTGCGGCGATGACGGCCGAGGTGCGGACCATGCTCGGCACCATGGTCAACTTCGATTTCGACCGGTCGGCAATCCGCCCGGGTCGCGACACGGACGTCCTGCAGCAGAAGTTGTCGCTGCTCCAGGCGAATCCGGCCGTCACGCTCGAGATCGTCGGTCACTGTGACGAGCGGGGCTCCGACGAGTACAACATGGCGCTCGGCATGCGCCGCGCCACGGCCGCCAAATCGTGGTTGACGGCCCGAGGCATCGCGGACAGCCGCATCACGGTGCGCTCCATGGGTGAAGAGCAGCCCATGAACCCCGCGAGCAACGAGGAGGCATGGGCCCAGAACCGCCGCGACGAGTTCCGCATCACCGCGGGCGGCGACCGGTTGGTGAAGCCCGCCGGCATGTGAGGACGCTGGGGCTCCTCGCCGCGACGACCGTCGCCCTTGGCGCCTGTGCGCTCAAGGGTGACGTTCGTCGTGTGGAGCAGCAGCTGCAGGACATGAGGGCAGAGACGGCCCGCACCGATTCGGTGCGGGCCGTTGTGCTGGACCGGGTCCTTGAGCTCCAGCGTCATTTTCTGGACTCGCTGGAGATCCTGCAGCGGCGTCTCACGGCGTTTCAGGGAGACGTGCGCACCGACATGACCGAGGTCCAGCGACAGCTCGTGCAGATTCAGGAACTCACCGGACAGAGTCAGCAGCGGCTCACGGAGCTTCGAGCGCAGCTCGACACGCGGAGCCGAGACGTCGGGCCGACGGAGGGTGGCGGAGGCGAGCCGGCACAGCCCGGAGAGATCGGCGCCCAGGAACTGTTCGACCTCTCGTTGGAGCAGTTGCGTCGTGGGAGCCCGGGAACCGCCCGGGCCGGATTCCGCAAACTGCTCGACGACTATCCCCGGCATCCGTTGGTCGGCGACGCGTGGTTCTTCCTCGGCGAGTCGTGGGCGGACGCCAACCCCGACTCCGCGGCGGCGGCGTACGAGGAAGTCGTGCGCAGCCACCCCAACTCCCGTCGGGCCCCGACGGCCCTGTACCGGCTCGGTCTGATCGCTGAGCGGCGAGGGGACCGACGTGCCGCGGAGGTGTATTACAGTCGGGTCATCGCAGGCTATCCGCGATCGGAGGAAGCGCAGCTCGCACGCACCAAGCTGGGCAATCCCGATCGCTGAAGCGCGGCGGGTCCCGCCGTTCTCCGATGAAAGCAAAGAGCCCGAGGGGCGAGATGCCCTTCCTGGATCATCTGGAGGAGCTGAGGTGGCGCATCCTCTGGAGCCTGCTGGCCCTGGTGGTCGGTAGCGTCATCGGGTTCTACCTCCTTCAGCAGTTCGACGTCTTCACGCTCCTCAAGAAGCCGATCGCCCCCTACCTGCCCGACGGCAAGCTGTTCATCACGCGACCGACCGACGCCTTCATCATCACGCTCAAGCTGGCGGTCGTGA
>CAYGCN010000105.1:0-10600 GCA_964348385.1 uncultured Gemmatimonadaceae bacterium
CACGATTCTGGGTGTCGCCATTGGTGTCATGGTCGTCATGGTCATCGGATCGATGATCACCGGCATCAACCGCGGCGTGGAAGACATCTTCAACCAGCTCGGCCCGCGCACCTTCTTCGTGTTCCGGTTTTTCCAGGCCGGAATCCAGGTCTCGGACGGGTCCGACGAGATGAGCCCCTGGCGCCGCAACCCGCCGCTCACGGTGGACGAAGCCGAACGGATTCGTCAACTCGGCAGCATCGAGTTCATCGTCGTGGACGAGGGATCGTCGGCGGAGGTCGAGTACGGGAATCGGCGGCTGGAGTCGGTGCCCATCAGAGGCCGGGGGCCCCAATGGGTGCAGGTTGGCGGGGGGGACATCTCGCCGGGACGGTCCTTCACCACAGTGGAGAGCGCCGCCAGTGCCCGGGTCGCCGTGGTCAACGAGAAGCTCGCCTCCGAGCTGTTCGGGCTGCTGGATCCGATCGGCAAGCGCATCAAGATCGCGGGCGTGCCCTATCAGGTCGTGGGGGTCTTCATCCCGCCACCGGACATCTTCGGCGAGGGCAACCGCCCCGAGGCCGTGATCCCGCACAATGCTTTCGAGAAGTACGTGCCCTATTGGCGCGGCTGGATGAACTTCCTCGTGTCGCCGGCCCCTGATGTCACCGTCCAGGACGCGATCGACGACGTCACCGGGGCGCTGCGAGCCACGCGCGGCCTGCGTCCGGCCGAAGAAAACAACTTCTCGATCGTGACGCAGGACAAGCTGCTGGACAGCTGGAATCAGGTGACGGGGATGTTCTTCCTCGTGATGATCGCGCTTTCCAGCGTAGGGCTCCTCGTCGGCGGCGTCGGTGTCGTGGCAATCATGATGATCTCGGTGACCGAGCGAACACGAGAGATCGGCGTGCGCAAGGCGCTTGGAGCGCGGCGGCGCGAGATCCTCTGGCAGTTCCTGGTGGAAGCGGCGACCCTGACGGTCATCGGGGGTGCGATCGGGATGCTCGTCGGCGGCCTCATCAGCCTCGGCGTCGCCAACTTCACGCCGCTTCCGGCCAAGGTCCCGCTCGTGTCGGTCGTGGCCGCACTCGGAATGTCGGCACTCACCGGGATTGCGTTCGGGCTGTATCCCGCGGCGCGGGCGGCACGCCTGGATCCGGTGGAGGCGCTGCGGTACGAGTAAGGCCATGACCCATGGTCGTGTCCTGCCGCCGCTGCGCGTCATCGCCCCACCGACTCCTCCTCCGGTGCTTCGCTTCGACACGCGAGCGCCGTAGCTTCTGAGTCATGCTGGTCTTCGAGGGACTCCGCCTGGCACTCCGAGAGATCGGGGCGCACAAGCTGCGTTCCTTCTTCACGTTGCTCGGCATCATTGTGTCGGTCGCCTTCCTCGTCGCGGTGGTAGCCGTGATCCAGGGCATGAACGCCTACGTGCGCGAGAACCTGGCCGGCGCGATTGTCGGGAAGAACGCCTTCCAGATTCGACGCACCCCCATCTCCGTGGGCTACATCGACGAGGAGGCATATCGGGAGTTGCAGCGCCGCCCCATCATCCGGGCCGAGGAAGTGGAGTTCGTGCGGCGTGCCATCCCCGATGCCGAGGCCATCGCGCTGCAATCCGGGTGGCCCACGCCGCTGGCGGACGTGACCTGGAGAAACCGCACCGTCGGCGACGTGTTTGTCTTCGGGGTGACCGCACCCTATCAGATCGTGCAGGACTACGAGATGGCGGCCGGCGAGGCACTCATCGACCTCGATATCGACGACCGGCGGCGCGTCGCCGTGCTCGGATTCGACGTCGCGGACAAGCTGTTCGACGAGATCGACCACGCGATCGGCCGGAAGATTCGGGTGTGGGGTCAGGAAGTCGTGATCAAAGGCGTGACGGCCAAGAAGGGCACCGTGCTGGGACAGTCGTGGGACGGGTTCGTGATGCTCCCGATTTCGCTGTTCGAGGCGATGTACGGTCGGCGCCAGACCACCGTGATCTCGGTGAAGATGGCGGAGGCCTATCAGGTGGCGGGCGCCATGGAGCGCGCCGAAGAGGCGATGCGCGTGGCGCGTCGGCTGCGACCCGGCCAGCCGAACACGTTCACGATCGATACGGCCGAGGGCCTCATCAGCTTCTGGAAGAGCCTCACGCGTATCATCTTCACCGTGGTTCCCGCGGTGGTGGCCATCGGAGTGGTCGTGGGCGGCATCGTCATCATGAACATCATGCTCATGAGCGTCTCCGAGCGGACGCGGGAGATCGGCATCCGCAAGTCGGTGGGGGCCAGCCGGGTGGACATCCAGCGACAGTTCCTGATGGAGTCGATCTGCCTGGCCACCATCGGTGGTCTCCTGGGGATTCTCGCCGGATGGGGCCTGGCCGAAATCGTCGCGATCCTCTCCCCCCTGCCGAGCCGAGTCACCCTGTGGTCGGTGGCGGTCGCGCTCAGTCTCGGGACCGGTGTCGGACTCCTGTTCGGGGTCTACCCGGCTCGCCGCGCGGCGCGGCTCGATCCCATCGTCGCGTTGAGGTTCGAATGAGACCGCGGGCTGCCGCTCGCGGTCGACCGTGCGACGGCCGGGTGGCATAGGCGCGTGGTCATGCGACTCACCAACCTCGCCGAGGGCGCCGGAATGGCGATGGACGCGATTCGTTCGCAGAAGCTCCGGTCGGCGCTCACCATCTTAGGAATCATCATCGGCGTCGCGACCGTGATGTCGATGGCCTCGATCGTTCAGGGGATCCGCGGACAGATCTTCAACACCCTCGAGGTCGTCGGCCCCACGACGTTTCGCATTCTCCGGTTCTTCTCTTCCACGCCGCTCAATCCCGACGCCCTGCCCCGAGAGGTGCGGATCCGGCCCGTGCTCCGAGCGGAAGAGGCGGAGGCGATCGCCCAGCTTCCGGAGATCCACTACAGTGCGATTTGGGTCGGTGTCCTGGAGCGGCTCGAGTACGAAGGCTCGCGCACCCAGCCCACCGTAGTCTACGGTGCCGACGAGCGGTTCATGGAGATCCTCGGCGGCGGGATCACGGCCGGCCGCATCTTCACGGCGACCGAAGCGCGGAGCGGTGCTCCCGTGGTGATCATCGAAGAAGAGGCCGTGTCGAACATCTTCGGACAGATCAATCCGCTCGGGCGGACGATGCGCATCGCCGGGCGGCCGCTGCGGATCGTCGGTGTGTACCGCAAGCCCGAGAACATCTTTCAACCGCCGGGACAGGAAATCTCCGCGGTCGTTCCCTTCGAGACGGCCAAACGGGCGTTCCGCTACGACGAGACCAACAGCCTCATCATTCTGGTCAAGCCGCGCGATGGGGTGACGGTGGCCCGCGCCATGGACGCCACCACGGTGCAGCTGCGCCGCATGCGCGGCCTGCGACCCGGCGACCCCAACACGTTCGACATGATCACCTCGGATCAGATTCTCGACGTGTTCAACCGCTTGACCGGCGTGTTCTTCCTGGTCATGATCGTCCTCTCGAGCGTCGCCCTGATGGTGGGTGGCATCGGCGTGATGGCCATCATGCTCGTTTCGGTGACGAGCCGCACGCGGGAGATCGGTGTGCGCAAGGCCGTCGGCGCCAGCCGTCGGGAGATCATGTGGCAGTTCCTCATCGAGGCCGCGACCCTGACGCTGGTGGGCGGCGCCATCGGCATCGTCGTGGGGCTGAGCGCCGGTGAGGTGCTCAAACGCGTGCTCGGATTCGAGACGGGCGTGCCGGTCTGGAGCGCCGTTGTTGCCACGGCGGTTTCGGTGGGTATCGGTCTCGCGTTCGGTCTGCTGCCCGCCAGCCGAGCCGCCCGGCTCGATCCGATCGAGGCCTTACGGTACGAGTGACGAGGACGCATGCCTGAGTCCTGTGATCTGCTGGCCATCGGGGCGCATCCCGACGACGTGGAGCTCACCTGCGGCGGCACCCTGGTCAAGACGGCCCGCCAGGGGTACCGCACGGCGATCGTCGACCTCACCGGGGGGGAGACCGGCACACACGGATCTCGGAGCATCCGCTCCTCCGAAGCCGAGGCCGCGGCGGGCGTGCTCGGGGCTGCCGTGCGCCTGAACGCCGGCCTCCCCGACGCCGGTCTGCACAATACCGATGCCACCCGTCGCGTGGTCGTGGAGCTGATTCGCCACCTCCGCCCCCGGGTCGTGATCCTGCCCTACCCCATCGGGCGGCACCCGGACCATCGCATCGCCTCCGAGTTGTGCCGGGATGCGTCTTACCTCGCCGGCCTCGCGAACTACCAGGCCACGGGCGAAGCCCACCGGCCCGAGAAGATCCTCTACACCCTGGCGTATCGTGAGGACGCCGTGAAGCCGACGTTCGTCGTCGACATCAGCGAAGAATTCGAGGCCAAGCTCGACGCGATCCGCTGCTACGCGTCGCAGTTCGACGGGCGCATGGCGGCCGGCGAGATCTTTCCGGCGGGTGGTGATGTCTATGAGAACGTCCGCATGCACTGTGCGCGATACGGAAGCCTCATCCGCGCGGCGTACGGGGAGCCGTATCTGACGCACGAAACGGTCCGGATCGACGACGTCGTGGCCATGGGCGTTCGCTCCATGTGAGGCCGAGAGCGAGGGTGCCCTACCCCTCGCCCCCACTCCCCCCCTACGTTTGTAGCGAGATGGTTTCCCCTCCCGACGCCCCGCGCCTGGTTTACCTCGATCACGCCGCCACCACTCCGGTACGGCCCGAGGTGCGTGAGGCGATGCTCCCGTTCCTGTCGGAAGCGACCTTCGGTAACCCGTCATCCGCCCACCGGTTCGGCCGGACAGCCCGCGCCGCACTCACCGATGCGCGTCAGCGGATCGGGATGGCCATGGGCGTACCGCCCGCCACCGTCGTCTTCACCTCCGGCGGCACCGAGGCCGACAATCTCGCGGTGTTGGGTGGCGCGCTCCGGGGCCGCAGCCGCGGGCGGCCATTCCGCGCCGCGGTGGGCGCCACCGAGCACAAGGCCGTTCTCGACGCCGCGCATGCGATCGAGCACTTCGGGGGCTCGATGGTCGTGCTCCCCGTGGATGCCGATGGCCTGCTCGATCTGGACGCGCTCGACGCCGCGCTCGAGGAAGGCGTGGCCGTGATCAGCGTCATGTGGGTGAACAACGAGACGGGGGTGTGCCAGGACCTCTGGGAGGTCGCGGCGCGCGCCCAGCGAGCCGGAGTGCTGTTGCATACCGACGCGGTCCAGGCGCTGGGCAAGGTGCCGTGGCGGCTTCCTTCCCCGCTGCCGGATCTCGTGTCCATCTCGGGACACAAGATCGGGGCACCGAAGGGCATCGGTGCGCTGGTCGTGACCGACCCGAGCACCATCGAACCGCTGATCCACGGCGGAGGGCAGCAGGGAGGGCTCCGACCCGGGACGGAGAATGTGGCGGGAGCCGTGGGGCTGGCGGTGGCGGTGGAGCTGGCCGCGCACGAACAGCCGACGTTCGCCGCCCGAGCATCGGCGCTGCGGGATCGACTCGAAGCGGCCATCACGACGATGGACCACGCCGTCCAGATCCACGGATCGCGGGCCACGCGCGCGCCCCACGTGACGAACGTCGCGTTCCCCGGCACCGATGCCGCCGGCATGCTCCTCCATCTCGATCAGGCCGGTATCGCCTGCTCGGCGGGGTCGGCGTGCGCCAGCGGCGCGGTCACTCCGTCGCACGTGCTGACCGCCATGGGGCTCGCGCCGCTCGTCGCTGGCGCATCGGTCCGGTTTTCGTTCGGCGCGTCCAGCACCGACGCCGACGTGGCTCGCGTCACGGCCGTGTTGCCTCAGGTGATGGATCGTGTGCGCGTCGTGACTCGCGCACTCCAGGAGCGCGACGGATGAGCGCGGGCCGGGTGCTCGTCGCCATGTCGGGTGGCGTCGACTCGTCGGTGGCGGCCGCGCTGCTCGTCGAGCAGGGGTACGACGTGATCGGCGCGACCATGCGGCTCTTTTGCTACGGCGAAACCGTGCCCGACCGTCCCTGCTGCTCGCTGGACTCCATCGCCGACGCGGCGGCCGTGGCGGATCGGCTCGGCATTCCACACTACGTGCTGGATCTCGAAAATCGGTTTCGCCGCCACGTGATCGACAACTTCGTCGCCGAGTATGCGCGCGGTCGCACGCCCATCCCCTGCGTCCGGTGCAACACGTTCACGAAGTTCCAGGATCTCCTATCGCATGCCGACGCGCTCGCGTGCCAGTACGTCGCGACCGGCCACTATGCGGTAGCCCGGAACGGGGCTCTCTATCGCGGGCGTGACGCGGCCAAGGATCAGACCTACTTCCTCTGGGGAATCGACCGCGCCGTGTTGCCCCGAATGCTGACCCCGGTCGGCGATCGGACGAAGTCCGAAACCCGGGCGCTCGCGCGCCGACTGGGACTGGTCACCGCCGACAAGGCGGAATCGGTCGAGATCTGTTTCGTCCCCGATGGGGATTACGTCGACGTCCTGCGCCGTCATTTGCCCCACGACCACGCCGCGCTGTCACCAGGCCCGATCCGCACCACGACCGGACAGGTCGTGGGAGAGCATGACGGGTTCGCCCGCTACACCGTCGGGCAGCGCAAGCGCCTCCCTGGCGGCTTCTCCCAGGCCATGTTCGTCGTGGCCATCGAGCCGGACGAGCGGGCCGTAGTGGTCGGGACGGCCGACGAGCTGCTGGGCCGCCGAGTCGAACTCGGAGAAGTGAACTGGCTCACCGAGCCCTTGCAGCCCGGTGATTCCTGTGATATTCAAGTCCGGTACCGAGCGCGGGCGGCGCGGGCGACGGTGGTGGTGCCGTCCCGCACCAACGGCACCTCGCTGGCGCTGACCCTGCGCGAACCGCTGCGGGCGATCACGCCGGGGCAATCCGGGGCGCTCTACGACGGAACCCGCCTGCTCGGCGGCGGAGTGATCGGGTAAGGAGGCTCGGTGAACCTGGTACACGAACTGACCGAGCGGCTTTCCATCGACGAGGCCCAGGCCCGCAAGGGACTTGGCACCTTGTTCGTGGCCATCCGGATGGCCGTGGACATGCGGACGTTCACGACCATCGCCACCGCGTTCCCCGACGTCGGTGAGTGGATGGTGGAAGCGCCGTTTCAGGGCGACGGGACTGGGGAGATGCTCGTCATGGCCACCCCGGCCGCCGTCAAGCGCACCCTCGCAGCCGCCGAGTACGACGG
Organism: uncultured Gemmatimonadaceae bacterium; assembly: GCA_964348385.1. GTDB lineage: Bacteria > Gemmatimonadota > Gemmatimonadetes > Gemmatimonadales > GWC2-71-9 > JAOTVV01. Next base: position 7,135 of record CAYGCN010000105.1, read on the forward strand.
CGACCGTGCCACCGAGCTCTGCCGAATCGTGGGCGACGCCATCAAGACCGAGGTGTCCCCGAAGGCGCTCGCGACTCTGAACGCGAAGCTGCCGCTGTTCTCCTGACGTGCCCCTTCCACCGAGATTCGGGCGATCGACGTGCGCGGATTCATAGCGCGGGTGTTCATCACGGCCTTCGGGCTCTGGATGGCCGACAGCCTGCTCGACGGTGTGCGCTTCGACGGCGTGCTCACGCTGTGGATCGCCGCCGTGCTCCTCGGCATCGTCAACGGCGTCGTGCGTCCCATCGTGATCCTTCTGACGCTCCCTCTCACGCTGCTGACGCTCGGCCTCTTCCTGTTCGTGGTGAACGGCGCGATGGTCATGCTCGTCGCGTGGCTCATGCCGGCGTTCCATTTGGAAGGCCTGGGGAGCGCCATCATCGCATCGGTGATCGTCGGGGTGACCGGATGGGCGGCCAACGCATTCGTGGGGCCGCGGGGCACGGTGGAGGTGTGGTCCGTCGACCGACGCTGATCCGCCTACTCGCCCACCACGACCCCCACGACCTCCCGGCTCCGCCCCCGATTGTCGAGATTGAGCAGCAGCACTTCCTGCCAGGTCCCGATCTGCAGCTCGCCGTCGATCACGGGAATGGCAAGGCTCGTCTTCAGGATTGCCGATCGCACGTGCGAGAACCCGTTGCCGTCGTGGTATGCCTCGTTGTGCGCGTACTCGATGGTGGTCGGCGCGATCTGATCCAGCGCCCGACGGAGGTCCGACAACGCCCCCGCTTCGTACTCGATCGTGGTCAACGCTCCGGTCGAGCCGGTGAGCTGCACGGTCACGACACCCGTCGCGATTCCGGAGTCCGCCACCAACGCCTTCACTTCGGGACTGATGTTGCGATGGCCGAACTCGGCATCCAGCGTGAAGGTCCATCGCCGTGCGAGCGTCATGACACCCTCCAGTCGTTATCCGCAGCCAGCCCCTGGCCTCCGTTGACCACCGGGAATTAAGCCGACGGCGGCGTGGACGGTAGGTCGGGGCACTGGTGCCCCGACCCGCCACGTCTATACTTCGCGGATGCACGCGCTCGACCTGCTCAGAGATCTGGTGATTCTGGTCGCGGTCGCGATCCCCGTGGTCGCCGCCGCCCAGCGGTTTCACATCCCGACCGTGGTGGGGTTTCTCCTCACTGGGCTGGCCATCGGGCCCCACGCGCTGGGGCTGATCCAGCATCCAGACGAAGTCGCTGGCCTCGCGGAGCTCGGGGTCGTGCTCCTGCTCTTCACCATCGGCCTGGAACTGTCCCTCTCGCGGATCATCCGCTTGGGACGCGCGGTCGTCCAGGGCGGAGGCGTGCAGCTGGCCGGCACGGCACTTCTCGGGGGACTGCTCGCGATGGGTATCGGCCTCGCCATAGAGCGCGCCGTGTTCTTCGGGATGCTGATCGCCCTGAGCTCCACCGCCATCGTGCTCAAGCTGTACGCCGATCGGAGCGAGCTCGACATGCCGCACGGCCGTGTGGTGGTTGCGATCCTGCTGTTTCAGGACCTCTGTGTCGTCCCCCTGATGCTGCTGACTCCGCTCCTGGGCGGCACGGACGAGGGATTCACCGGCGTGCTGCGCGCGACCCTCGTCAGCCTCTTGGTCGTCGGCGTGCTGGTCGCCGGCGGTCGCTTTGTCGTCCCGTGGGTCCTGGAAAAGTTGGTCGGCGTCCAGAACCGCGAGGTGTTCACGCTCGGGATCATGTTCTTCGGGTTGGGAGCGGCGTACCTGACGGCCACGTTCGGCCTGTCGTTGGCGCTCGGCGCATTCATCGCCGGCCTGGTCGTGAGCGAATCCGACTACGGACTGCAGGCACTCTCCGACGTGCTCCCGTTCCGCGACACGTTCACCGGCATCTTCTTCATCTCGGTCGGCATGCTGGTGGACCTGCGGTTCATCGGCGGGAACGCGCTGTTCGTCCTCCTGCTCACGGCCGGGGTGGTGGCGCTCAAGGCGTTCATGGGCGCAGCGGCGACGCGCACCCTGGGGCGGTCGCTCCAGGTCAGCCTCGTGAGCGGCATCGGCCTGGCACAAGTGGGGGAGTTCTCCTTCGTGCTCGCAGTCGTCGGGAGCAGCGTCGGGTTGCTCGCCGATGACGTATATCAGGTATTCCTGGCGATCTCGGTGCTCTCGATGCTGGCGACGCCGTTCCTCATCGCCGGCGCGCCAGCGATCGCCGAGCACATCTGTCGCTGGACGCGGCAGCCGGCGCTCCAACTCACGACGCGCGAGTACCAGGCGGTGTCGATCCTCCGCGATCACGTCATCATCGTCGGATACGGCCTGATCGGCCACAATCTCGCCCGCGTGCTCAAGGCCGCGGACCTTCCCTACGTGATTTTGGAACAGAACGGCCAACTGGTGCGACACGCCCGCCTCGAGCGTCAGCCGATCTTTTTCGGCGACGGCACGCGGCGCGACGTGCTGGAGCACGTCGGAATCGATCGGGCGCGCGCCCTCGTCTTTGCCATCGGGGCGTCGGCGGACACCCGTCGCGGGGTCGCGGTGGCGCGACAACTCAGTCCGGACGTGAGCATCATCGTTCGCACCCGGTTCGTCACCGAGATCGAAGAGTTACTGCGACTCGGAGCGAACCAGGTGATCCCCGAAGAGTTCGAGACGGCCATCGAGATCTTCAGTCGGGTGCTGCGATTGCTCGGTATTCCGGCCAACGTGATCGAGCGCGAGGTGCAGGCGGTCCGCGGCGAGCAGTACGAGATGTTTCGTGGGCAGGCGCGCCCCGACCTGCGTCTCGACACGCTGCGGCACCTCGGCGTGAAGGTCAACGTCGAAACCGTGATGGTGGAGGAGGGCGCCCAGGCCGTCGGTGAAAACCCGGTCACCTTGAGTCTCCGCCGGACCACCGGGGCGACAGTCATCGCCGTGATCCGCGATCGGCAGACGTACCACACGCCGGATCCCGAGTTCCAGTTCGAGATCGACGACACCGTGGTGCTGGTGGGAACCGTCGATGCCCTCGACCAGGCGATGCGCAGGTTCCGGGCTCCGCCTCAGGAGCGCGCGGACGGAGCCCCGGCGGCGAGCGCCACCATCCCCATTTCCCCGAGTTAAGCGGTGGCCTGACGGCCAGCCAACTGCACTGTCGCGGCATGAATGTCGACGGTGTCTGCCACTCGATGCGCGTAGCCGCCGCCCATGGTCACGGCCAGGGGAAGGCCGGCTGAACGACAGGCGTCGAACACCAACCGGTCACGGTTGGCGAGGCCCTTCTTGGTGAGCGCGAGCCGACCGAGCCGATCGTCGACGTATGGATCGGCCCCCGCGACATAGACCACCAGGTCGATGCGGGTCGACGGCAGCACGTCGCCCAGTGCACGCTCCAGGATCGACAGGTATTCGTCGTCGGTCGTGCCGTCGGGGAGCGGGATCGCGAAACGACCGTCCTCCTTGGCGAACGGGTAGTTCCCCACGGCG
>CAYGCN010000106.1:0-10507 GCA_964348385.1 uncultured Gemmatimonadaceae bacterium
CCTGCCCTGGAGGCACTTGAGACCGGCCTCGATCACCTCCCACTTCGAGGAGTCGATCACGATGGGGACGCGGGCGATGTCGGGTTCCGCCGCCACCAGGTTCAGGAAGCGTTGCATGGCGGCCGCGGAGTCGAGCAGCGCCTCGTCCATGTTGACGTCCAGCATCTGCGCACCGCTTGCCACCTGCTCCCGCGCTACCTCGAGCGCGGCGTCGTAGTCCTCGTCGCGCACCAGGCGGGCGAACCGCGCCGAGCCGGTGACGTTGGTGCGTTCTCCGATGTTGACGAACAGGGTGTCCGGCCGGATGACCAGCGGCTCGAGGCCGCTGAACGTCGGCTGCGTCCGGGGCGGTGGTACCGCCCGCGGCGGATGAGGCCGCACCGCCTCGGCGATCGCGGTGAGGTGCGCCGGCGTCGTTCCGCAACATCCGCCGACGATGTTCAGGAGCCCGCTGCGCGCGAAGTCCTCGAGCACCGCCGCCATGTCCTCGGGGGTCTGGTCGTACAGTCCGAACTCGTTCGGGAGCCCCGCATTGGGGTGGCAGCTCACCAGTGTGTCGGCGGCGGCGGCCAACTCGTCGACATGGGGTCGCAGCTCTCTCGCGCCCATGGCGCAGTTGAGCCCCACGCTGAACAGTGCGCCATGACGCATCGATATCCAGAAGGCCTCGGCAGTCTGTCCGGAGAGCGTGCGTCCGCTGCGATCGGTAATGGTGCCAGACACCATGAGCGGCACCGGCGCGCCGCGGCGGTCGAGTACGGTGTGAACCCCGAACAGGGCCGCCTTCGCGTTCAGCGTGTCGAATACCGTTTCGATCAGGAGGAGGTCGACGCCGCCGTCCAAGAGGGCTTCGGCCTGCTCGGCATACGCGGCGGCGAGCTGATCGAAGCTGATGTTGCGGTACCCCGGATCGTTGACGTCGGGCGAGATGGAGGCGGTCCGGTTCGTGGGGCCCAGGACCCCGGCCACAAAGCGCGGACGCTCCGGGCTCGCGGCCGTCACCTCGTCGGCCGCGCGGCGCGCGATGCAGGCCGCGGCCACGTTCAACTCCCGCACGATATCGACAGTCTGATAATCTGCTTGAGAGATGGCGGTGCTGTTGAACGTGTTGGTCTCGACGATGTCGGCTCCGGCGTCGAGATACGCGCGATGCACTGCCTCGACGATGTCGGGACGGGTCAGGTTCAAGAGGTCGTTGTTGCCGGCGAGCGGGACGGGATGCTCCGCGAACCGCTTCCCGCGGAAGTCGTCCTCCTCCAGCGCGTAGGACTGGATCATCGTGCCCATCGCGCCGTCGAGGATCAGGATGCGATCCCTGGCGGCGCTGCGGAGCTGGTCGATGCGGTCGCCGGTCGTCACGTGTGCACTGTCTCCCACGGTGTTGGGAAGGGGGAGCGGAGAAGGGAAGCGCGTGTCTCCAGGTGCCACGTACGCTTCCCGCTGCTCTCATTCCTGCAACAACAAACCCGGCCGCTCACAAAGCGCGCCGGGGCGGGCTTTTTAGCGACTTGTTTTACGTGGCTGCAATAGGCCGCAAATCACCACGAGTCTCAATTGTCGAGTCCCAATCTAGCGCAGAGAGTCGGTTTGCGCTACGGTCATTGGCGCGCAATGTTGATGACCCGTAGAGCGTAGTTCCTCCAGAGGGAGGGGATGATGCTTCAAACGGTAGACGTGGGTCGCCACAGCATTGACACGTATGAAGAGAGCGCGGGGGGGGAGGTCGTCGAGCAGGTCAAAGAGCTGGCCAAGCCCCTCCAGGGCATGCGTCTCCTGCACGTCAATGCCACTCCCTACGGCGGCGGCGTCGCCGAGATCCTTCGGGCCGAGATTCCGCTCCTTCGCGATTTGGGGCTCGAGGTCGACTGGCGGATCATCACGGGTGGAGAGGCGTTCTTCCGCACGACCAAGGCCTTGCACAATGGCCTCCAGGGGTCGCTCCGCAACCTCACCGACCGGGACGGCGAGGTGTACATCGAGAACGCGAAACGCAATGCACGACTCCAAGAGAAGCAATACGATCTGTACTTCATTCACGATCCGCAGCCACTTGGCCTGCTCGAGTACCGGGGTCGCGGCGACGGGAAGTGGATCTGGCGCTGCCACATCGACACGTCGCAGCCCAACGCCAGCGTGTGGGAATTCCTACGCCCGTTCCTGCGACATTACGACGCGGCCGTGTTCACCCTGGGCGGATTCGTGCCGCCCGATCTCCCGATCGAGCGCGTCGAGATCATCCCACCGGCGATCGACCCGGAGAGCCCCAAGAACATGGAGCTCACCTCGGAGATCGCCAACGGGGTCCTGCAGTGGATCGGCGTGCGCACGTCGCGCCCGCTCATGACGCAGGTGAGCCGGTTCGATCCCTGGAAGGATCCCATGGGCGTGATCCGTGCCTATCGGCTGGCCAAGGAAGAGATTCCGGAGCTCCAATTGGCTCTGGTGGGCTCGATGGCGCTGGACGATCCGGAAGGCTGGGATATCTACAACGAGATTCGACAGGAGGGCGACGCCGATCCGGACTTGTTCGTGTTCACCAACCTCACCGGTGTCGGCAACATCGAGGTGAACGCGTTTCAGCGCATGGCCGATGTGGCCGTACAGCTCTCCATCCGCGAGGGGTTCGGGCTGGTGGTCTCGGAGAGTCTCTGGAAGGGGACCCCGGTCGTTGCTCGTGCGGCGGGCGGTATCCCCCTTCAGATGGAGGGCGGTGCCGGGGGGGTGCTCGTGCGAGGCGTCGAGGAGTGTGCCGCCGAGGTCGTGCGCCTCATCCGCGATCCGGACGAGGCGCAGCGATTGGGCCAGTCGGGGCGCGAGCTGGTGCGAGCGCGCTTTCTGCTCACGCGGCTCATTGCCGACGAGCTGAGGCTGTATCAGTCGGTCCTCGGGTTGCGCCAGCCGCGACCGACGCCGGCCGCGATGGTGGGGCTCATGCACGAAGTGCGTGATCCGGTATGTGGCCGAGCGATCGACCCGAAAGAAGCACTGACCACGGTCTACCAAGGGTGCACCTACTACTTCAACTGCGTTGAGTGTCAGGAGCAGTTCCTGGAAGATCCCGCGCGGTTCGCTCGCGCGGCGCCGAGCGGGCCGCACGAGTCGGTGAGAGACGGCATGGCGTAGGAGTGGCGACGTGCCGGAGTTCCGCCGGGATCCCACGACCGATGATTGGGTGATCGTCGCGGCTGAGCGGGCGCGGCGGCCGGGGGGTGCGCGGCCGGCCGTGACGGGGCGTGATGGGCCGGCCACGATCGATCCGAGCTGTCCGTTCTGCCCGGGAAACGAGGGGCAGACACCCCCAGAGGTGCTGCGGCGGCCGCACGCCGGAGAATGGACCGTGCGCGTGGTGCCGAACAAGTACCCCGCATTGGTGCCCGATGCCACGGGGTCGGACCAGCGCCGAGATCCGCTGCGCGCCCATCTCCCGGCTCGGGGTCGCTACGAAGTGATCATCGAGGGAAGACGGCATCACACGGAGCTGGCGCCCCACGACGATGCCGTTCTCGCCGAGGTGTTGTACGCGGCCCAAGAGCGGTTGCAGGCGTTTCAAGGAGATCCTGCCCTGGAGTTCGCCTCCTTGTTCCGCAATCACGGCCCGCGTGCTGGAGCGTCGCTCAGGCATCCGCACTGGCAGCTTGCCGCCGCCCCGGTTGTGCCGGGGTTTCTGGCCCGAATGCTCGAGATCGCGCGACGCCACTTGGACCGGTACGGGGTGACGCTGTACCAGGCGCTGCTCGACCAGGAACTGGCCGACGGCATCCGCATCGTCGAGGCGCGACAGCGGTTTGTGGTGCTGGCGCCCTACGCGCCGCAGTGGGCGGGGGAGGTCTGGATCGTACCCGGTCGTGACGAGCCGACGTTCGCTGCGGCCGACCCGTCCACCCTTGCCGAGTTTGCCGGCGTCCTGCGCGATACCTTGGAACGACTCGCCGGCGCGTTCGACAACCCTGACTGCAACGTGGTAGTGGTGTCGGCACCGCTTCGGCTATCGGCGGGGGGCTTCCGGTGGCACGTTCGGATTCAGCCGCGGCTCACGGTGCCTGGCGGGTTCGAGCTGGGCTCGGGCATTGCGATCACGACCATGGCGCCGGAGCAGACGGCTGCCCTCTTGCGCGAGATCGGGCGGTAGGTCAGTCCACGCCGAGCGTCGTCAGGACGGTCTCCCGGTCGAGGCTGTGCACCGCCACCCGCTTGCGCCGGCTCCGCGCACCACCGACGAGCTCCACCCGCGAGGGGCGGATGCCCAGCCGGCCGGCCAGGTACCGGGTGATCGCCTGGTTGGCCTCGCCGGCTACCGGCGGCGCGGCGACTCGGATCTTGATGGCGTCTCCGTGCCAGCCCACGACCTCGGTGTGCGCCGCGCCTGGCTGCACGTATAGATCGAGGAGGGTGCGCGGCTCGTCGGTCTGCGGCGTCCGGCGGCGAGTCCTCCGCATCAGAGGACCGAGAGGATCCAGGATCGCACGACCAACAGGAGAAACCACGCAACGATCGGGGTGATGTCCACCATGCCGATCGGTGGCACGACGCGGCGCAACGGCCGCACCAGCCAATCGGTGAGCACATAGGCCGGCCGCATCCAGCGGTTGTACCGGCCCACGCCGAACCACGACCCGATCACGCGGGCGATCAGAGCGAGCAGGATGAGCTGGCTCGCGTAGTACACCATGAGGCGAGCGAGTCCGCGAGGGCCCTGCACGGTCTGAGAGGACGCACGGGCCGCCTGGACGACCAGCCATTGCGTCGCACTCAAGAGGAGAATCCCGCCGACGATACCGACGCCCAGCAACCACCATCCGGCATTCTGCGGGTTGCCGCCGCGCCGGAGCAGCCAGGTCTCGAACGGGGAGAGCACGGGGTCCGTCACGCGCCGAACGATCCGCGCCGCCCGGCCGAACGGGTTGATGCGGCGGGTGCGCAGCGCCCAGTCGCCCAACGCCACGGCCGCGCTGAAGAGGACGACACCGAATACCGAGAAGCGAAGCAGGTCGTAGGGGGCCATCAGAACCCGACTTCGGTGGTCTCTCCCGGCGCGAGTCGGTGCGCTTCGTCCCTGATATACAGCGTGATCGGCTCAGCCATGGATGGGAGGGACGTCACCCGCATTCGCTCCTGGGTGAGGTCGAGCTTGAGGCAGTGGCCCCGATAACAGAGCCGGAGCCGGAGGTCGTCGAGCTCCCTGGGGAGTCGCGGGTTGAAGCGGAGGGCGTCGCCGCGAGTCTCGATGCCCGTATAGCAGCGCTGCACCACATCCACCGTGCCGGCCATGGCGCCTAAGTGGATCCCCTCGGGTGTCGTGCCCCCCTGGATGTCCGCGACGTCGCTCTCCAGGGCCTCGATGAACAGGTCCCACGATTCGGGCCGCGCGGCCCGAGCAAGCACCCAAGAGTTCACCACCCGACTCAAAGTCGACCCATGGGAGGTGCGCGCCGAGTAGTAGTCGATGGTCTTGGGAATGGCCGCGTGATCGAACTCATACCCCAAGCGTTTGAAGAGCGCCTCCAGCTCCTCCGCCGAGAACAGGTAGAACAGCATCAGCACGTCGGCCTGCTTCGACAGCTTGTAGCGATTCGGCGTGTCGCCCTCCGCCTCGAGAATCCGATCCAAGCGGTGGATGTCGCCGTACTTCTCACGGTAGCCGTCCCAATCGAACTCTTCGAGATCGGCGTAACCCTGGAACTGACTGATGATTCCGTCGCCGTGGAAGCACACCCGCATCTTGTGGCTGATCTCCTCCCAGTGCTCGATCTCATCGGGGCGTACGACCAGTCGCTCGCACAGCTCGTCCCGCTTGTCGTAGGGCAACGCGTAAAACACTTCGAGGGCACGCCAGAGCACCCACGCGGCCATCAGGTTGGTGTAGGCGTTGTTATCAAGGCCGGGGGTGTCCGCATCGGGATAGGCGTCATGGTACTCGTCTGGTCCCATGACGCCGAGGATCTCATACCGATCCAGTTCCTCGTTGTAGGAAGCCTGACAGGCCCAGAACCGCGCGATCTCGATCAGCATCTCCGCGCCGAAGAACGCCATGAACTGCGTGTCGCCGGTGGCTTGGTGGTACTGCCACACATTGTACGCGATGGCCGCGTTGACATGGCGCTGGATATGACTGTGGTCGGGCAGCCAGCGCCCCGACTTGGGGTTCAAGTGAACCTGCTGGGTCTCCTCCCGGCCGTTGCTTCCGCTTTGCCAAGGGTACATCGCTCCGAGACATCCGGCCTCGCGGGCGGCTGCCCGTGCCTGCGGTAGGCGACGGTAGCGGTAGCGGAGCAGCGCCCGGGTGATCTCCGGCATGCGGAGGTTGAGAAACGGGAAGATGAAGAGCTCGTCCCAGAAGATGTGTCCGCGGTACGCCTCGCCGTGGAGCCCGCGGGCCGGCACCCCGACGTCCAATTCCGTGCTGTGGAGCGACACCGTCTGCAACAAGTGGAAGATGTGCACGCGCAACACCAGCGACACGTGCTCGGCGGCACGGTTCGGCACGTGCGCCGTGAGCCCGATATCGAACTTGTTCCACAGGTGCTTCCAGGCGTTCGCGTGAGAGCGGAGCAGTCCGCTGAAACCGCTGGTGTGGTGGAGGTACTCCCGCGCTTCGAGCCCGCATTCGCTGATCGCATGATCTCGGGACGTGAACAGGGTCACGGCCTTCTCGACGGTCAGCGGAATTCCCTGCTCCGCGTCCAGCGTGAATTCCTGCGCGATGTAGCCTGGCTCCGAGAGCACCCGACGTTCCACGTTCAGCTTGCGCCGCTCGCGGAAGACCCGGGTCCTCGCGGCCTGAGCCAGGCGGATCTTCGATTGGATGGTCTGCACTTTGAGGCGGATCGTCTCGTGGTCGACCGCCTCGCTCTCGAGCGGTTCGAGGTGTCGACCGCTGAGCTTGCGGTAACGCAGCACGCCGGAGTTGGTGACCCGCCCGTCGAGCGCCGAACGCACGTCCACCCGACCGGACCAGTTCGCGGGCGTGATCTTCATCTCGATCGCGCACACGTGCGGCTCCGCCATGTGTACGAGGCGGCGGTCGTCGACCTGCGTCTCGCGACCGGCGTCGTCCCGGAACCGGATGCTGCGGGAGAGCACGCCCTGCTTGACATCGAGCACTTGCCGGTAGGCGAGGATCTCCACTTCCCGCAGATCGAACCATGACCCCTGCTCGATCCGGAATGTGAGGGGGAGCCAGTTCGTGAAGTTGACCAGGTCTTCGTTTTCGATCGTCCGCCCGGCGATCTCGGTATCGAGGCGGTTGTACCCGCCCGCGAGGTACGTCCCCGGATAGTGCACGTCGTCGTCGGTCGCCTCGGCTGCCGCGCCGCGCGTTGCGAAGTACCCGTTTCCGAGCGTGCACAGGGCCTCGCGGAGCGCCTCCTGTTCCGGTACGAACCCCTCGTAGACCAGCCACCAGCCGTCCATCAGCGCTGGCCCTCGGCGAGGCCGATCAGGTGCTCCAGGAAGGCGCCCGCCGCACGGGTGTCGGGCAGCATGTAATGCGCGTGGGTCAACTTCGGCGATTCCGAAACGAGGACGCCGATTCCGCGGGCGGCCAGTGCACGGAACGCATCCTCATCCGTCACGTCGTCTCCGACATAGATCGGAACGACATCTGACCGGTCCAGGTGGAGGGCTCGGAGCAGCCAAGTGACGGCCTTCCCCTTGTCCCAGTCCAAGTCCGGTCGCAGCTCGAACACCTTCTTTCCCCCCGTCCGACGTAGCTCGGGGTGTCGCGCGGCGACGTCTTCAACCGCGTCGCGCACCCTGGGGAACTCGTCGTCGGCCACGAGGCGGTAGTGCACCGCCACCGCGAATCGCTTGCGCTCCACGATCACGCCCGGTATGCCGCTGATGCGGTCGTCGAGCTCGTCCGCCGCCGCGTCGAGCGCCGGTGCGTGTTTGGCGCCCTCTTTGTGTTCCATGGAGAGGCCGCCCGGGCCTGCGATATCGAAGCCGTGGCTTCCGGCATAGACGAGTTCGTCGACCCGCACCAGATCCTGGACATCCGCGCGGTCGCGACCGCTCACGATGGCGATGGTGCACACCTCGGCGAGCTGTTGGAGAACCTTCCGCATCTCGTCGGAGAGGATGGCCAGCTCCGGCCGCTTGACGATCGGCGTGAGCGTCCCGTCATAGTCCAAGAACACGGCGGGCCGTCTTGCCACGAGTCGAGCCGCGATGTCCGGCATGTGCTCCAGCGCGTTCGGCAGTCCCTCGCCGGGGTGGTGGGTCAGGCTGCCGTCGGATTCGAATGTCATCTCGCTCAGCTCCCCGACGACGACGTCCGCGCCGTGTTCGCGCAGCGTGGCGGCCTGGTTGGCCCGGTCAACGCCGATGACCAGCCCGAAATGCCCGGCACGGCCCGCCTGCACACCGGAGACCGCGTCTTCGATCACCACGGCGCGCGCCGGGTCCACGCCGAGCCGTCGCGCCGCTTCCAGGAACATGTCGGGTGCCGGCTTCCCCGGGAGGTGGAGACGGGCGAGCTCTTCGCCGTCCACCTGGGCCTCGAAGAAGCTACGCAGCCCGACGGAATCGAGGATGGGCGTACAGTTCTTGCTCGACGAGACGACCGCGAGTCGCAAGCCGCGCGCCTTCGCGGCGTGGAGGAAGGTAATGGTGGCCGGAAACACCTCGGCGCCGTACTCGTGAAGGTGCGCCCGGAAATACTCGTTCTTGCGGTTCCCGAGACCGCACACGGTCGCCGCTCCCGGCGGGTCCGAGGGGGCTCCTTCTGGCAGCTCGATGTTGCGTGACGCGAGGAAGCTCCGCACGCCGTCATAGCGGGGCTTGCCATCGACGTACCGGGGGTAGTCGCGGTCGGCGTCGAACAGCTCGAACGCCGTTCCCTGCGCCTCCGCCCGTGCCGCCAGGAACTCGTCGAATAGACGCTTCCACGCCGCGGCGTGCACGGACGCGGTGCGGGTAATGATGCCGTCTAGGTCGACCAGGAGTGCGTCGAACGTCGTGATGAACCGCCACCTCGAACAAGGGGTTCCATCCGGCTGCGGCTCGGAAAGTCCCACCCGGCGGGGGCTCCGTCAAGGTGGCGGGCTCAGGCCGAGTGATATATTCACACGGTGCCGGTGGCTGCGGGTGAACTCCTTGGTCTGGATCGTGGTGCGCGGCGTCGCGATGAGCCGCACGGTCCTGAGCGGAAGCGTCCTGGTGCCGGGTCGATGCGAGACGCTCCAGCCGGCGCGGCGGCGGGGTGCATCTGGTGGCCTTCGCCGGCGACATCGGTTGCTGGTCACGGGCTAGCGTGAGAGGCTCCGGGTCGATGCTCAGCTCGCTTCGGGACGCGTCAGGCCGCGTCGTTCGCTGGCTACGCGTCCGTATCCGCCCGCCCGCCGTCGCCGTCGTGCACCACCCCGAGTATCGCCATGCCGCGGTGGGCAGGCTCGTGGACCCGGCCCGCGCAGAGAAGATCCTCGCGTTTCTCACCGATCGCGGGCTCGTACGTCGGCAGGACGTGAGTCGGCCGATCCCGGCATCTATGGAGCACATTCTGCGGGTCCACACGCCGGAGTACGTCGAGACGCTGGCGGATCCGCAGGTGGTGGGCACCATCCTCGGGGTGCCGATTGGCCCGCGGGAGGCGCAGGAGGCTCTCGATCTGAGTCGACTCATGGCGGGCGGCACGATTCAGGCGACCCGCATGGCGCTCCGGACAGGGAAGGTCGCCGTGCATCTCGGGGGCGGGTTCCATCACGCGACCCCCGACGAGGGCATGGGATTCTGCGTGTTCAACGATGCGGCGATCGCGGTTCGACGGCTCCGCGCGCGAGGCTTTCGAGAGCCGATCCTCATCGTGGATCTCGATCTGCACGACGGGAACGGAACCCGCGCAGCGTTTGCCGATGATCCTTCGGTCTACACGTTTTCGATACACAACGTGTCCTGGGATGAGCGGCGTGCCGTCGCGTCGACCAGTCTCGCGCTGGGAAGCGGTGTGACGGACAGCCAGTTCCTCGAAGTGCTCCGCGCTGAGCTTCCCCCCGTGATCGTGGGCCATGGGCCAGGGCTGATCCTCTACGTGGCCGGCGTGGACGGTGCCGCGTCCGATGCCCTGGGGGACTGGAAGCTCAGCCCGGCTGGGCTGCTGGAGCGCGACCGGCTGGTGGTCGAGCTGGCTCGGGGTCACGGTCGGGCGACGCCGCTCGCCGTCGTGCTGGCGGGCGGGTACGGCGCATCGGCGTGGCGGTATACGGCCCGATTCCTCGGCTGGCTGGCGGCTGGCGAGGAGATCGAGCCGCCGGACGATGCGGAGATCGTGGTTCAACGCTTCCGAGAGATCTCGTCGCACTGGGACCTCGAGAAGCGCGGTGAGCGGGACGAGCTGGATTGGGGGCTCACGGACGCCGATCTCCTCGGCCTGGTGACCCACGAGGACGTGCGGTTCCTGGGTCACTTCTCCCGCCACGGCGTGGAACTGCAACTCGAACAGCTCGGCGTGCTCGATCGGATGCGCGCCCACGGGTTCCGCCATCTCAGCCTGTCACTCGACATGCCGCAGGGC
>CAYGCN010000107.1:0-10498 GCA_964348385.1 uncultured Gemmatimonadaceae bacterium
TGCCGCGGGGCCATGAGCACCCCACGACACCCACCAACAACGGCTACTGATCCAGCCGTTTCAATTCCACACGCCGGTTCTGGGCGCGACCCTCACGCGTGGCGTTGTCCGCCACGGGACTGTCCGGCCCATAACCGCGAGCCTCGAGCTGCGCCGCCGCGACGCCGCGTTCCACGAGGTAGGCGACCACCGCGTCGGCACGCCGCTGCGAGAGCTGCATGTTGTACGCGCGCGCCCCGGTATTGTCGGTGTGACCGGCCACCTCGACGCGGACGTCGGGGTTACCGCGCAACGTCTCCGCGACACGGGTGAGGATCACCCGGGCCGGAGCCGTGAGCTGCGCGCTGTTGGTTTCGAAATTCACGCCTTCCAGCACGATGACCGTCTCGGCCTCCCGGAACAGCACCGGGCACCCCGTCTGGTCCACCTGGGTGTCGGGCGCCGTCTCCGGACACCGGTCGATACCGTTCGGCACCCCGTCGTTGTCACTGTCGCTCGGGCAGCCCTGCGCATTCACGGTCGCGCCGGCCGGAGTCGCGGGACAGCGATCCTGTACATCGGGGACGCCGTCACCGTCCGCGTCACGGGCACACCCGTTGGCATCGACCTGGGCGCCCTGCGGGGTGTTGGGACACCGGTCCGCCGAATCGGGCACGCCGTCGCCGTCCGCGTCGGGCACGCACCCACGCGCATTGACGGTCGCCCCACGCGGCGTATTGGGGCACTGATCCGCCGAGTCGCGCACGCCGTCGCTGTCCGTGTCGAGCGGACAGCCACCGGCGTCAACTTGCTCGCCCGATGGTGTGTCGGGGCACCGATCCTGGAAGTTGGGGACACCGTCACCGTCGGCATCCAGGGGGCAGCCGCGTGCGTCCACGGGCTCGCCGGCCGGCGTGCCGCCGCACATGTCGCGCTTGTCGTTCACGCCGTCCCCGTCCGTATCGGGAGCGCGACTGCCGAGCAGGATGCCGATGCCCGCCTGCGCCCCCCACGTCCAGTTCTTGTCGGCGCCATTATTGGGCGACGGCATGTAGTCGGTGATGCCTTCGATCCGTGCCGATACGGCGTCCGTCAGCCAGAACCGGAGGCCGAGCAGGCCGTTGGCGCCGAAATCGGTCGAGTCGGTGTTGTCGTAGATGTTGTACACACCGCCGGCCCCGATCAGGAGCGAGACGCGATCGTGCAGCGGCGCGTTGTACACGAGCCGAGCGTGGATCGGGATGTACTTGAGATCACCCCCGGCATCCAGCTCCGTCGGGGTGTACGACCCCGTGGCCTCGAGCTCCAGGTTCGGCACGAAGAAAACGCCAAGGCGGCCGCCGACTCCGATGCGGTCCTTGAGCGTCAGCGTGCTGTCGAACCACGTGTACCGGCCGAACGGGCCCAGCTCTACGGCGCCCGGACGCTGGGCCAGCGCGGGGGTCGCCAGCACCGCCATGCCGATGGCAGTCACGGCGGCGCTCCGTTTCAACCATTTCCCGTGCATCGAGTTTCCTCCTTGGAAGATCGATTGCGAAAACGCCCGGTGAAAAGCAAGCCATATACCACACGGTAACTCATTGCCAAAAAATATGTTACGCTGTTGGTGCGGAGGCAGGATCCCACGACTTGTGTTCCAATCCGGGATGGACCGCCCAGAACGGGACGGCACGGCGCGGTCTCAGCGGAGCCCATACTTCTTGATCTTGCGGTAGAGTGTGGTGCGTCCGATCCCGAGCTCCCGGACGACGCGTGCCACGTTCCCGTCGTGTCGCTCGAGGGATTCGGCAATCGCGTCGCGCTCGATTCCTTCCAGTGTTCGCGGGCCCACCGCTCCGGCGGCCATGTCGGTTGGCGGCTGACCCGGCGGCACCGTTTGGCGAAGAGCGTTAGCCTCTGCGGCATCTGTCGGGCCGGAAGCGGGCACATCGGCACCCCCATCCCGCACCCGCCGTGGAAGGTCGCGGAGACGGATGGCCGGACCCTCCGCTTCCACCACGGCGCGTTCGACCGCGTTCTGCAGCTCGCGCACGTTGCCGGGCCAGGCGTACGACGCCAACCGCCGCATCGCCTCGGGCTCGATCGAGAGCGGTTTCGAGCGCTTTCCCGCGGCGTGGGCGAGAAAGTGAGTGGCCAGGAGCGGGATGTCGTCGCGACGAGCCCTGAGCGGCGGAACCTCCAGCTCCATCACCGCAATCCGGAAGAAGAGATCCTCGCGGAACGACCCGTTTCGGACTTCGGCAGCGAGATCGCGGTGCGTCGCCACGATCAGGCGGAAATCGGACCGGATCTCCGTCGAGCCGCCGACCCGGAGAAAGGTCCGTTCCTGGAGCACGCGAAGCAGCTTGGCCTGCAGGCTCGCCGACAGCTCGCCGATCTCGTCGAGGAACAGCGTGCCGCCGTCCGCTCGCTCGAAGCACCCCGCCCGGCGGGCCGTCGCCCCGGTGAAGGCCCCTTTCTCGTGGCCGAACAGCTCCGATTCCTGCAGCGACTCGGGAATGGCCGCGCAGCTCACCGCGACGAACGGCGCCGCGCAGCGGCTGCTCTGGGTGTGAATGGCCCGCGCCACCAACTCCTTGCCGGTCCCGTTCTCGCCGTGGATCAGGACCGTGATATCACTGGCGGAGATCCGATCGAGGCGTCGGAACAGCTCGCGAATGTGCCGTGACTGACCCACGATGCCGGGGTATCCGCGACCCGCGGCCTCGCGCTCCAACTGGGCGAGCCGCACCGACATGCGCGACCGCTCCACGGCGTGGGTGACTTCGGCCACGAACTTGGCCTGGTCGACCGGTTTGACGAGGTAGTCGTATGCGCCGGCCTTCATTGCCCGCACCGCGAACTCGGCACCGGTTTGGGCCGTCATCACGATCACGGGGAGGAGGGGGTGGTGGGACTTGATGCGCTCGAGCGTCTCGAAGCCGTCGATCCCCGGCATGACGAGATCGAGGCACACGGCGTCGGGAAGGGATGTCGCGAGGGCTTCGAGTGAGGCCTCACCGTCGGGCGCGATCCGCACGTCGAACCCTTCGGCCTGGAGCCACCGCTGCTGCAACTCGGAAAGCAGGATGTCGTCGTCGACGAGAAGGACGAGTCCCTTGGTGTCCTGCGATGTCGATTTGGGCTGCTGTGCCATGGATGTGGCCCACTGGTTCGCCCAAATCTAGCCCCTGGGCCCGGGATCGACAGTCTCGATAGGGCACGCGGGAGGACGAGCGATAGGAACCGAATTGGAACGGAAGCGGACGGCTTTCGGAACGGCGATCCCGATCTGACACGCCCGCGAACCGTGTTTGTCCCGAATTCCGTCGATGGCCTTGGAGTTGCACCAGCCGGGTCCGCGCGACCCTGTGACCGAGCACTGCCTTAACCGCCACGCGAGGGCGACATGACCGACCCGCCGGCTCCCGAGCACCCGACGGTGCAGATCGAACGAGACATGGCCGATCTGGTTGCCCGCTATCTGGAGCGGTGCTGGACGGATGTCGCGGCGATGCGGGCCGCGCTAAAGGGAGGTACGCTCGCCACCGTTCGCGGCTTGGGGGATCGGCTCGCCGGTTCGGGCACGGCGTGCGGTTCAGCGAGATTTCGGCGCGCGGGTTCGCGATCGAGCGTGCCGCGCGCGACGCGGACCGGTTCATCATCCAGGAAGCACTCGCGGGCTTGGAGCGCTATTTGGCCACTGTTGTGATCACCTACCGCGACTGAGTGGTCACCGGCCCGGCTACCGATCGCCCCACCACTTCCGCGACCTTCACCGCCCGGGCCCGAGGTGTATCTTCTGTGGGGTTTCGGCCCCGCTCCACGTGATCGAGATCGGATCGACGAGTCACATGCCCAGGAAGTCGTCACGCCAGTCCAATGCGTCGCAGGAGGGACCACGGGCCGCGGCCCACGCCGAGACGCCCGAGCATCTCGAGCAAGTCCGAGCCATCCTGTTCGGCCAGCAGTTCGCCGAGTTCGACGATCGGCTGAAGCAGCTGGAGCAGGGGCTCCTCGCCGAGCACGCCGCGCTTCGCGACGCCACGATGCGATGGTTCGACGAACTGGTGGCGAAGATGGACGAGCAGGACGGTGCGGTGCGGCAGGCGCTGGCTGACCGTGAGAACGCGCACGAGAGGGCGGTGGAGAATCTGACACGTGAGCTGGAACGCTCTGTGACGGCGACCCAGGAACGATTGACCGAGATACGGCAGGACGCCGATCGACGCGCCGGCGAGTTGCGTCGAGAGACGGCGAGCCGGGTGGAAGCCCTCGCGGCGCGGCTCACGGACCAGTCCAGCGCGCTGTCGGCTCTGGTGGATGAGCGACTCGCCGAACTCCGAGCCCTCACGGCCGATCGCGAGTCCCTCGCCGCGTTGTTCGAGGAGATGGCCGCCAGGCTGAGGCGCCCGTCGTCAGGATAGTACCAGCGCAGGAAGCGTCGCACGGTCCCCCGCCGATGATCCGCAAGAAGATCTGTATGCTCGGCGCCTTCGCAGCCGGCAAGACGAGCCTCGTGCGACGATTCGTTGAGGGGCTGTTCTCGGAGAAATACCACACGACCGTCGGGGTCAAGATCGACCGAAAGGACGTCATGGTCGACGGCGAGCACGTGACGCTCCTCCTCTGGGATCTCGCCGGCGAAGACCAGTTCCAGCACGTCCGGTTGTCCTACCTGCGGGGGTCGGCTGGCCTGCTGTTCGTGGTGGATGGAACCCGACGTGCGACACTCGATCAAGTCAGAGATCTGCGACGACAAGCCGAACAGACCGTCGGTCCGGTGCCGGCCCTCGTGGCGCTGAACAAGGCGGACCTGGCTGTGGAGTGGGAACTCGACGACGATGTCGAGGACCAGCTGCGGGCCGAGGGGTGGACGGTCTTCGTCACGAGCGCCAAGAACGGTGCCGGCGTCGAGCAAGCGTTTGTGTGGCTGGCGCATGCGGCGAACGGCGGGCCATGAGCACGCTTCCCGAACGGGTCTTGGGATTCCTGCAGGAGCAGGCGATCGACATGCAGGCGCCGGCCTACCTGCTGCTCGGCGACGACGGGAGTGTGCTGGAGTGGGGTGGGGCAGTCGCAGCTTACGGCATCCACGGTCTCGAACGCGGGGTGGATGCCGTGGAGCGGGTGCCGCTGCTCCAGGGAATCCTCCCGCTCAGCCAGGAACGGGAATCAGTGCCCCTCGTGGAGACCGAGGCCGGCGTGGTTGCGGATGTCGACCTATTCCGCGACGCCGACGGCACGTGGGTGGTGCTCCGGAACGTGACGGGCGCGGTGGAGCAGGAGCGCGCGCTGCAGCAGAGCCGCAATGCGATGCAGCTGCTCGAGGCTCAGATGGCCAAGCGCGGAGCGGTGACGGGTGCGTCGGTGGATGTACTCTCGGAGGCACTGGCGACCCTCGGTATTGCCGTCTTCGAGCCGCGTGGTACGGACCGGGCGCGCCTCCTTGCGGCCCCGCCCGAGTGGCTCGTGACGCTGTGGCCGGACGTGGCGGCTTCGGGGGACGAGTGCGCGTGGGACGAGTACTCGCCGTTTCTGGGCGACTTCTTGGGGGAGGCCCATGAGTGCTGGCGGGCCGGGAGCGGGGGGTGTCGTGCCGGTCCGTGGACCGAGGTGGACTCCGCTGGGCGCAGGTGGCACCTCGAGGCGGTGGCGCTGTCGGTCGAAGATCGTCCGCTGCTCGCGATCATCGAGGTAGGGGCCAGCCACTCCGAGAAGGCCGAGCTGCTCCAGCGCGCGCGGGAGCACGTGCTCGGGCACGAGCGGTTGCTCAAGGACTTGGAGAAGAAGGACGTGCTGCTGCATTGCATCGTGCATGACTTGCGGACCCCGATGGTCTCGGCGCACGCCGCACTCCAGCTGCTCGCCACGGAGGAACTCCCCGACGGTGCCCGCCGCGCGATTCTCGTGGGCCGGACGGAGCTGGAGCGTCAGGATCTCCTGATCCGCTCCATTCTCGACGTGTTCGCCGCCGACCTCAACGAGCTGGAGAGTCGGGCTGACACGGCGCCGGTGGATGTCGCGGCCTGCGCCGCGGAGGTGGTGGATGCCTTCCGATCGGCCTTCCAGCTGCGTGGCATACGGTTGGTGCTGGAGCACCTGAAGCCCGAGTCACCGAACCTCTGGGGCGTCGTCGCCGAACGCACTCGACTGGTGCGCGTGTTGGCCAACCTGTTGGACAACGCCCTGCGTCATTCCCGACGGGATACGACGGTGACGGTGGGGCTCGCGGTGGATGGGGAGGGTGTGTTCCTGACCGTCGATGACGAGGGCCCCGGGGTCCCGGTCGAACTCCAGCCGCGGCTGTTCGACCGCTTCTCGCACGGGGGGCCGGCCGGCAACATCGGACTGGGGCTGCACTTCTGTCGTGTCACGATCGAGGGATGGGGTGGTCGCATTGGGCAGGAGAATCGCGCCGGCGGTGGGTCCCGCTTCTGGTTTCGCCTTCCACAGTCGTCCCAGGTGGGCCAGGCGGCCGAGTAGCACCGACCGGATTTGCCGAGGCGGGACAGACGTTCGCGATCGGGACGGCCCCGTTCCATATCGGGCCGCGGCTGCGGGCCGCTCCGATCTGGGTGGATCGAGGGAAATTGTTGAGAATACGCGAGTTGGCCGGCCGATCGGCAGTGGCATGATCCTTCCCCTGCGACGGGTGTGGAAGCGACCGATCGAACTGCGAAAGGATGGGATCGAATGAGCTACAGGATTCAAGACATCGAGGGCATCGGACCCTCGTACGCCCAGAAGCTGGCGGTAGCCAAGGTCAGGACGACGAACGATCTTCTCAAGTACTGCTGTGACGACAGGGGCCGCATGAGCGTGAGTGCCAAGACCGGCGTGAGCGAGCAGCAGCTCCTCAAATGGGCGAATATGGCCGATCTGATGCGCATCTCTGGAGTCGGCTCGGAGTTCTCCGAGCTGCTGGAAGCCGCTGGGGTGGATACGGTCAAGGAACTCCGGAACCGCAACGCCGAGAACCTCGCGACCAAGATGAAGGAGATCAATCGCGCCCGCCGACTCACGCGCACGACCCCGAGCGCGAAGAGCGTGCAGAAGTGGATCACGCAGGCGGGGAGGCTCGCTCCCGTCATCACCCACTAACCACCGGGGGGGACGACCATGAGCATCGCCAAGGTAACCGAGATCAGTGCCGCGTCGCCCAAGAGCTTCGACGACGCAGTCGCCGAGGGGATCAGGCGCGCGGGGAAGACCCTCAAGAACATCGAGGGAGCCTGGATCGAGAGCATGAAGGTCGATGTGGCAAAGAATAAGGTGACCCAATACCGGGTCGTCATGAAGGTCACGTTCGTGCTCGAAGACTGAGCGCGCGGACGCGGACAGGACGCGACATACGGCCGGCCGGTGAGCCGGCCGTATGTCGTTGCGGACGCATCGCTGTGCCTCGGATCATTTCGCACGCATCGCGGCGGCTGTACAATTGCGGTGACGAGTCATGGGCCACGGACTGGCTGACCACGATGGCGCAGTGACCGTCCGGGACAGAGGACACTGGGTCTGTGACCACGGGGTCTCCAAATCGGCGATCGTGCTGCCCAGCAAGGAGTTAGCCATGTCCGTGCGCGTCGGTCCTGCTCTTGCTCATTCGTGCGGTGCGCGTCGCGTCGGCAACGCGACCGCTGATAAGGAGGTGGCGCAATGACGAGGTTGAAGCGGAGACGCAGTGCGAGCACGCGAAACGCGGCGCCGACAGGCGGCGCCCGAGCCCTTCTTCCCCTGTCGGTCGTGATCGCTGCGTGGCTGCTCACGGCGTGCGGCGGTGGGCGCGTGCTGGTGCCGCCACGGATCGACCTCGCGCCCTACTATCGGGTCGGGCTCGTGACCTTCACGATCGAGAACGCCAAGGGATCGCTCAACGAACTCGCGACGCAGCGGTTTCTGGGCGAGGTGCTGGCGGGTCAGTCCGGCATCGAGATTCTGGAGCTCGGAGAGGCGGAGCCTCTGCTCAGCGAGGTGGGCGAGCAACGTCTCGATGCGCGTGCCGCGCGGGTGATCGGACAGGAGCACGGCATCCCGGCGGTGTTCTTCGGCCACCTGAAGGTGTCCGACGTCAAGCCGCGTGCGGTCCTTGCCGGTTTCCCGCATGTGGAAGCGAGGGTCAGCGTCGAGCTGAGCGTGCGACTCCTGTCCGCCGAGTCGGGCGGAACGCTGTGGACCAGCGCGGGCAAGGCGAGCGACGTCGTGGGGGAGGTGGGGATTACTGGAGGTGACGTCTTCTTCTCCGCAGAGCATCCGGAAGAGGCGTACGGCCGTCTCGTGGATGCGCTGGTGTTCGAGGTGACCCGCGATCTGCGGCCGCGATGGGTGAAACGGTGATCTAGATCACGAAATCCCGCGAATTCGTGCCGAAAGTGGTCTTCCGCTTTCGGCACCGTCACGTCACAATAGTCAGTGACCTGTGCCATATCCTTGGTCCACGGTGAGGCCGAGTATTCCAGGAAGACGAACCTCCACGCACATGAAGACGAAGTCGACGCGGTTGCAGACCCAAGCCTATGATCCGCTTGCCCGCAAGAAGGAGATCAGGACGCGGGCGTGGGCGCGCGTGTATGCCGCGATCCGCCCGCCGCACTCCCGAAACCTCCGGCACGGTGCGTGGTACCCGGTCGTGCGCGATGAGGATGACCGCGTGACGATCGGCCTCGGCGCGACCACGGCGACGGTGCCCAAGCGCGTGCTCGAGATTCGCACGGATCGGCCCAATCGTTTCACCGTGGTCCATCGCGTGGGCCAGGACCTGGTGAACCGTCAGGATGCTCACGGTCTCGGCCGGTTCTACGCGGTCTGTCCCATCTGTGCCTGGCGCTTTCAGCTCATCGGGCGCCCGGAGCGCCGGCTGTGTCCCAAGTGCGCCCACGAGGGCGAGGTGGCATGGTGGGAGACGGTGTGAGCCCCCAGCAACGAACCCGCTGACGTACGGGGGCGCCGACGCGCCCCCGTTGTCGTTTTCCCTCCGAGCGCCGGTGGCGACGGTGTCTACCCGAGCGGCGGGCCGAATCAGCCGGGCCAGAACAGGAGCAGGAGCACGCCCACGCCGATCGTGACTCCGAATCCGGCGGCGATGTGGCCCAACAGCCGTCGCTGACCCAGGGCGGCCACCACAACCCCCTTGAAGACGATGTTGGCCATCGCACCGACCAGGATGAGACGCCACCCGATTGTGGCCTCCAGCTCGTCGGAGCGAAACAGCTGGGCGGTGGACAACGTGATCGCATCCATGTCGGTGAGTCCTGACAGCCCGGCCACAGCGAACATCCCGGCTTGACCGAACTTGGATTTCGCAACCGCCACACCCAACAGCACGGCGGCGTAGAGGAGCCCGAAAGTGATGGCAGCGCCCAGTTCGGAGGGGGGCTCCCGCTCCTCGGAAGCATGCGCCGAAGCCTCACTGGACGTCCGATATAGGACGGTGCTCACGGCGATCATGCTCGTCATCATGATCGCGATGGGTGGCGCGGTGGCGGACAGGAGGGTCGGCGCCACGACTCCGATCTCGAGCAGGACCCGCACGAACACGATGGTGGACGCGATCATGATGACGACGGCGGCCGACGCCGCCCCCGACGGGGCGGTTCGGCTGCGACGCGACAGACTGACGGTAGTCGCCGTGCTCGAGATGAGACCGCCCATCACGCCGGCCACGAGCGTGCCCGATCGCGCGCCGAGCAGCTTGTACGCCACGTAGGCGCCCATGCTGATGCCGACAATCAGCACCACCATGAGCCAGATGTTGAACGGATTGAGCACCCCGTACGGGCCGAACGTCCGGTTGGGAATCAGGGGGAGAATCACGAGTGCGATGAGACTGAGCCGGAAGATGGCCTTGGCGTCCGCCTCGCCGATGCGGTCGACCACGTCGTGGAGCGGTCGTTTCCAGTGGAGCAGCACAGCCACACCGCCACCGGTCACGATCACCGCGGTCGTGTACCCTGCCGCCAGCGCCACGCCCAGCACGTACATGACAAGGATCGCCACTTCGGTGGTGAGCCCCGGGTCGGCATCGCCGCGCTGGATCTTGGCCGCATTGCCCACCACGATGAGCAGCGCCACTGCCAGGAGACCGGCGGGGAATATCCACGGACCGAGCGACGCAGCAAGCGTCCCGCACAGGACCCCCAGGATGGCGATCATGGGGAACGTGCGGATCCCGGCCAGGCGGCTCTCGGCCCACTCGCGCTGCAGGCCCACCAAGAGCCCGATGCCGAACGCGATCCCCAGGTCCTTGAACAAATCGAGCTCCACATCGCCTCCGACGGTCCGCGCACCGACGCTCTAACGATATCCCGCCTTAGGGCACACCGTGAGGGACGGGGATGCAAATCGTGGGGTGCAAGGGCGACCCTCCCATCCGACGAGCCGTGCGCCCATCTTTGAAGCTGCGTAGTGACAGGGGGTGGGGTAGCGCCGGAGGTGCGCCGTGGCGTATCCCAAGAAGCATCGCGGTCGCGGAGCTGACGACACAGGAGCTCGGCGGTGGGTCGAGGGTGTGCGGGCCGCGGAGCCGGAGTCCTTCTGCACT
>CAYGCN010000108.1:0-10396 GCA_964348385.1 uncultured Gemmatimonadaceae bacterium
TCCCCAGCGTACTGCGCGGCACCGGTCACCTTGTCGTGGCCATCCAGCCGAGTCGGCGACTCACCGATCGCGGTGAAGTCCTTCACCGCGCGGAGCACGGCACGTTCATCGACCGTGTGCGTGATCTGCTTCCCTTTGGCCAACTCGCCGTAGGTCACACGCCTCGCCTCGTCGCCACGGACGGTAATGACACCGTTCTTCACCGTGAGGGATTCGTGCGGGACGCCAAAGCGCGTGGCGGCCAGATCGGTCAGCACCAGACGCGCCTGGGCCGCCGCAGCCCGCACCGCCGGTCCGAACATGCGGGTCGTGAGCGAGCCGAACGTGCCCATGTCCCACGGGCACGTCGCGGTGTCGCCCATCACGATGTGGACCGTCTCGAGCGTCACACCCAGTTCTTCGGCGGCCATCTGGGTCAGCGACGTTATGATCCCCTGCCCCATCTCGATCTTGCCCGAGTAGAGCGTGATGGTGCCGTCTTCGGCGATATGGAGGTACGCATTGATGTCCGTGGGGTAGCCGCGCTGCGCGCGCGGTGGCACCCGCGGGTCCAGAATCATGTCGAGCGGCAGCGTCACGACCACGACGATCCCGCCCCCCACGAGCTTCACGAATTCGCGTCGGTCCATCCGTGTTGCGTCAGTCATCGTGGCCTCCCATCCGGCTCGCGGCGGTCTCGATGGCCCGGAAGATTCGGGTATGCGCCCCGCACCGGCACAGGTTCGGCTCCATGCCCTCGACGATGTCATCGCGTGACGGGTTCGGATTCTGGAGCAGAAGCCCGTAGGCACTCATGATCATCCCGGGCGTGCAGTAGCCGCACTGGTAGCCTCCGTGCTCCACAAATGCCTCCTGCACGGGATGCAGCTTCCCGTCACGGGCGAGTCCCTCAATCGTCGTGACGGTCTTGCCCCGCACGAAGCCGAGGGTGGCCTGACAGGCGCGCACGATCCGCCCGTCCACGATCACGGTGCAGGATCCGCACACCCCTTCCCCACACCCGTACTTGGTGCCGGTGAGCTCAAGATCGGTGCGCAGCGCCCACAGGAGGGATCGATCGGCACCGGCCTCGAGCGCCACCGGCCTCCCGTTCAGAGTAAAGCGGATGGTTTCCGGCATGTGTCCTCCACGTTTTGCCCTTTCCAGCCCTGCTCAGTGACGGTCGATGCACAGTGTCACGGTCTCAGAGCGTATCCAACCTTGATGAAGAACGTCCGGCCCTGCTGTGTCAAATCGACGATCTCGGTGCCGAGGCGTGTGTCGGAATACCCCAGGAACGCCACCGTCTGCGGGTTGAGCTTGTACGAGAACAATCGGCCATCCACGTCGATGTCGCCTGCGGAAGGACGGATGGTGAACCGCGGAGCCTCGGGGGTCTGGGCCACGAGGGAGGGGGCGCAAACGGACAGGAGAAGGACGGCCACGGGAGGCGGTTGGCGCACGGGAGGGCAATTCCGATTGGAATGCTTCTACGTAGGCCACTGGGCAACGCCGGTGTCAAGCCCGGCCATCAGCGCGTGCGGCTGCTTGACGATGAATCGCTTGACCGCTCACTTAGACATTGACTGTCCCAAGGAGGCCCCCATGCCACACCCCGTTTCCCGCAATGCCGCACTGGCGCTGGTGACGCTCGCGCTCATCATCGTTGCGGTTCCAACGGAAGCACAGGGACCCGACGTGCAACGGCTGCACTGGTTCGCTGGCGAATGGACCTATGAGGTTGGGGACGGTGGCGGGACGGTGGTGGGGAGGACCCTCGCGAGCGGGCGTCTCGTTGAGTGGATGGAACGATATCAGCCCGCTTCGGGAGACCCTCTCGAGATCGTTCACGTCTTCGGTTACGACCCCGGCAGCGAAGCGTATTACTGGCACCGGTACATGCCGAACGGCAGCGTCCAGATCTTTGGCGGCTGGGTGGATGGCAAGACCTGGACGTTCCTCCACGACGACGGCACCGGCACGCTGTATCGTCTGACCGCGGTGGAGGAGTCCGCAACGGCCGGCACCTTCGCGTGGGCGCGGTCCGTGAAGGGCGGCGCCTGGGAGGAGACGGCCCGGGGGCAGATGACGAAGGTCAAGTGACTGCCAGCTTGACCGCGTTTCCGGTGGCCACCTAGCATACGGTATCGCGGACTCCCGCCCGCGAGCTTGGAGCGAGCCGTGCCGTCGATCCTGTACCGCCTGTGCGAGGCGCTCCTCCCGGAGTTCGAGGTCGAGCGTGAGGTCGCGACCGGTGGGATGGGGAGCGTCTTCGTGGCACGGGAAGTGGCGCTCGACCGCCTAGTGGCGATCAAGATCATCCGCCCCGAGCTGGCCACCGCCGACGCCACCGAGCGCTTCCTGCGCGAAGCCCGCACCCTCGCCAAGCTGCAGCACCCCAACATCGTGCCCATTCACCGGGTGGGTGAAGCCGGCGGGTTCTCGTACTACGTCATGGATCTCGTCGCTGGCGAGACGCTGGGCCAGCGGCTCTCACGGGGCCCGCTGGCACCCGACGAGGTGGTGAAGTTGGGCCGAGACGTGCTGGACGCGTTGGAGGCGATCCACCGCCTCGACATCGTGCATCGCGACATCAAGCCCAACAACATCTTCATCGAAGGGCACCGCGCGCTGCTCGGCGATTTCGGCATCGCGATGGAATCGGGTCCGCAGACCGCGGCCAGGCGCGGCGAGCTGGGGGCCACGGGCACGCCGGGGTACATGCCGCCGGAGCAGGCGTTCGGCGAGAACGTCGGCGCGCACACGGACTTGTACGCGGTCGGCATGGTGCTGTACGAAGCCTTTACGGGCCGACGGTGGGAGGTGCTCCCACCCGACATGCCGGACAACTGGTCCGGCGTGCCTCGGCGCCTCGTCCCCGTGCTGCGCCGTGCGCTGGCCTGGGAGATCGGTGACCGCTGGCCCAGCGCTGCCGCGTTTCGACGCGCGTTGTGGCGCACCCGGGCTACCAAGCATAAGCGCCGCGCCGTGCTGTGGGCGGTGGGCGTCGGTGTGGCGGGCCTTGGGCTGGGGTTGCTGTTCATCCCAAACGGTGGTCCGCCCCGCGCCGACATCTGGATCCCCGCCTTCGAGGTGCGGGGCACCGCCGATCCGAGCCTCGGCGCTCACCTCGCGTCACTCACGTACGCGTATCTGCAGGCCAATCCGGGGATCATCGATGTGGCCCCCCAGACAACGCCGCACGTGATCCTCGCCGGTGACGCCGGCGCGGTGTTCGACGAGTTGAATACCGAGCGTTTTACCGAGGGGACTATCGAAACCTTCGGCGACAGCCTGGTGGCGACGGTTCAGGTGATATCACGGCGCGGCGGGAGCTTTCGAGCGGCGCCGGTCCCCGGGCGGATCGCGGACCTCCAGGGGGTGGCCTGCCGGCTGGGCCTCGAGATCTTGCGCGCACTCAAGCCGGAGCGGCTCGACTACGAGTGCGTACCCGCGCTCGAGGGAACGCCCGCCGCCGCGGTACGTCTCTTTCTGTCCGGTGAGGACGCGTTCCGGCGGCAAGCATGGCAACGGGCCGAGAGCCTCTATGCGGCGGCGCTCGCCATCGACTCGTCGTTCGCGTGGGCAAAGTGGCGCTGGATCGACGCTCGGCGCTGGCAGCGGTACCCGACCGATCCCGACCTCGCCCTGCTGGCGCAGGAACAGGGCGACGCCTTACCCGAAATCGATCGCCTGCTGCTCCAGGCGTTGGTTACACCGCTTGGCCCCGAGCGCCTCCGCGTGTATCGCGAGATCGTCGAGCGCTATCCTCGGGACCCATACACCTGGCTCGTCTACGGCGATGACCTGTTCATGCGTGGCTCGCTCGCGGGCATCGGGCTCGACAGCGCGCGGCGCGTGGTCGCACAGGGCGTCGCACGCGACTCCGCGATGGGGCCCTCGCTCATGGCACTCACATGGATCGCCATCCGGCTTGGCGAGCGTGACTCCGCGACCTACTGGCTCGAACGCCTGCTGCGGAACACAGAGCGCGAGGCGTTCATCCCTCCCACCTACTTCCAGCTCGCCTTTGCCGAGCGGTTCTTCACCGGGCAACAGCTTGCTGCGGCCCGAGCGCAGGTGCTCGCCGCGAGCGCACAGGACGCAGCTGCCGCAGTGCAGTTCGTCGATTTCGGGCTGCGGTGGGGGTTGTCATTCGACCTCGCCGACGGCCAGACGGCTATCGCCGAGTTGTTGCTGAAGCAGCCCGACCTCCCCTGGGCGTCACGGCTCGAGGTACTGCGGGCCAGGGGGCTGGGCCTGGTGGCGCTGGGTCGCATGGGTGAGGCCATCGCGACGTTCGATTCGGTGGCGGCGCTCGACCGGTCGATCGACTCACGGCTGCAGGCCGCCCAGTGGCGGGTGATGCCGCAGGCGCTCGCAATTGCTCCCATGCCATCTGCAATGCTGGCAGCGGGCCGCGCCGCGTTGGAGCAGCTGACCGGGCATGCCGTAGTGGGAGCGCGTGCGGCATGGACGCTCGCCGTGGATGCCTACGGCGCCGGGGATCCCGCGGCCGGGCAACGCTGGCTACGCAGCGTACGCGAGTTCGGCACCGCGGAATCCCATCGACTCGCCCTGCACATCGACGGCCTCCAGCGCGCTGCCCTCGACGATCTTCGTGGCGCGCTCGCCGTTACCGACACGCTCGTCCCGCTCGTTGCGGCGCAGGTCCCCGACGCCTTCGCACGCTCGGCCATCTACTTGGCGCGGGGTCGCTGGCGCCGTGCGCTCGACCCGCCGGCGACTCAGGGCGACTGGCTCTGGTACCAGAACGCCGATCTCGTCGTGTGGCCCGTTGGCATCCCCGTGGCCGCCGAGATCGACTGGGCGCTGGGCACCGCGGCGCGGTTCCTGCGCTGGCGCGACGCGATTCCCCGCCGTGACCGCGCCGAGGCATGCCGTGAGCTCCGGCGTGTCGTGGAGATCTGGCATAACGCCCAGGGCGGATTCCACGCGCTGCGTGAGGAGGCTGCGGGGATCGTCGAAAGGAACTGCGGGCGGGTAGGCAGTTAGGCGGGTGTGGGTATCTAACCGCCTAGCCGCTCAACCGCCTAACCGTACAACCGCCCACTTTCACGAAAAATTCACTTCCCTTTAACGGCGCCGAGTCGACCCTGGAGATGCCGTGCCGTACCAGCTTACCAAGTCCCGGTTCGTGGACGGGTGGCACTGTCCGAACCTCCTGTGGTGGCGGGTGCACGAGCCCGACGCCGTGGAGCTGACGGCCTCCTCCGCTCTGCGCCATCGGTTCTCACAGGGCCATGACGTCGACCTCGCCGCCCGCACGTTCGTGCCGGGCGGCATCGCGATCGATTATCCCCACGACCGACCGAACGACCGGCTGCGCGCCACCAAGCATGCGCTCGCCATGAACCCGTCGGCCGTCTACGGCGCCACGTTTCTCGCGGACCACGTCTACGTGGTAATCGACATTCTGGAGCGTGCGTCTGACGGCTACCACCTGATCGAGGTGAAGTCGACAACCGGTGTCAGGGAGGAGCACATCCCCGACGTGGCGATTCAAACCTATGTCGCGCGGGGGAGCGGTATCATGGTGCGGAAGTCACAATTGATGCACCTCAACGGGGAGTGCCGCTTCCCCGACCTGTCGAACCTGTTCGTGCGCGAGGATCTGACCGAGCAGGTGGAGGAGCTGGTGCCGATTCTGGCCGAAGAGGTGATCGAGCAGCTGGAGACGTTGGAGGGGCCGTATCCAGCCATTGCGGTGGGCGAGCAGTGCTACGATGAAAAGGATTGTCCGTTCTTCGACCGCTGCTGGCCCGACCGGTCGGGACATCACGTCACGACGCTCCATCGTCTGGGGCTGCGGCGAGCACACGAGCTGATGCAGCGTGGCTTCGAACGGATCGAGGACCTGCCACTGGATGTGAAGCTTCCCAAGCTGGCGCACCGGCAACGGCGCGCGGTGCAGCAGGGCGAGATGATCGTGGGCCCCAACCTTGCCGAGGCGCTCGAGCCGTTCCAGAGCCCCATCGCGTTTCTCGATTTCGAGACCGTGAGCTTGGCAATCCCGGTCTGGTACGGGTGCACGCCGTGGCAGCAGGTGCCGGCGCAGTTCAGCTGTCACGTGGAAGACGGACGTGGTGGCTATGTGCATCACGCCTGGCTCGCGGACTCGCCGCACGATCCGCGGGAACCGTTGGCCAAGGCCCTGATCGAGGCGTGCCGCGGCGTCAGATGTGTGGTGGCCTATTATGCAAGCTTCGAGGAGGCATGTCTCGACGGGCTGATCGAAGCGCTCCCGCACCTGGCCCGCGACCTCAAGTCCATTAAGGACCGCTTGGTCGACCTGTATCCGGTGGTTCGAGACCACGTGTACCACCCCGACTTCTACGGCAGCTTCAGCCTCAAGGCCGTCGTCCCCGCGCTCGTCCCCGAGCTGAGCTACGGCGACCTCGGCATTGCGGACGGGGAACTGGCCAGCGCCGAGATCGCGCGGATGCTGTTCAGGCCCGAGACCCTCTCGGAAGCGGAGCGGGAGCAGCTACGCGCGGACCTGCTGGCCTATTGTGCCCGTGACACCGAGGTAATGGTGGGATTACTGGAGCGGTTGCGAACGCTTCCAATCGCCTAGCACTGCCGGGACGGCTCGGAGAGGGGAGCCGTTTCCAGCCCGACGTTGCTGTGACCTGCCATTCCCCCCAGCTTACCTGCGGGTCACGAGGTCGTGCCGCGTTCCCCACCAGCAATGTGAGACGCCATGCCCGATCAGCAGAGCGCCCGAGACCAACTGCTTGCCGGGGCACTCCAGAGCTACCGCGACGAATACAAGGAACTCTCGGACACATGGCGCCACGTGGAGGGCAAGGCCCAGGGTACCATCACGGTCAGCGGGATCTTCCTGGCGGCGGCGTTCGCGTTCGTGCGTGATCTTACGGGTGCGGGAACCGGGCTTCTGGAGAAGTCGATCCTCGCGGTCGCGGTCGGGATGCTCACCGCAACGGTGATCCTTGCGGTGCTCTCGCTCCGCGTGCGGGAAGTGGTCGCTCCGCCGCTCGGCGAAAGCCTGGACGAGATGATCACCGATCTGTCCGGCGTCACCGACGCGGCCGAAATCGCCGAACGCCTCCCGCGTTTCGTCGGCGATCAGCTCCAGATGTGGAAGAACGCCAACGAAGCGGTGGACCAAGTGACCAAGGGCAAGGCCGGCCTGGTCGCGTGGGCTCAGCGGCTGCTGCTCCTGGCCATCGCCTTGGTGGCGGTACTCACCGGCATCACGATCTTTCAGTGAGTCGAATGGATCGCTGTCGATGCCCGGCGTGATGTGCCTCAAGCACGGCTGTACCGAGCCCGCCGTGGACGGCGGAAACTACTGTCTCGCACACCGCCCCGCGGGACGTGCGAGCAGCAAGCGCGCCGTGAAGAAGAAGGCCGCGAAGCGGAAGCGTGCCAAGAAGAAGGCTTCGAAACGGAAGCCCGCGAAGCGCAAGGCGGCCAAGAGGAAACGCACCAAGCGCTGACAAAGCCCGCATTCATCGGGAGGAAGCCATGCCGAGGAACGCATCAGCCCGCATCGCGGCCAAGTTCGCTCCCGTGTTCTCGCACAAGGTGTCCGACGAGTGGCGTGCGGCCGACCAGTTTACGCGGGTGGACTTCGGCGGTCCACTCGCGACCATTGCCCGGAATCCGAGCCGGCTGTTCGCCCTCGACAAGGATCACGAGTTCGAGGATCCGACGGTCTACTACAGCGTGTGCGAGACGACGACACACTGGTTCATCGTCTACGCCGTGTACCATCCGTTCGACTGGTGGAAGCGCGACAAGCCGACCAACCTCTACGACGCGATTCGGGACCGGGTGGACGAGCACGCGCACGACATGGAGGGTGCACTGGTCGTGGTGCGCAAGGTGGACGGGTGGATGTCGGGCGGGCGGCGGCGGCGGGCGGCACTGGTGATCGATGGGCTCGTGACCGTGAGCCACCATAACTTCTACCTCTACACCGAGCCGCGCATCCCCATCAAAAAGGGCGATTCGGAGCCGGCACCCGGCCCGCCGTCGCTGCGCGTGGTCAAGTTCAACGAGACGGTGGACGGCAACATCTGGCTCGACAAGGACACGGGCCGTATCAAGCTGTACGTGGAGTCCCGTGGACACGGCATTCGGGGGGACCACACGTCGTGGGGCGGTGGTGATCGCGTGTGGTACTATCGGCTCAAGGGTGTCGGAGGCAACCCGGCCGTGCTCAACGACGATGACGAGACTCACGTGTTCAAGTACGAACTGGAGGACCTGTTCGCGCCACGGGGCCTGTGGGACCTCCGGTACGACGAGAACGTGTTCCGCCAGGGGGAGAACGGCCGCTGGGGATTCACGTGTTACGACCGTCTCACGCGAGGCAAGCTCGTCGCCAGCGCCGCGAACCCGCCGTGGAGCTGGAACGATCACAACGACCCGAGCCCGATCGGAGAGATCGCCACCGATCCCGCGTGGTTCATCGCCCGCTACGCGCAGGGGTGGGGACCCGTGAGCCAGGAGTACCTCTGCAACCCGTATTTCGGGATCCAACGAGGCTGAGCACGGGAGCGCCGGCCACGGCACCGCCGGCCGGCCGGAGGACCAACATCGAGGAGGACACCACGCCCGAGCACGGCGAAGCGGTCGATCGGCTTCACGAACAGGCCCCTCTGACCGACGTCCACGTGCATCCGTCGCTCAAGGCATACCTGTTCCGACGGAACCTGTGGCGGCACTACTGGTCCGGGAAGCACTTCGATCCGTTCTCGAGCCGCAGCGACTTCCAGATGCTCGAGGCGGGCGGCGTGCGTGTCATTTGGGCCGCGCACTACCTGCCGGAGCTGGATCTGTTCCGCCAGTGCTTCTGGATGCGGCTGGCCGGCCTGCTCACGCTCCCCGTGTACCGGAAGCTCGTCTCCGGCAGTCGCTTGGACCGCGTGCTCGAGATGATGGACGCGATGGAAGGTGAGATCGCCCGCAAACCGGATCGCGTGGAGCTGGCGCGCAGTGCGGCCGACGTGCGGCGCATCCGTGCCGACAACAAGATCGCGGTCGTGCACACGATCGAAGGGGCACACGTGCTCGACGGGGACGTGGACAACCTCGATCGGCTGGCAGGCCGTGGCGTCGCCATGCTCACGCTGACCCATTTCTTCGATCACAATGTCGCGGCCCAGGTCGTGAGCCTCCCCACCAAGTACGTCGTGAATCAGATCTGCCGCTTCGACTTCAGCTGGCGGCACCCGGAGGCACTCACGGACTATGGCAAGGCGATCGTGCGCCGCGCCGCGCAACTCGGCGTCCTCATCGACGTCACGCACTGCATGCTCGAGGCTCGGCAGGCGGTGTACGTCGAAATCGGCCGCAGCCGGCCCATCATCGCGAGCCACGTCGGGGTACAACACATCCACGCCGTCCCTTACAACCTCCGTGACGACGAGATCCGGGAGATCGCGGCGGGAGGAGGGCTCATCGGCGTGATCTTCTTCAACTACTGGCTCGATCCACGCGATCCCAAGAACGGTCTCGATCCGATTTGGGAGACCATCGAGCACCTCCACCAGGTGACCGGGTCCTTCGACCACATCGCCCTGGGCACGGACTTCGACGGCTTCACGGATCCGCCGGATGACGTCGAGGATGCCTCGGAGATGCCTGCCGTGACCAAGATGCTGCTGGAGCGCGGCGTGCCGGAATCCGACGTGCTCAAGATCCTGGGCGGGAACGCGCAGCGGGTGTTAGAAGCCGGCTGGCGGTCTTGACCCAGGGCAGCACGCAGTGCTGCCCATCTGGCGTTGCCGCATTCATCAACAGCCGCAGTTGCCAGTCAGCCCTGGCGCCGAAGCAGGCTGAACAGCGCCACCACACCCGCCACGATGAGCAGGATGGGGAGTAGCGGCAGGTCGGGACTCCCAACCGCATCCCATATGCCACCCAGAACGAACAGCAACCCCACAATGACCCAGAAAACCTCGAGGCTCAAGCCAACCGATTTCCGGGCCACCTGCACGCCGAGGGTGATCGCCCCGACGCCGAGCAGCGTGACCGCGGCCGGGAACGTCGCAAGCAACGCCACACCGATCCAGACGAAGAACAGCGCCCAGCCGAAACCGCCGAGTCGGCTGGCGAGGACGTGGCCTTGGTCACCCCCAACCTCTTTGCCTCTGTCCGTGGTCGACTCCACCACCGTTCACCTCCCGTATGCATCAACGAGGTCGCGCGACATGCCATGCCAGGATAGGTCTAGCCGGAGGAGTGACCAAGGACGGGAATGGTTCTGTTTGAAATGCGTGCCAACATGTAGATGGGCACGCCCGAGCCAGGCGCCACTCCACGTGGAGGGTTGGTGCTGGCGAATGTTGCATTGGGTAGCCATCAATCCCGACTCTTGCGCTCGGGATTGGCGACTGCCTATTGAGGTCTGATGTTCCACATG
>CAYGCN010000109.1:0-10339 GCA_964348385.1 uncultured Gemmatimonadaceae bacterium
GCGGCTGTGATCGGCCTGCATCGGGTGGCATCGTGCGGAGGTGGTCACTCGGCGGACTGCACGGTTAGCTTGAGAAGCGACGCATCGTGACGCGGGCAGGAGACCGGGGCGGAACGGGGGGCTTGCACAGCGCGTTCCGGCGGCCTGCCGGCGCGTCCTCACCCAAACCCCTCGAATCGTCGTGACGAAGTCTCCCTCGATGTTCCCGAACGCGCGAATTCCCTACGGCACGTGGGGCAGCAGCTATTTCCCGGCGTGGCAGACCTCCGCCCTCGCGGAGGTCAACATCGGGCAGTTCGCCGGCGAAGCCATGAACCGCATTCTGGCGCTGCGTCGGGTTCCGGCCAACGCGCTGGATTACCTGGTCATCGGCTCGACCATTCCCTGGCACTGGAAGTTTTGGAACGCGCCGCTCGTCGCGAGCTGCATGGGCCATCGCGTGCCGGGCTTCCACATGGAGCAGGCATGTGCCACGGGACTCCAGGCCATCCTGCTCGCGGGGGCCGAAGTGGACACCGGTGCCCATGAAGCCGTCGGCGTTCTCACGTTCGACCGAACCAGCGACTCTCCCGTCGGGGTGTTTCCGGAGCGGCGGGCCCACGAACGCACCAAGCCGATCAGCGACGTGTGGGACAACTTCGGGTTCGACCCGGCCACGGGAAACGCCATGATCACCACGGCGGGGCTCGCCGCGCGCAAGTACAAGATCGATCGCCGGGAGGTGGACGAGCTGGCTCTCCATCGCCACGAGCAGTACTTCGAAGCGAAGCGGTCGGGATTCCTCGACCGCGTGCTCGTGCCGCTCGAGGTGCTGAACCTCCAGGGCCGGCCCATGG
Source organism: uncultured Gemmatimonadaceae bacterium (assembly GCA_964348385.1). GTDB lineage: Bacteria > Gemmatimonadota > Gemmatimonadetes > Gemmatimonadales > GWC2-71-9 > JAOTVV01. Next base: position 837 of record CAYGCN010000109.1, read on the forward strand.
GACGTATCGATGACGACCTGGGTGTGCGGAAGCTGACGTTGGACGGGCTGCGTGCCATGCGGGAGCTGGACACCTGTGTCACGAGCGGCACGCAGACGCACGCCTCGGACGGAATGGCCTCCCTGTTGGTGACGACGCCGGAACGCGGCCGGGAGTTGAGCCCACGCCCGGAGATCGACATCCGGTTCGTGGCGAAATCCGTGGTGCGCACGCAGCCAAGTCTGATGCCGGAGGCGCCGGCGCTCGCGGTCAAGAAGCTGCTCGGGGCCACGGGACTCACGATGGCCGACATGGCCGTGGTGAAGAATCACAATCCGTTCGCCGTGAACGATGCAGTGTTCACTCGAGTCGTGGATTTCGATTGGAAGCGGATGAACACCACAGGTAGCTCCCTCGTGTGGGGCCACCCGCAAGGACCGACCCTCACGCGCATCGCGATCGAGGCATTGGAAGAAGCGGTCGACCTGGGTGGCGGCCATGTGTTGGTGTTCGGTTGTGCCGCCGGCGACGTCGGCATTGCGGCGATCCTGAAGGTGTCGGAAGGAGCGTGAGGGGATGAGCACGGTGCTGCGACAACCCAGCCTCCGGACGATCGGGCTGGGGAGCGTCCTCGACCTGTTCAGGAACGGTCGGCTGCCCGCGGACGCGGGCGAGCTGGTGGAACGCGTATTCGGACCGGCGGCCGGACGCGGTGCCATGGTGATCTCCGGAGCCAACGGCATCGTCGGGGCGGGGAAGACGATGCAGTTGGGCTCCCGCCTCGAACCGTTCGGCGTACGTCTCGTCGCATTGGACTTCCCCAACGCGCCCGACGGGATCGGGAGGCAGTACCCGGGCCTGGTGCAGGCATTCGGGCCAGATGGTGCGGCACGGATCATGGCGAACATCGTGCGGCTCACCTATGACGGCAAACGTCTCCCGTCGGAGTTGGCGAACCTCGAGCCGCGCTTCCTGCTCGAGGCCATACCCGAGATCCTGGAGGTGAAGCGCGCGCACTACCGCATCTTCCGTGAGGCGTTTCCCGGAATCGGGATCCGGTCAGTCACGTCGGGGTTCCCCAGTGCCGAGTTGGGTGTGGGGATCGCGCACCCGGCGTTTCCGCACGAGATCAACAAGGTCTGGGAAGTGGTCGAGCCCGAGCCATCGGCGTTCACGCAGCTCCTGTGGGCACTCGGGCTCATCCCCATCCCGGTGAGTGACCACTGGTCGTTCGTGTTGGACGTGCTGTTCTGCGGCTTCACGCTGGCAGGCCTACGCTACCATCACGCGCGCAACATGCCGTTCTGGAAGATCGACAAGTTCGCACGCAAGCTCGTGGGACCCAATCCGTTTCGTGCCCACGACGCGATCGGCGCCAAGGGAGCCAACTTCCTCACGTGGTCGTGCCTCCATCATCTGGCACAGCATTACGGTGAGGTCTTCCGACCCACGCCGGCGCTGGAGGCGCACAAGGACAGCGGCCAGGACTGGTATCCGCCCAACCACTTCCGGCCGGTGGTGAACTGGTCGTTGGACGAGGTCGACGAGCAGGAATTCCGCACCTGGCTCCTGGGACCCGTGTACCAGATGACGAGCCTCATGCTGCACGAGAAGCGGGCCCACCTGACGCACCTCAACACGATCGGAGAACTGTGCGCCCAGTTCCGCCGCGGCGTGCTGGCAATGATGCGAGAGGACGGCCCCGACGGGGTGCTGGAGATCGTGCAGGGCTATCATCGCCGCCACCCGGCGGCCGCCACCCGTGCGTGGCATCCCGAAGCGGTGGGCGCGATGGACGCCCCGGAGTGGCAGCAGCTCTACGTGAACGCCGAACATGACGGCACAGTCGGTGTCGTGACGATCAGCCGGGAGTCCTACAACCACGACGTCGACGCGGAGTTGAATCGGGCAGTGGACTGGCTTCTGGCTGCCAAGATCGATCGGGTAATCGTGACCGGTGATTTCCATCTCTCGACGCAGATGGTCGGCGCCGACACTGCGGAGTTCTATCCGGCGCTCGAGCGAGCGGAGGAGGGCGAACGGATCGCGGGCAGCTGGTCACGGACGGCCCGACGACTGCACGACGACTTTGCCGTTTCCGTGGGATTCATCGCCGGAAAGCGGGCGCTCGGCGGCATGCTCGAGCTCCTTGTGCATTGTCACTTTCTCGTGGCGGTCGAAGGCGCCTCGGTAGGCTTCCCGGAAGTGACCCTGCCGGTGGTGCCTGGGATGGAGGGCTGCCACTGGCCGTTCCGCAAGGTGGCGGAGGCCGATCGGCAGAAGTTGATGCACCTGCTCCTGACCGGCCGTCCGGTTCGTGCCCCCGACGCGGTGGGCTGGCTGATCGACTATGCGGCGCCGCTGAATGCGGCCCTGACCACGGCCTGGGCGATTGCGAGCGGCGGGGAGCACACCGTCAGCCGCCGCAGACTGCTGAGCAAGAAGATCCCCGTGTCGGCTGACGTGAGTGGGCTGCCGGCCGCTGGCGCGCCGGAGACCAAGGCGGGTCGCGCAGCGATCATGGAGTGCGTGCAGCGCTCGTGTGGTGTGACGCTCGATGACGCGTTACCGCTTCAAGCGAAGTTGTCGGCGGCGTTCATGACGTCGGAGGCGTGCCGCTCGGGCGTGGTTGGGGCCGAATACCAGAGGACAGTCCTGGTGTAGCGGCGCATCAGCGCCGTCGTGGCCACCTGACGGCGATCAAGGAAGACACTCCTCGAGGTGCGGGTCGCGAGAGGAAGGCCCGGCGACACAGGTGAACGGAGGATTCGTGCGCGCGAAATGGCTTGGCCTGGCGACCGTTGCAGTTCTGGCTCTTGCGGGTCTGGCAGCCTGCGAGGAGGAGGAAGTTGCAGGTCCGCAGCCGGCGGGGCACACGGTACTGCAGGACGGCGTATGGCACCGCACTGGCCTTCAAGACCCGGTGACGAACTGCACGAGCTGCCACGGCGCGGATCTGATGGGCGGTCCCGACGGGCAGCCATCGTGCTACACGTGTCACGGGAAGCGGTGGAACTGACGGTGTGCCTCGAGCCCACGTGTCACCTGGGCGCGGGACTTTGTCAAACCCGGCTGAGCGCAGCGCGTCCGGCGGCGAACGCTCGACGATTCAACTCCAACAGCTGACTCGGGACTCGCTCCGCGAGTGTCCGGTGCCATGCCTCCATCGGGATCTCCAGGCACTCGGCCAGCGCACCGAGCAACACCACGTTGGCCGCCCGATGGTTCCCCAACTCCAGGGCGACGGTCGTGGCGTCGATCACGGTTGCTCGAAATCCCCGCTCGTCCAGAAAGCGCGCCACGTTGTCGGGGTACGGACGCTCATCGGCCACGCGAATCGGCTCGATCCGATGGTCATTGACGAAGACCGTGCCGGCAGGCTTCACGAAGTGCGCGTATCGCAGCGCCTCCAGCTGCTCCAGCGCCACGAGGTAGTCGACGCGGCCTCGTGGCGCCATGGGGGAGTAGACACGCTCCCCAAAGCGCACGTGGCTGAATACCGATCCTCCCCGCTGGGCGACGCCGTGGAACTCCCCCTGCTTCACGTCGTGACCGGCGGCCATCGCGGCCATGGCCAGGAGCTCGCTGGCCAGGATCGCTCCCTGTCCGCCCACGCCGGCAATGAGCACGTTGGTCACCGACATGTCACGCCACCTCCGCGGCCACGATTGCGTCGGCCGGGCAGAGCTGGGCGCACAGCGAGCAGCCCACGCACTCCCAGTTCTGGATTCCCGGGCCGTCGTCCTCCCACACCAGCGCCGGACACCCGGACTCCATGCATTCCTCGCACATGATGCACTCGTCGAGCACGACTGCATACGGTGTCCGCTGCTCGGCTTTCTCCACCGGCAGCAGACGGCAGTGGCGCCGCGCGATGATTGCCGCCGGCCCCGAATGCTCGAGTCCGGTGCGGATGGCACGCTCCGTCGCCTCCAGGTCCCATGGGTCGACGACCTCGACGTGCTGAACGCCGAGCGCCCGGATCAGTTGTTCGTAGTCGACTGCGGGAGCCGAGTCACCCTTCAGGGTATGCCCGGTGCCGGGATGCTCCTGGTGTCCCGTCATACCCGTCGTGCCGTTGTCCAGCAGGACCATGGTTGTCGGGACCCGATTGTAGACCGCGCTCACCAGCGCAGGCAGACCGCCGTGCAGGAACGTGGAATCGCCGATCACCGCCACCACCCGGTCTTCGCCTGCCCGAGTGAACCCCGTGGCATTGCCGATACTGGCCCCCATGCAGAATGTGGTATGGATCGCCTCGTATGGCGGGAGGCAGCCGAGGGTGTAGCATCCGATGTCTCCCGTGACTAGCACACCGAGCTTCTTGAGCGTGTTGAAGACACCGCGGTGCGGGCACCCGGCGCACAACACCGGCGGGCGTGGCAGAATGGCAATGTCTTTGCTGAAGTCGGGCGGCACCGCTGTCCCGGTAAGCCCCGCCGCGACCACATCGGCGCTCAGTTCACCGACGTTCGTGAACCGCTCTTTCCCGATCACATTGCGGATGCCGAAGCTCGCCAGCTCCTGCTCGATGAAGCCCTCGCTCTCCTCGACCACGAACACGGTCTCGAATCGCCGGCAGAACTCCACGAGCCGGCGGCGCGGCAGGGGGTAGAGCATCCCCAGTCTGAAGACCGTTGCGTCCGGTCGCACTTCCTTCACGTACTGAAACGGGATACCGTGCGTCACGACGCCAATCTCGGCGTCTCCTTCCTCGATGACGTTGCCCTCGAACTCCTCGGCGAACTCCCCGAGCCGCGTCAGCTTCTCCTCCAGCTCGACTCGCCTGAACCACGCGTACACCGGGATGGCGTACTGGCTCACTCGACGAGAGAACGGCTGCCGCTCCGCTTCCTGTCGCTCACCGAGCTCGACGCGCCCGCGCGTGTGTGCGAGTCGAGTGGTCGTGCGCAGCATGACCGGCGTGCGATACCGCTCGCTCAGCTCAAAGGCCAGCGAGGCGAAGCGTCGCGCTTCGGCAGCGTCACAGGGCTCCAGGATCGGAACCTTTGCCACCTTCGCGAGATACCGGCTGTCCTGCTCGTTCTGCGAGGAGTACATCCCCGGATCGTCCGCCACGAGCGCAACGAACCCGGCATTGGTACCGGAGTAGGGGAACACCATGAAGGGGTCGGCGGCCACGTTGAGGCCGACGTGCTTCATCGTCACCATGCTGCGCGCCCCACCGAGGGCCGCACCCATCGCCTCCTCGAACGCCACCTTTTCGTTCGTCGCCCAGTGGGCGTCGATCTCCTCGTAATCCGCGAGCCGCTCCAGCACCTCGGTGCTCGGCGTGCCGGGATAGCCGGCGGCGAAGACCACGCCGGCCTCCCACGCGCCGTGGGCCACCGCCTCGTTACCCGACAGGAGTCTCACGACTTCCCTCCCTGCCCCTGACGCACGGCGTAGACACCGTCCGAGACCAGCGTCGGGTAGTGAGTCTCGAAGGCGGCACGGATCTGGTCCAGCGGCAGATCGGCGTACTGGCCCCGGTCCAGCAGGTACTCCATGTAGCGATTGCCCTCCCGGTCTGCCTGCTGGAACAGGCTGTCGTGTCGTCCATCGAACTCGAGGGGGTCGACCTCGAAGCGCTCGCACAAGGCCTTGTTGAACGCCGGTGTGCACTTGACCCACCGACCCTCGAGCCACAGCTCGACGTAGCCATGATACACGAAGAGGTCGGTTCCCATCGCGCGGCGCATCGATGGGGTGGCGAGGTGGTTCTTGACGTCTGCAAAGCCGAGCCGGCTCGGGATCGCAACCGCCCGCGCCGCCGCCGCAAGCAGCACGGCCTTGGCCACACAGAAGCCACGGCCGCGAGCGAGCACCTGACTGGTCCGCAGCGCGTCGGGCCGGAGATCGATGTCGTTGGCGTCGTACCGGATTCTGTCGCGCACCGCGTAGTACAGGGCCGTGGCCCGCCCGACGGCATCCGACGCGGCTCCGACGCTCCGTGTCGCGAACTCGAATACCGCGGGGTGATCCGCGTCGAGAAACGGGGTAGGCACCAGGTACGCGTCCTGCTCGACTGCCGGTGGCTCCATGGCGCCGCCTTCGTCAACGTGGATCAGGACTTCGCGGTCACCGACTCCACTGCTTCGAGGATCTCCTGCTCGGTGAGCAGTCGCTCCGACTTCTTCGCCACGGCGAGCACGGCCTGCACCACGTCCTGACCGGTGGGCAGACCGCGGCTCTGGAGGTAGAAGATCACGTTCGACGCGCCGGACATGTGGCCGATCTCGATCTCCTGTTCCCGACCCACCCAGCTCGCCGGCACGCCCGAGTACACACGATCGGCGAGCCACGCCGCGCCCTTCCGCTGCGCCTTGATGACGGCGGCCGCGTGAACACCCGTCGCCGTGCGGAACGCGTCCCGACCCACGATGGGGGTGTTCACCGGAATGGGGACGCCGACTGCTTGGGAGACCGTCTCGACGTAGTCCGGTAGCGCCGTCAGATCGTCGTTACGCCAGCCCAGGAGCTTGAGGTTGACGAGCAATTGCTCCATGGGCGTATTCCCGACGCGTTCGCCGACCCCCAATGCGGTGCCGTGTACGCGCGTGGCCCCGGCCTCGATGGCGGCCAACGTGTTCGCCACGTCCAGTCCGCGATCGCGATGACCGTGCCAGTCGATACCGACCCGATCGGCCACGCCGAGCTCGACGGTGAGCCGCTTCACCCAGGACACCAGGTTGCGGACTCCCTGAGGAACCGCGGCTCCCACCGTGTCGCACAAACAGAGACGCTGGGCGCCGGCCTCGACCGCGGCGGTGAGCAGCACGCGCAAGTCCTTGGGATTGGCGCGGATCGTATCCTCGGTCACGTACATGACATCGAGGCCCTCCCCCACCGCGAACTCGACGGCGTCTCGGGAGAGGCGCAGAATGTGATCGATGTCCCATTCCTCGGCGTACTGGCGGATGGGGCTCGATCCGATGAAGACACAGGCCTCGATGGGGACACCCGTCTTTTGCGTGACGTCGGCAATCGGCTGAATGTCGACGACCATGGTACGGGCGGCGCAATTGGCGCGAATCCGCAGCTTGTTGCGGGCGATCTCACGGCACAGCTGCTCCACGGCCTCCCGCTGCCGGGGCCCGGATCCGGGGAGGCCGACGTCCGCGGTCTCGATGCCGAGGCTGTTCATCAAGTGGAGGATCCGGATCTTGACCTCGAGCGGGGGGTCGGTCACCGACGGGCTCTGCAGGCCGTCGCGCAGCGTTTCGTCGTCGAGCATGGCAACGGCCGGCGGCGTGGCGTTGCCGACGTCGGCTTCTGCCCAGTCATAGATCAGGGTGTCTTCGGAAGGAACCGTTGCCATATGGCCCCCGAGCCCCTAGCCCGTCACGCTGCAGCGCGACCGAACTGCCGCGCCCGTTCCAGCAATTTCCCGGCCTTCCTGTCGTCGCCCTGCTCCCGGGCGATGTGCGCGAGGTGATACAGACTGCTCACCTCCTCGATCCCCTCGTCGATGCTTATCGAGCGCCCCTTGATGGAAGTACACCGTTCCCAGCATGTGATTCGCGATGGCGTTGTCGGGATCGGCCTCCACGAGGCGCTCCAGTTCGCGGCGGGCGTCGCGATGCCGACCGTCCCGTTCAGGAACCAGGGCATGCAGCAGACGATGGTCGACAAGGGCGTCCCGCAGCAACATCCCGCACTCGGCACAGAACTTGTCCTGTTCGGCCGCGTCACGGCCGCATCGGGTGCATCGCATTGGTGGAGTCTCCTTGCGTCCGGCGAGGCGCTGCCCGCCTCCCACCGGAAAGATGAGCTCCGATCCGGGAACTCACAACGCGTCTGGATTCCGACGGGCGGTCACGCCCTCGCGCGGCGGTCGCCGGCCGCGCAACTTTGTGCATTCGCTTGAGCGACGGAGGGGATATGGCGTCGTACGACATCGGGGTGCTCCCGGGCGACGGGATAGGTCCGGAAGTCCTGCGCGAGGGATTGAAGGTCTTGGAGGCCACCGCCGCCGTGGAGGGCTTCAGCTATCGGTTGGTCGAGTATCCCTACAGCGGAGCGTACTATCTCGAAACCAAGGAACTGGTACCCGACCGCGTCATCGACGAATGGCGCACGTTGGATGCCGTACTGCTGGGGGCGATAGGCCATCCGGATGTCGAGCCCGGCCTGGTCGAGCGATCCGTGATCCTGGGCCTTCGCTTCGGGCTCGATCTCTACATCAACCTGCGTCCCATCAAGCTCTACGCCGAGCACTTGTGCCCACTCAAGGAGAAGACACCTGCCGACATCGACTTCGTGGTGGTGCGAGAGAACACCGAAGGCCTCTATTCACAGATCGGCGGTCACCTCAAGAAGGGCACGCCGGACGAAGTGGCACTCGTGAACGGCGTGTACACCTGGAAGGGCTGTGAGCGAGCCTCACGCTACGCGTTCCAGCTGGCACAGCAGCGGGCCGTGCAGCGGGGTCCGGGGCGCCGCGCCAGGGTCACCCTCGTCGATAAGGCCAATGCGCTCAGGCCGCACGACATCTGGACCCGCGCCTACGCGCACGTGGCGCGGGACTTCCCGGATGTCGAAACCGATCATGCGTACGTGGACGCCTGCTGCATGTGGATGATCAAGAATCCGGAGTGGTTCGACGTCATCGTCACGACCAACATGTTCGGCGACATCATCACCGACCTCGGGGCGATGTTGCAGGGCGGAATGGGCATTGCCGCGTCGGGCAACATCCATCCCGGCGAGACTTCCATGTTCGAGCCGATTCACGGCTCTGCTCCCAAGCACGCCGGAAAGAACGTGGCCTGCCCGCTTGGGGCGATCGGCGCCGTGGGAATGATGCTCGACTTTCTGGGCGAGGTGCAGGCCGCCGAGCGGATCGAAGAGGCGATGGCCGATCTCCTTGCGAGTGGGGCGGTGCAGTCGGCGGACGCGCGGAGCGGGATCTCGACGTCGGCGATGGGGGACATGGTCGTGGACCGGATTCGCGACGAGCGGTGAGCCCGGATCGCGTCGCGCAGCCGCAAGCGCGCGCGGAACCCCGGCCCGTGTCATCCACCGCGGAGCTCACTCGAGCCATACGGTTGCCCCATGCCACCGCGATGGTGGTCGGCACCATCATTGGGGCGTCGATCTTCGTCCAGCCATCCGAGATTACTGGGCAGATTCCGTCTTTCACCGGCGTGATCGCGGCATGGGTCGTGTCCGGTGCCCTCACCTTGATTGGCGCGTTGGTCTGCGCAGAGCTCGCCTCGATATTCACTCGGACCGGCGGTGTCTATGTCTTCCTGAGCGAGACCTTCGGTCCGGGGCTCGGCTTCCTGTGGGGCTGGGCCATGTTCTGGACGATGCACTCCGGCATCATCGCCGCGATTGCCGTGATCTTCGCGAGGTACACGGACTACTTCGTGCCACTCGGGGATGGCGGGATCAAGGCGGTGGCGATCGGGGTCATCCTCAGCCTCTCGCTTGTGAACTACGTCGGCGTACGCCACGGCAGCACCCTTCAAACCCTCTTCACCGCTGGGAAGCTCCTCCCCATCGTGCTTATCATCCTC
>CAYGCN010000110.1:0-9505 GCA_964348385.1 uncultured Gemmatimonadaceae bacterium
CCTCTGCCGTTGCCCGGTCGCGAAGTATGCAGCGCGATAGCTGTTCGGGCCCCAGCCGTAGTCGGAGTTGTCATCGTCCGGCATCTTCCATCCGCGATGATCGCGATCGTCGGCCACCTGATGGATCAGCTGACCCGGCCCGGGATGCAGCTTGTGCAGCCAGTCGAGTCCCCACCTGGCTTCGTCGAGTACGTCGGGGATGCCGTTTGGGCCGGGCTGGCCGAGTTGGTTGGTCGAGTCTCCAAACCGATCGCCGGCAAGCTCATGCGCCAGTAGCATCCGAGCGATGGCGTTGCTGCCCGTGATGAGGTACTTGAGCTGGTCGCCCGCGTCGTGCCAGCCGCCCGAGACATCTACGAACGTCGAGTCCGGCATGGGACCGTAGAAGCTCCGACCGTCGCGCTGGTGACAGACCACGTCGAGGAAGGGGTTGTATCCGCACCGCTGCTGGCGCATGAACCCCAGCAGGTCCTCGTGCGCCTTGCCATACGCATCCCGGCCGATCATGAAGGTGGGGGACCGGTAATGCTTCACACGTACGGAGTAGCGGCCCGGTGCCTCAATGCCTGAGAAGTCCGCCTCGTAGTAGTGGCCAAAGGTGCCCCAGCCTTCGGCCTGCGACCGTTGCAGCGTGCCGGCAAAAACCACCCTATCGGTCGCACTGTCCAGCAGTTCGAACCTATCCTCGACCGCGCGGTGCGAGAACACCACACCGATCTTTCTGTCCTCCTCGAGATAGCCGAGCAGATTGACGCGCACGTGGACCGCGCTCGAGTCGACGGGAACCGTCGCCCCCTGCTCCGCGGTCTGGTCCGGCGGTCCTGCCCGGCACCCCAACCAGGCGATCGCCGCGAGGCCGAGGACTGTCGCACGCAGAAAAACTCGGTGGACCGGCAAGACGACCTCGTGGCAGGCACGCAGTCCCGTCGCTCCCGTCGTTGGGGGGAGCGACGGGAGCGACGGGAGCGACGGGAACGCGTCTTCAGCCTTCGTCGCAGGAAAGCCGCGGCTCGAAGTGGAAGCGGCTAGTGCGCCACGAGAACGCCCGATTGAGCATGAACGTGAGGTTCACCGTGGTCGTGCCGCCCTCCTCCACCGTGAACGGGCAGATGGGGACGACGGCCGTCCACCCACCGCCCGACGGCGTAATCGCGATGGTGGTACCGTCGAGCGTCACCGCCTCGACGTGCGTCATGACCAGGACCACCTGGTCGTAGGTGGCGGGCGGAAGCACGCCCTCCGGCAAGGTGACTTCCTTGCCGTTGTCCAACATCACCACGTCCACCGTAACCGGCAGGTCCATGGCCACGTTCACGAGCACGCCGTCCTGATTGCGTGCCAGAATGCTGGCGAGCGTGATGTTCGCCGACTGGAAGAACCGGCGCGGACGATCGCCGTCGTGATCCCCGTCCGTCAGGTCGGCAGCGCTCAGTGACACGTCGCTCGCCACGGGGGCGGCGTCGCCCGAGAGGACGAACTGGACCCGTCCCCCATCCACGCCCACACCGTCGCTGCAGGCGGTCACCAACAGGGCCATCGCGGCGGCGAGGAGCATGGGCGGAGCGATCAGACGCTTCGTAGTCCTCATATGCCCTCCGAAAGAAAGGATCTCGCTACCCCCAACGTTACGGACCCCGCACGACGTCCGCCACCCCAGTCGGGCGGCGCGCTCGCGGGGACACGTCTTCGTCGACACCGCGTGCGTTCGCACCCTCGCTGGACACCGTCAGTAGCGGATGCGCATACTCTGAGGGAAACGAGCCCCGCTCTTCTGGATGCGGATCATGCAACGACGCCCCTTCGTAGCTGTGCTCGGTGCGCTGACGATCGCCAGCGCGGCCTGCCGGTCGGACTCGGGTCTGACATCGGTCATCCAGGCGCCGACGTCCCATCTGGGCCGCGGCATCAACCTGGGCAACAAGCTGGAGGCGCCGTCCGAAGGTGCATGGGGTCCTCCGATCGAGGCGTGGATGCTGACGACCATCAAGCGGGGCGGATTCGCCACTGTGCGCATCCCCACCCGCTGGAGCGCCCATGCGGACGCATCACCGCCGTACACGATCGACCCGACCTTTCTGGATCGCGTGACCTGGGTCGTGGATCAGGCGTTGGCCGCTGGACTGATGGTGGTGCTGAACATGCACCACTACGAGGAAATCTTCAGCGATCCTCAGGGACAGCGGGATCGGTTTCTTGCCGTGTGGCAGCAGATCGCCACGCATTTCAAGGACTATCCGGACAGCCTGGTGTTCGAGGTGCTGAACGAGCCCAACACCAACCTGACGCCGGAACTGTGGAATCAGTTCCTCCGCGATGCGCTCGGTGTGATTCGCCAGAGCAATCCGGATCGCTACGTCATGCTCGGTACGGCGGAATGGGGCGGCATCGGCGCGATGAGTCGTCTGGAGCTACCGAACGACGATCGTCTGATCTTCACCTTTCATTACTACAGTCCCTTCGAGTTCACGCATCAGGGTGCCGAATGGGTCTCCGGATCCGACGCCTGGATGGGCACCACGTGGGGCACGAGCGCGGATCGCGCGGCCGTGCAGCGTGACTTCGACACCGTTGCCACGTGGGCCGTTCAACACGATGTCACGGTCTTCATGGGGGAATTCGGCGCCTATTCCCGTGCCGCCATGGACGACCGTGTGGCCTGGACAGCCTTCGTGCGGAACGAGGCCGAGCGGCGCGGATTCTCGTGGGCGTACTGGGAGTTCGATGCCGGGTTCGGCGCGTATCGAAACGGGCAGTGGAACGAACTGCACGAGGCGTTGGTGCCGTAGGGCGGTTGAGCGGCTAGGCGGGTGAGCGGTTAGGCGGTTTGGTCGTTGGGCGGTTAGCCACCTCCCCCATCGTGGAACAACACGTCATGGTCCAGCTCACGTCTCTCGAAGCCGGGACCATCGTAGTGGAGCGTCAGGGCCACTCCGCCGCGACCCTGGAAGAACACCAGCTCGACCGGATGCAGACCGGCACCGAGCGCGACGTACCCCGATCGCTCCCGCGCGCCGTGGATCCCGTCGTTGTCCACGACGACTTCTCCAGCAATGACTAGGCGGCTGCCGTCATCGGACGCGAGGTGGAATCCGTACACCCCATCCTCCGGCACGCGGATGAATCCGCGGAACCGAAGACCGAAGTCTTCGTCTCGTGGCGCTGCGCTCAGATCCACTCGATTCGCCACCTTAGTGGCGAGGGCGGACAGCGAATCGAACGGCGGCAACGCGCGCCAGCTCCCGTCGTGCTCGTAGACATCGACCCGCAGACCGGGCTCGGCGTTCGCCACCGACACCGCTGGCCTCGGCAGTGTCTTGGCGAGCGGGCAGGTGCTCGTTCGGCTGACGGTGCCGTCCGCCCAGAACGCCCGCGCCTCGAGCGTGACGGATTCGGTGATCTCGAGCGGTTGCTCGAACACCGGTGAGGCGGCGGTCGGATCGGTGCCGTCGGTTGCGTAGCGGATCGTCACGTCTGATGCCATCGGGACAAAGCCCACCGTCGTTCGATCCACGAAGATTGGCGCACGCTGCTCGCACCGAGGTGGCAGGTAGCCGGCATTCGCCAGCGCAATCGCGTCGGCGTCGATCTTCGTGATCTCGCGATCATACGTCATCAAACCGTTGTTCTCGGTCTCGATATCCGTGGTCTGCGTGTATACGGCGGCGCTGAGGCCGGCGTTGTCGCGAGCGTCATGGATTACGCGCAGGAAGTCCTCGAACCGTTGCGTGAGGCTCTCTTGATCGGGAAACACGGCATACCCCCACCCCTCTTCCTGCCACATGTGGCCCGGCATGTTGAACCCCAGGCCACCGTATTCTCCCTGCACCGCCGCTCGGCGTTCTTCCGGCGCAGGCGGACGGGGTTCCGGATAGTGATGCCAATCCACCACGTCGCCCACACCGCGCTCGTACCAGCCACTGGCGTGATTGACGAGCCGTGTGGGATCCGTCGCCCGGATCAGGGCGACGATTCTGCCTGACTCGTACTGCCCCCACCCCTCGTTGAACGGCACCCACATCACGATGCTCGGGTGATTGCGGAGTGCGTCGATCACGCGCACCAGCTCGGTCTCGAATTGCCGAGTCGCCCCGGTATCGGTCGGGGTATCGGAGTCGGGTGCTTCCAAGGGGATATTGGCGTTCGGCATGTCCTGCCACACGAGCAGCCCCATGCGGTCACACCACGCGTAGAACGTGCGTGGCTCCACCTTGACGTGCTTGCGCAGCATGGTGAAGCCCATGGCTTGCAGCACTTCGAGGTCGTACACCATCGCCTGCTCCGTGGGCGCGGTGTAGAGGCCGTCAGGCCAGTACCCCTGATCGAGCGGACCCATTTGGAACACGAACTCGTTGTTCAGGAGCAGTCGAGTGACCCCGCGGTCGTCCTTTCCCACCGAGATCTTTCGCATGCCGACATACGACGCCACGCTGTCGATCGTGGCGCCCTCGCGCGCGAGCGTGACGTCGAGGTCGTGGAGGAACGGATCGTCCGGGGACCAGAGATGGGGTTCCGGCAGGTCGACCGCGATGGGAACACCCACACCGCCGCTCGCGGACCCAACGACGATATCCCCTGCCGAAACCGCGACGTGCACGCGATCATCGCCATCTGTGCCCACCCCCGTCACGACCACCGTCACCCGCCCGCGATCGATGTCGGGCGTTATTGCGAGCGCGTCGATCCGCGCCGCCGGCACCGGCTCGAGCCACACCGTCTGCCAGATGCCGGTCACGGAGGTGTAGAAGATCCCGCCCGGCTCCCTCACCTGCTTGCCGCGCGGCTGGGTACCGGCATCGGTGGGATCCCACACCGCCACCGTCAGCTCGTGTCGCGCACGGTCGCCCAGGTACTCCGTGATGTCGAGGCTGAACGGATCGTAGCCGCCGCGGTGCGATCCCACGCGCGTCCCGTTCACCCAGACCTCGGTCTCCCAGTCTACGGCCTCGAAGTGGAGCAGCACGCGCTTCCCGACCCAGTCGTCCGGGATGTCGAACGACCGGCGATACCAGAGACGACGTGAGGGACCGACCGTATCGGCGACGCCCGACAGCGCCGACTCAATGGAAAAGGGCACCAGGATCATGCCCTCGTATTGGGCGGGCTCGGCGTCGCGGTCAACCACCGCGTAGTCCCACAGGCCGTTGAGGCTCTTCCACGTCGGGCGACGCATGATCGGCCTGGGGTATTCGGGGTGCGCGGTGGTTGGAGACACCTCCGCGGACCACCGGGTGGGCAGGCGCATGGTGGGGGGCGACCACGCGGGCCCCGTGCACGCCAGGGCTGCCAGCGGGACAAGCATCAGGAATCGTCGCATCGACCCTCACCTCAGCGGGTTGGATCTCATCCCTTCTGTCGGAACGGACAGCATCGCACTATTGTGGCACGAGCGGAAGCCTTGGAGCGGTACCATGAAGACCTCTTCGGTTTCAATAGTGCTCTTCCTTCTTATGGGATGCACCCAGCAGCGCGCCGGGGAGCCCGCCCTGAACCGAGCGAACGTGGGTCTCGACGTCGCCGGACGGAACGCCGTCGTCTACACCACCGCCCAGGACACGGCTCTGAGACTCACGCCTACCGACACCCTCACGTTCACGGCATCGGAACCAACCTCAGAGGGACGGATCTACGTGTTCGTCGATCCGCGTACCACGTTCCAGAGGTTCCTTGGTATCGGCGGCGCGCTCACCGACGCCTCGGCGGAGACCTTCGCGAAGCTTCCCGAGTCACGACGCGACGAGGTGCTCCGGGCGTACTACGACACCGCATCCGGCATCGGCTACACCCTGGCCCGCACGAACATCAACAGCTGTGACTTCTCGAGCGCGAGTTATGCCTACGTAGACGAGGGTGACAAGGAGCTGACGTCCTTTTCGATCGCGCACGACCGCGACTTCAAGATCCCGCTTATCAGGCAGGCGATGGCCGCGAGCGGCAACCGCCTCCAGCTGTTCGCCAGCCCGTGGAGCCCGCCGGCATTCATGAAGGACAACAACGACATGCTGCACGGTGGGAAGCTGCTCCCCGAGTACGCCGATGTCTGGGCGCGCTATTACGCGAAGTTCATCACGAGCTATCGACAGGAAGGCGTGCCGGTGTGGGCAATCACGATCCAGAACGAGCCCATGGCCACCCAGATCTGGGAGTCCTGCATCTATTCCGCCGAGGAAGAGCGGGACTTCCTCAAAAACCATCTCGGTCCGGTGATGGCGCAGGAGGGGCTTAGCGACGTCAACATCATCGTCTGGGACCACAACCGCGACCTGATCGTCCAGCGCGCGCAGGCAATCTTCGACGATCCCGACGCCGCGCAGTACGCGTGGGGGATCGGCTTCCACTGGTACGAGGACTGGTCGGGCGGCACGCAGATGTACGACAACGTCGCCCTGGTGCACCGGCTCTACCCCGACAAGCACATCCTCTTCACCGAGGGCACACCGGCGAGCTTCGACTCGACAGGGTACGCGCGATGGGATCTTGGCGAGGACTACGGGCGGTCAATGATTCACGACTTCAACTCGGGCGCCGAAGGGTGGACCGACTGGAACATCCTGCTCGATGAACGCGGAGGCCCTAATCACGTAGGGAACTTCTGCTTCGCGCCGATCCACGCAGACACGCGTACCGGAGAGCTGATCTACACCAATTCCTATTACTACATAGGCCACTTCTCGAGATTCATCCGACCCGGCGCCAAACGGATCCTCACGTCGCCGAGCCGCAGTCTGCTGCTCGCCACCGGTTTCGTGAACGAGAACGGCACGGTGGCCGTGGTGGTCATGAATCCGACGGATAACGGTGGACAGTACTATCTCACCGTCGGCGGTTCCGCGGTGGAGATCAACGCACCGCCGCACTCGATTCAGACGGTGGTGTTCTAGGCGGTTAGGCGGTTAGGCGGTTGAACGGTTAGGCGGTTGGGCGGTTAGGCGGTAAGGCGGTTGGAGTCGACAGAGGCTGGTGTTTGTTCGGAGGTGGATGATGCGTGGTGTCTGGATGCGGTACCTCGGGATGCTGGTCTTGCTGGCGGCGGTGCACGCCATCGCGTTCGCCGCCGAGAATGGGTCGGCGGTATCCCTGACACATCTTCGCTGCGAGTACAAGGTCGATCCACTCGGCATCGACGTACGGCAGCCGCGCTTGAGTTGGCAGCTCGTCGCCGAGGGGCGCGGCGTGGTGCAAATGGCGTATCAGATCCGCGTCGCAACCAGCGAGGCGGCGTTGGCAGTGAGTCCACTCTGGGATACTGGCCGTGTTGATTCAGACCGGTCGATTCACGTCGTCTACGAGGGGCCGGCGCTCGCCTCCGGAACGCGCTACTACTGGCAGGTCCGTGTCTGGGACGGTGACGGGGCGGTCTCCGACTGGAGCGCGCCGGCGTTCTGGGAGATGGGCCTGCTCGACGCGTCGGATTGGCAGGCGTCGTGGATCGGCCCGGCCTGGGACGAAGACGTGACGGCACCACAACCGGCCCCGATGCTGCGCTCGACGTTCGTAGTGGATGGCGAGCTGCAGGCGGCGCGTGCCTACGTCACCAGCCTTGGCCTCTACGAAGTCGAAATCAACGGCCGGCGCGTGGGTGACCAGGTGTTCACTCCCGGCTGGACCAGCTACGACACCCGACTGCAATACCAGACCTACGACGTGACCAGCCTGCTGCGCTCGGGCGGCAACGCGATCGGCGCGATGCTGGCCGACGGATGGTACCGCGGGTATCTGACCTGGGACATGCGCCGCAACGTGTACGGCGAGCGGCTGGCGCTCCTACTCCAACTCCAGATCACCTATGCCGACGGCCGAGTGCAGACGGTCGGCTCCGATGCCTCGTGGAAGGCCACTACCGGGCCGATTCGCATGGCCGACCTCTACAACGGCGAACACTACGACGCCCGCCTCGAGAAGCCCGGATGGAGCGAGGCCGGCTACGACGACAGCGCGTGGGACGGCGTGCGTGTCATCGATCATCCCATGGACATCTTGATCGCGCCGGCCGGTCCGCCGGTGCGTGCCGTCGAAGAGATCACGCCGCTCGCCATTCTGCACACACCCGCCGGCGAGACGGTGTTCGACATGGGGCAGAACATGGTGGGCTGGGTGCGCTTACGGGTGCGCGGCGCCGCCGGGACCACCGTGACGCTACGCCACGCCGAAGTGCTCGACCAAGACGGGAACTTCTACATCGACAATCTTCGCAAGGCCGAACAGACCGTTCGGTACACCCTCAAGGGAGGTGAGGAAGAGGTCTACGAGCCACGGTTCACGTTCCACGGCTTCCGGTACGTCGCCGTCGACGGCCTGCCGGGCGCACCCACGATGGAGACGCTCACCGGTGTCGTCATCCACTCCGACATGACGCCGACCGGAATGTTCGAGACGTCGAACCCGTCGACCAACCAGCTACAGCACAACATCGTCTGGAGGCAGAAGGGCAACTTCCTCGATGTGCCCACTGACTGCCCGCAGCGCGACGAGCGCTTGGGCTGGACCGGCGACGCCCAGGTCTTTGCCAGGACCGCCGCATTCAACATGGACGTGGCCGGCTTCTTCACCAAGTGGCTGACCGATCTGGCCGCCGACCAGAAACCCAACGGTGCCATCCCGTTTGTCATCCCGGACGTGCTCACGCGCGGTGCCCCGGCCGGCATCGGCGCCACAGGCTGGGCCGATGCCGGCGTGGTCATTCCCTGGACGATGTACCTCAGCTACGGCGATACCCGCATCCTCGAGACCCAGTACGAGAGCATGCAAGCCTGGATCGGCTACATGCGAAACCGCGCGGGCGACGACCTCATCTGGGACGGTGACTTCCACTTTGGCGATTGGCTCGCCTACAACACCGACCGCTCGGACTATCCCGGCGCAACGACGGACAAGGATCTCATCGCCACCGCCTACTTCGCCCACTCGACCGACCTGCTCCAGCGAATTGCGACGGTCCTGGGCAAGGAGGACGACGCGGCGCAGTACGCCTCCCTCCTGGACGATGTCAAGGCAGCGTTTCGGAAAGAATTCGTCACGGCCAACGGCCGCATGGCGTCGAACACGCAAACGGCCTATGCGCTGGCGCTGTCGTTCGGACTGATGCCGGAAGGCCAGGAGGCGGAAGCTGCCCGGCGCCTCGCGCAGGACGTGCGTGTCTTCGAGAATCACCTCACGACCGGGTTCCTCGGCACCCCGCTGCTGTCCCAGAGCCTGAGCGACCACGGCTACCTCGACGTGGCCTACGCCCTGCTCAACCAAACCACCTATCCGTCCTGGCTCTATCCGATCACCAAGGGCGCGACCACGATCTGGGAACGGTGGGACGGTATCAAGCCGAACGGGAGCTTTCAGGACGCCGGGATGAACTCGTTCAACCACTACGCCTACGGGGCCATCGGTGAGTGGCTCTACCGCGTCGTCGCGGGCCTCGAGATCGATCAAGATAAGCCGGGCTACAAACACGTTCTCGTCCAGCCGCAACCGGGCGGTGGTCTGACGCGCGCGCGCGCCACGCTCAACACGATGC
>CAYGCN010000110.1:9515-10317 GCA_964348385.1 uncultured Gemmatimonadaceae bacterium
CATAGAGAACGCCGTTGGCCCACTCCAGTCCGCCCAACAGGCCCGTTACCGGCGGATCCAACAGACCGATCAACGTTGCCACGCCGGTCTCCGGGTCAACAGTGTACAGAGACGTGTCATCAATTCCGTACAGCTCGAGCGCCGTTGCGGAACCGGCGCCGAGACTCGCGATGAACAACACTGCGGCGGCAGACGTGACAACGCTGCTCGGCATGACGAGCTCGGCGTGGGAGTTCGTGGATGGAGGCTTTCGGCTCGACATCACGATCCCGCCCAACACGCACGCGACCGTCCGCCTCCCCAACGCCACCCTCCGTCAGGTCACGGAGAGCGGCAACGCGGTCGGCACGGCTGAGGGGGTCACACGGGCGTTTCAGGACGGTGAGGTAGTGGTCGTCGAGGTTGGGTCCGGCCAGTACCGGTTTGTCTACGAGCTAGGCGGTTAGGCGCTTCGGCGATCGCCGAGGGCCATACAGGGCTCGCGCCGTTCCAGCGTTGTAACGGGGCCGGGTGGCTACGGAGGTTGCGTCACCTGACCTGCATTGCCTTCTCCTCCCCACACTGCCTCACACAGGCGTCGTCCTCCTTTTTTCTCGAACGATTGAATTCCGCTTCAATCCAAACTGGACAATTCCCGTCCTTGGGTGTGCAGGCGGAGAGCCCTAGTATAGGACTCCGAATTCAAACCTGCCGATGGCCTCCCACGGCCCCGCCGCAAGCGGTCCGCCCTCCCTCAGGACGCCCACCGACGACGAGACCGCCGGCCCATCGACACTGCACCCGTTGACTCACTTCGATGGAG
>CAYGCN010000111.1:0-4913 GCA_964348385.1 uncultured Gemmatimonadaceae bacterium
TCGATGGCGTGCGGTATGCGACGTGGCGTGCGGCGGGGCAACGGAGGTGGCTGGTGGCGACAGGCCCACGTGGGCTGGGGTCCGGGCGAACAACACGTCCTGTACCGACGTCGCAACCGTGCATTCGTCGCCGCCGTGTAACACGGGGCAGGACTGCGTGTGACCCGCCTCGACCGAGGCCTCCGATCGGAGGACCTCGGTGCCCGCATGCAGCACGGGCAGGAACGTGGTCACGGCGAGGTAGGCGATCAGCGCCATGCCGCGGCTTCCCCGACGGGCGTGTCTTCGGCGACGAGCGGTCATGGAGGAGTATAGCACCGGACGGCGATTCGAGTTCCGTCAGCGTACCAACGCTCGGAGTAGGCGGCCCACTTCGTCGTTCCCCAGCACCCCGCGGAACCGCTCGGCCCCGGGTCCTTTGGCGAACAGCGGCAGCAGTCCCGCCGTATGCCCCGTCGTCGTGTAGTGCAGAACCGGCTGACCGGCCCCGTCCGCGTGCACGGCAACGCCACCAGTCTCGTGGTCGCCGGTCACGACGATCAGCGTTTCCGGATGGCGGCGCTGGTAGTCGGCGGCCACGGCGACGGCCTCGTCCAGCGCCCGCATCTCGGCGGCGAGCACCGCGAATCCCTGGTTGCGGTGCGCCTGCGTGTCGGTCTCTTCGTTTTCGACCAGCAGAAAGAATCCCTGCGGCTCGCGGTCGAGGATCTCGATGGCTTTGCGGGTCATCGTGGCGAGCGACGGGGAGCGCGCGGGCGCCAACGGCATGTCGTCGTCGGCGAACAGCCCGAGGAGCATCGTGACGGTATCGGGGCGCAGCCGCGCGAACTGCTCCTCGGTCTCCACATAGGCATAGCGCCGGCGCATGGCGTCCAGCGCCGTCTCCGTCCCTTCCGCCGGTGCCGTCGTGAACATGGCACGTCCGCCCCCGAGAAGGACGGTGACACGCTGCGCGGCGAGCTGACGCGCCACCTCGAGATGGTCCCGTGCCGGGTAGTGGGTTGCGAACGCGGCCGGGGTCGCATCGGTGAGGCGCGTGGTCGTGATGAGGCCCGTGGCCATCCCGCGTGCCTGCGCGGCCTCGAGCACGGTGGTGCGTGGTGCCGAGTCGCGACTGATCCCGAGAGCCCCCATGAACGAGCGCTCGCCGATCGCGAGCGCGGTGGCGGCTTGGGCGCTCTCCGTGACGAGGTGGTTCCACCCGCGCACGTCGACCAACCCGAGTGTGGTGAATCCGTCGACGGTGAGGTCGTCCATGGCGATACGAGCCACCGCCCAATGCCCGGCACCGGCACCGTCGGCGATGAAGAGAATGAGCTTGGTTGGCCTGTCCGGCGACGGCCGGTGCGCCGCCGGAGCGCACGACAGCGTGATAAGGGTCAGACCCATCGCACCCGTCACCCACCACGATCTCGACATCACGTTGCCTCCGCTGCCTCGATGCTGTTCATTTAGGCGATTCGAACGGCCCGGCTGCCGCAGGCACGCCGCATTCACCCATCGACACTCCTCGGGAAGGTTGGCATGATCAGACGGCTCTTCACCGTCCTCCTCACGGCACTGGTTCTAATACCCGTGTCCGTCGGTGTCGCGCAAGAGGCGCCCCCATTTCGCATTCTGGTCGTCAACGACGATGGGTACCAGGCCCCCGGGCTGTTGGCGCTGATCGATTCGCTGGTCCCTATCGCCGAGGTCGTGGTCGTGGCGCCGCTCGAGCAGCAGAGCGGCACCGGACACGGCATCACCTTCCGCGAGCCCATCAGAGTGCTGGAGCTCGGCAATCAATACGGCATTCCATGGTACGCCATCGATGCCCGACCCGCGACCTGCGTGCGGCTGGCCCTGGCCGCCCTGTTGGATTCCCTTCCCGATCTCGTGGTCTCGGGGGTCAACACCGGTGACAACGTCGGGGCCTCCGCCTGGATCTCCGGAACGGTGGCAGGCGCGCGTGAGGGGGCGCTCAACGGCATCCCGGCGATTGCGGTGTCCGTGGGGGTCGGGTCGCAACGGGATTACCATGTTGCTGCGGGTCATGCCCGGCGTCTGATCGAGCGGCTTCGCGCCCTCGACATGATCGCCCCTCCACTGCTGCTGAATGTCAACGTGCCGGCCGGCGGTCCTGTCGGCGTGAAGGTGGCACCCATGAGCCTTGCCCTGGGTGTGCAGGCGTACGATCGCCGCTACTCGCCGCGCGGGCAGCTCTATTTCTGGGACTTTTGGTCGCCGCCCGATGGTGACCCGGTGGAGGGAACGGATCTCTACTGGTTCGACCAGGGCTACGTGACCGTGACGCCGCTTCGGATCGATCAGACCGATCGGGAGGAGATACCGGTGTTGGGGCAGCACCTCGACCAGAAGCAGGAAGCCGAGAAGAAGTAACCGGCGCCGGTGGTCACGACCGCGTCCGGCGTCAATACGGCGTCCCGAAGGCCTCGTCGGAGAGGAGCGGGACGAACCGGCAGGCGCCGGCCCGCGTCGTGCGGAATCCCCCCGCATTGCGCTCGATGATCGTGAGATCCTGCAAAGCCCGGTCGCCGATGGGGATCACGAGCCGGCCGCCGTCCGCCAACTGATCCAGCAGTGGTTGCGGAACGTTCGGGGCCGCCGCTCCGACCACGATGGCATCGTACGGTGCTGCTTCGGGGCAGCCGTGCGCGCCGTCGCCCACGATGAGCGAGACGTTGCCGATGCCCAGCCGACAGAGACGCGCAGCGGCCTCGTGGGAGAGCGAGTCCAGACGTTCCACGCTCCACACGTGTTTGGCGAGCTTCGCCAGGATCGCGGTCTGATAGCCTGAGCCGGTCCCCACGTCCAGCACCACCGATCGCCGCGTGACCCGTGCCGCCTGTGTCATGAGGGCCACGATGTAGGGTTGCGAGATCGTCTGGTCGTACCCGATCGGGAGTGGCCCGTCGTCGTAGGCCCGGTCGCGGAGGTGCTGGGGAACGAATTCCTCCCGCGGAACGGCCGCCATGGCAGCCAACACTCGGCGGTCGGAAATGTCCCGCGCCGCTAAATGCCGCCGGAGCATCGTCTCGACAGGGTGGGATCGGGTACGGGTCACGATTCCTCACGACGAGATGACCGACCTGCTCCGCGCAAGATATCCCCTCCGGTCCCGCGGGCAGAAGAGCCGATGCCCGATCTACGCGGCAATGCTCTTCGGGAACCGGGCTATCGCGAGCCGAAGGACGGCGACGGCGATGACCGCCAGCGCGAGGTACTGCGGCCAGAGCGTCGACAGTCCCTCACCCTTCAAGAACACGGCGCGGATGATCTCCAGGAAGTGTCGGACCGGGTTGAGCACGGTCACCCAGCGAAACAGCGCCGGCATGCTCTCGATCGGGTAGAAGAACCCCGACAGGATGATGGCGGGCTGCAGGAACAGGAACATCGACATGAAGGCTTCCTGCTGGGTGCGGGAAATGGTGGAGATGAGCAATCCCACCGCGAGGCCCGACAGGATGTACAACAGCGCTGCCAGGAACAGAGTGGGTGGGAAGCCCTGTATCGGGATGTCGAACCAGAACACAGCGATGAGGGCAATGGCCGTGAGGTCGATGACACCGACCACGGCAACCGGCAACGTCTTGCTCAGCATGAGCTCCTGGTGGGTGAGTGGGCTGACGACGAGCTGGTCCAGCGTGCCGAACTCCCTCTCCCGAACGACCGCCAGGGATGTGAGCAGCAGGCACATCAGCATGATGATCACGCCGACCACCGTCGGGACGTTATAGACGCGACTCTCGAGATTGGGATTGTACCAAGCCCGCGTGCGAAGCTCGATGCCCCCGCTGGGCAGGGAGCCGCGCGCCCGGGCCCGCTCCACCGCGAACCGCTGGACGATCCGCTGAACGTACCCCTGCGCGACCGTCGCACTGTTCGATTCGGTTCCATCCAGGATCACCTGGATGCCGGCGCGGCCCGTCGCGAGATCTCGGGCAAAGCCTCTCGGGATCTCGATGCCGACGAGGGCGTCACCGTGGTCCAGGGCGCGCACCATGTCTGCCGGTCGTGACGAGCCCGCGACGACGTCGAAGTAGCCGGTAGCGCGAAACGCGTCGATCAGCGCGCGCGATTCCTGGGTCTGGTCGTGATCGATCAGGAAGGTGGCGGTAGCCCGAATGTCGGTGTTCACTGCGTACCCGAACATGAGCAGCTGGATGACGGGGGCGATGAAGATGACGGCTCGGGTGCGGGGATCGCGGAACAGCTGGTGGAACTCCTTGCGCACCATCTCGCGAATCCGTACCGGCGAAGGCAGCGTCACGCGAGCTCCTTGCGGAAGAAGCCGATTGCCAGCGCCAGGCCGAGCACCGCGAAGACCACCATTGCCAGCGCGTCTTCCCACAGCACCGTCGCCCCTACGCCCTTGAGCAGGATGCCTTTGGTCACGGCCACGTAGTACCGAGCGGATACGACGTAGCTCAGTCCCTGCAGCACGATGGGCATGGTCGACAGCGTGAAGATGAAGCCGGAGAGGAGCAGGGCGGGAAGAAACGTCGCGAGCATGGCGACCTGCGTCGCCAGCACCTGCGATTTGACCGCCGCCGAAATGAAAATGCCGAGGCCGAGCGATGCAATCAGGAAGAGGAGGGACAGCACCCCGAGCAGCAGCAGGTTGCCACGGAAGGGCACGCCGAAGATGATCACCCCCACCGAGAGAGCCAGCGCGACGTCGAACAGGCCGATCACCACGTAGGGAACGAGCTTGCCGATGACGATCTCCAGACGGTGGACCGGCGTGGCGGCGAGCTGCTCCATCGTGCCGCGCTCCCACTCCCGGGCGATCGTGAGCGCCGTGAGCATCGCGGCAATGATGGACATGATCACCGCGATCAGGCCCGGCACGATCATGTTGCGGCTCTCGAGGGTCTCGTTGTACCACACGCGCGATTGGGCCGCTACCGGCA
>CAYGCN010000111.1:4923-10307 GCA_964348385.1 uncultured Gemmatimonadaceae bacterium
GACCACCGCCGTGGAGTAACCGGCGACGATGGCCTCGGCATAGTTCTGGGCAATGGTGGCGGTATTTGCGTCGGCCCCGTCCAGCAACGCCTGAGCGACCGCGCCGCGTCCGGCGGCCAAGTCGGCGGCAAACGTCGGCGGAATGACCAGCACCAGTCGCGCGGCGCCGGCGCCGAGCACCCGGTCGGCCTCCGACATCGACGCCAAGTACTCGGACACGGAGAAATACCCGGACCCCGCGAACGACTCCACCAACGCCCGGCTCTCCGGAGTGCGGCTCTGGTCCAGCACGGCCATTCGGATGTCACGGATGTCGAACGAGATCGCATAGCCGAACAGGACGAGGAGCACGAGCGGGAGGATGAACGCGAGGTACAGACTTCGTGCGTCGCGCCGCAGCTGCAGCAGCTCCTTGCGGCTGATCGCGAGGAGACGGGTGACCCTCATCAGACGGGCGCGCCCCCCTCCCGTCGCACGAGCGCCACGAAGACGTCCTCCAGCGATGGCGCAATGGGGTGCAGCGCCCCACAGTGTACGTCGGCCGAGTGCAGGGCTCGCGGCACCTCGTCCAGTGCCCGCTGTTCGTGACGGACGAGCAGGTGCACACCGCGCCCGAACATGGCCGCCTCCACCACGACCGGGTGATCGCGCAGGACCTCCACGGCGCGCGCCGGCTGGTCGGTGCGGAGCTCGAGCAGCGGCTCGTGGACCATCGTCTTGAGCCGCTCAGGTCGGTCGAGCGCGATCAGACGCCCGCGGTTCATCAGGGCGAGCCGGTGACAGTACTCGGCTTCCTCCATGTAGTGCGTGCTCACGAACACCGTGGTCCCCGCGGCCGCGAACCCGTAGATCAGGTCCCAGAAGTTGCGGCGTGACACCGGATCGACCCCGGACGTCGGCTCGTCGAGAAACAGAATCGGCGGCTCGTGCAGGACGGCGCACCCCAAGGCCAACCGTTGCTTCCATCCCAGGGACAACTCGGCGGTCAAGCGCGTTCGGTGGCGTGCGAGGCCGGCCATGTCGAGAATCCAGTCACGTCGCTCTGCCAGCCGAGCACCCATCACGCCGTAGAGACCGCCGAACAACCGGATGTTCTCCTCGACTGTCAGGTCCGCGTAGAGCGAGAACTGCTGCGACATGTAGCCCAGACGCCGCTTGACCAGGTCGGCCTCGCGGGCCACGTCGTGTCCGGCCACCGTGGCCTGCCCCTCCGACGGGCGCAGCAAACCCGTGAGCATCTTGATGGTCGTCGTCTTCCCGGCGCCGTTGGGCCCGAGAAAGCCGAAGATCTCGCCCTCGCCGACGTCGAACGACACGCGGTCCACAGCGACGAAGTCGCCGAACCGCCGCGTGAGCGACCGCACTGAGACGGCGTCAGGCATGTGCCGCCGCGGTCGTGACGAGCTCGATGAACACGTCTTCCAGCGACGGCTCGCCGGGCGCCTCGTCGAGGATCTCGATACCGGCCGAGACGATGCGCGACGTGACTGTCGGCCAGTCGCTTGCGGGATCGTCCAGGAGGGCGTGCAGCACGTCGCCGAACAGCACGGCGTGCGTCACGGCGGGATGCGAGGCCACCAGATCGCGGGTCCGTCGCGGTGCGGTCGTCCGCACGGTGTAGATCCGGCCGGTGAGCCGTCGCCGGAAGTTGTCGGGCGTGTCGAGCGCCAGCAGGCGTCCGGCGTGCAGCATTGCCACCCGATCGCATCGTTCCGCTTCGTCGAGATACGCCGTGGCGACGACGACCGTGATGCCGGAGGCCACCATCTCGTGCACGATCAGCCACAAATCACGCCGCGAGATCGGATCGACGCCGAACGTCGGCTCGTCGAGCAACATGATCTCCGGCTCATGCACGAGGGCACAACACAACCCGAGCTTCTGCTTCATGCCGCCCGAGAGCTGACCGGCAAGCCGGTGCTCGAACGGCTCGAGACCCGAGAACCTGTAGAGGCGTTCGAGGCGGCCCGGGCGCTTCTCGGCGGGGACGCGGAACAGGTCGGCGTAGAAGTCGATATTCTCACGGACCGTGAGATCGGTGTACAGCCCGAACCGTTGGGACATGTACGCGATGTGGTGCTTCACCGCCTCGGGATCGCGGGACACGCTGATGCCGGCCACGCGGGCATCGCCTCCGGTCGGCCTGAGCACGCCGGCCAGCATCCGCAGGGTCGTCGGGCCCACGATGCCGAACAGCTCGCCGCGCTCCACCGAGAACGTCAGCCGGTCGACGGCATCCACGTCCCGGAACCGCCGGCACAGGTCGGACAGCACGACGCTCGGTCCGTCCACGATCAGCGAGCCGCGGTGTCCAGGACGACGTCGGCCGGCAGGCCGGGCTTGAGGTCGAACGATGGATCCTCGATCACCTGAACCTTCACCCGATACACCAGCTTCACGCGCTCGGCCGTCGTCTGCACGTTGCGCGGGGTGAACTCGGCCTCGCTGGCGATGAACACGACGTGACCCCCGTAGCGGCGCTCTGGAAAGGCGTCGGCAGTGATCGACGCCGGGGTGCCGATCGCGAGGCGGCCGACCAGCTCTTCGCGCACGTAGATCCGAATCCAGCGATCGTCCGGATTCATGATGGTGAAGACCGGCACCCCCGCGCCCACGATCTCGCCCACCTGACGGTGTCGAACGGTGACCATGCCGTCGAACGGCGCCCGGATGACGGCGTTGTCCAGCGCCGCGTCCACCTGCGCCACGGCGGCCTCGCCCTGGGCCACCACGCCGCGCTGCGCCTCGATCTGTTCCCGGCGGGGACCGCGCTCGAGAATCCGCATGCGTTCCTGCGCGCTCTCGTGCTCGGACTGCGCCAGCGTGAGCATGGTTTGGAGATTGTCGTATTGCTGTCGACTGATGGCGCCGCCCTCATACAGGCGCGTGCCTCGCTCGGCGTCCTGGCGGGCGTTCTCCAGGCGGCGTTCGGCGGCGCGCAGGGCAGCGCGCCCTTGCGCGATCTCCTCGTCGCGGAAGCCGCGTTCGAGCTCTCGCAGTCTGGCCCGAGCCGCGCGGACCTGAGCCTCTGCAGCCTGAAGGCGAGCCCGTAACTCCGTGCGATCGAGGACCGCAAGCTCGTCGCCCTGAGCTACTCGATCGCCCTCATCGACACCCAGAACGTGGATTCGTCCCGGGATCTGGAACCCGAGGTCGGCCTCCGTGGCCTCGACGGTGCCCGAGGCCGTGATGGTGGCGTCATCGGTGCGTCGGCCAAGGACGAGGATGACGGTCACGAGTGCGGTCGCGATCACCACCACGGCGGCGATCACCCGTCGGCGTTGCGTGGTCATTGCTGCGTCTCCAGGACGGTTGTGAGCCAGGCGGGTGACAGCGCACCGGTGGATCGCGCTAGGTCCACACGAGTGAGGATCTCAGCGTAGCGGGCCTCGACGAGCGTAGCCCGCGCGCGTCGCAGATCGGCCTGCGCCCGGAGGAACTCGGTCTGGGTGCCGGCACCCGCCTCCAGCGCGAGCTGCTCGATCCGCGCGACCTCCGCGAGCTGAGCCACGGCACGGGCCACGGCAGTCGCGCGCGCGCGCTGTTCATCGACACCCGTCAGGGCGCGGTCTAGGCTGTCGGCCATCCGCAAACGGACCAGTCGTGCCTGTTCGCGCGCGTAGGCCGCCCGGGCGGAGGCACCGGCGACGGCGCCCGTTCGGGCCCCGCCAACGAACAGGGGATACGAGAGCCGCACGCCGACCTGCCATTCGAACACATAGTCGCCCGCCGTACTTCCCCACATGGCGTACGATCCCACCGCGTCGAGCCGCGGGAACCAGGCGGCCTGCGCCGCGCGACGCGCCCATTCGGCGGTCTCCACCCCGCGATCGGCACGCAGCACGTCGGGGTTGGCCTCCTCGAGCTGCGCCATCAAGACCGCGCGCGGCGCCAGACTCGAGTCCGCCAACGTCACTGGTCGCAACCGGGCGGCGCGGGTAGCGCTTGGCTCCACGGTCAACAGCCGCGCAAGACTCCGCTCGACCGCATCGAGCCGTGCCGCGGTCGTGATGCGTTCGGCCTCGGCCTGTGCCAGTGCAGCCTCCACCCTGAGCACCTCGACCTCCGCTGCGCCCCCCGCCTCGAACGTGCGCTCGACGCGCGCTCGCTCCGCGGTGAGGGCGGCGAGGTTGTCGTCCAGGGCGTCGAGCACGCCGGCGGCCGAGAGCACACCGAGGTAGGCACGGGTGACGCTGGCGATGAGCTCCATGGTCGCGGCCGCCGTTCCGGCCTCGGCCAGGTGACCCTGGGACTGGGCGCCGCGGATTCGCGCCCGTCGGCCGCCACCGTCGAACAAGAGCCACCCGAGATCGAGCCCGCCCTGGACCAGCGTGCGCTCGAAGTCGGGAAACGCGCTCACGTCCAGCTCGTGCAGCGGAAACACGAGCATGGGCTCTTGGAACCGCGTCATCGTGGCGCGCGCGTTGAGTTGCGGGAACCATTGCGCGTTCGCCTCGCGAACGCGCGCGGTGGCCTCGGCCTCGGTCGCCAGCGCCGCCCGGAGCGCGGGGTGCGCCTCGAGGGCCAACGCGACGGCGTGATCCAACGTCAACACGCTCGCCGAGTCCGTGAGGGTCTGGGCCGCGAGCTGCGCGGGCAGGACCAGCGCCATGATCGCGGCCGTGAGTGTGGCCCGTGAGTGATGTGCGACCGTTATCGGCGTGTCTCCGGCCGGGCCGACAGCCCGGCCCTGACGAATCGTACGGTGGTGTCGACCAGATCCCGGCGGGTGTCTTGCTCGTCCTGATCGATGCCGACAGCCTGCTGCAACAGACGGCGGACCAGCGTGAGCCAGACGGGTTGGGCGACGATGCTGAGCGCCAAAAACCGGGGGTCGCCGTCTCGGATGGTCCCGTCGGCCTGCCCCTCGGCAATGAGGTCGGTGAGCGCGTCGTGATTGGCACGGATGACCCGGCTCACGGCCTGGGGTGCGGGGTGCCCGCTCGCGAGCTGCTGCACCATGAGCCGCGCGGGCTCGGGATGGTCCCGAAGATAATCGAAGAACCCGCGTAGCAGCGCCTCGACCCGGTCGAGCGGCGGGTGACCGGAGCGCGCGATGCCGACAAGATGTTCCTTGAGCGGGGTCATCACCGACTCCGCCACGGCGTTGTACAGCGCGCTTTTCGAGCCGAAATGATAGGTCACGGCGCCCAAGTTGGCCTGAGCCCGCGCCGTGATGGCTCGGATCGACGTGCCATCGTAACCATGGGCGATGAACAGCTCCCGAGCGGCATCGAGGACGGCGCGCGCTGTGTTGCCTTCCGGTTCAATCATACGTATGTATTAACACCGACGGGAAAGGAACGCAACCCCGCGTGCGGGTCTCGGGCCCTATCTCATTGATTTATTGGCGCTTGAGCCAGGTGAGGGGGTCCAGGGCGATA
>CAYGCN010000112.1:0-5863 GCA_964348385.1 uncultured Gemmatimonadaceae bacterium
GAACTCCCGCACGCGCCACAGCGTGAGATGCCAGATGGGCCAGGAGCGGAGCCTAGCCATCTCGCAGGTGCCTCCCCGTGAGTGACAGAAAGACATCCTCCAGGGTGGCGTGGTGCGTGGTGAGCCGGTCCAACGTCGCCCCGCGGCGCTCGAGCGCCCGCATGAGCTCCGGAATCACGAGATGTACCTGGCTCGCGGTCAGCCGCGTCTTTCCGTCGTCGTGCACGACCCCCTCGACTCCGGAGAGACCGAAGTACACGTCGTCGGAGACGACGACCTCGTTGTCGATGGAAAACTCGACCACGTGCTCCGCCCCGAGCGACTCGATGAGCTCCCGGGGTGTCCCGAGCGCGATCACTTTGCCGTGATCGACGATGGCCACGCGGTCGCACAGGCGCTCGGCCTCCTCCATGTAGTGCGTGGTGAGGAGCGTGGTGCCGCCGCCCGAGCGGAAGCGCTCGATGATACTCCACACCTGCCGCCGGGACTGCGGATCCAGGCCGGTCGTCGGCTCGTCGAGAAACAGCACGTCGGGTTCACTCACGAGGGCACACGCCACGGCGAGCCGCTGCCGTTGCCCGCCCGAGAGCCGGCTCACCCACGTGCCTCGTTTCTCGACGAGTTGCACTTCCTCGAGGACACGCTCGACCGTCTTTCCGCGCCGGTAGAAGCTGCGAAACAACGCGACGACCTCTTCCACCGTGAGCTTGTCCGGCAGCTTGGTTTCCTGCAGCTGCGTCCCCATGCGCTGGCGCAACTCGTGCTCGTGCACATCCCACGCACGGCCGAGCACTTCGACCCGACCGACGTCCGGCTCGAGCAGGCCCTGGAGGATCTCGATGGTGGTGGTCTTCCCGGCGCCGTTCGGGCCCAGCATGCCGAAGCACTCGCCGGCCCGAATCTCGAGATCCAAGCCGTCGACGGCCGTGACGTCTCCGTAGCGCTTGACCAAGCCGCGGCAGAGCAGTGTGATCTCCGACATGCGCGCAATCAATCGGTGCATCGGGCGCCAGGCAACCCGCGCGCTGGCGCAAAGCCGGCAGGCTTCGCCACCTTCAACCCATGCATGCTGCCGTTGCCCTCCTGGTCCTGACCGCCGGCTGGGTGCTGCTGGTCATGGACATCGAGCCGGTGCCCACCTGGTTCTACGTGTTCGCGTGGTACCCCATCCTCGTGCTCGCCGATGAATTCGCACACGCGGTCAGCGGGCGCGGACGCGTGTTCGCAAGCCCGCGGCGCATCGTGTCGCTCTTGGGCTGGTCGGCGGTGATCTGGCTGATCTTCGAGGTCGCCAACTTCCGTCTGCAGAACTGGTACTACGTGTTCCTGCCCGCCGCCCCCGTTGAGCGCTGGATCGGCATCATCGTCTCGTTCGCGACGGTGGTCCCTGCGGTCGTGCTCGCCGAGCGTGCCCTCGATGCGATCGGCGTCGGGCGTTCGTGGCGAGCCCAACCGTTGGCATTCGGGCCCGGCCATCGGAACGGGGTGATGCTACTCGGCGTGGTGAGCCTCGGCCTGACGGTTGTGTGGCCCCGGATCTTCTTTCCACTCACCTGGGGCGCCGCGTGGCTGCTCGCCGACCCCATCGTGCACCGTCTGCGACCCCAGTGGTCGCTCCTGGCGGACGCGGCACGGGGAGACTGGGGCCGCATTGGGCGACTGATGCTTGGTGGCCTCGGTATCGGGCTGCTCTGGGAGACATTCAACTTCTTCGCCCGCGGCCAGTGGATCTACACCGTTCCATGGCTCGAGCACCTGAAGCTCTTCGAGATGCCCCCACTGGGATTCCTGGGCTTCCCGTTCTTCGCCTTGGAAGCGTGGGCGCTGTACCACCTGGTGTGTGCCTTGGGGTTCGCGATACCGACGGATGCGGGGACGGTTGCGCCGCGCACCTCGTTGGCGCACGGTGCCAGCTGGCTCGTTGCCGGCGCCTTCGCCGCGCTCGCGTTGGCCGGCATGGAGCGCCGGACGATCTCGTCGACGACGCCACAACTCCGGGACGCGCCGCACCTCTCCGCAACCGAGCTGCAGCAGCTTGCACAGGGTGGTTACTCTTCGGTGTTTCGGCTCGCGGCGGCGGGCGCAGATGTGGTGGCGGAGCGCGCCGGCATCCCACCCGATGTGGCGACGACCACGACCGAATGGGCCCGGCTGGTGACGCTGCGGGGCATCGGCAGCTCCCATGCCGAGACGCTCGCCGAGATCGACGTTCGGACCGTCTGCTCACTGGCTCGCCGGACGCCGGGTCGCCTGTGGAACGCCGTCAAGGCGGCGCAGGGGACCGACCCGGCGCGACCACCTCCGGTCAGGCCGCTCCCGGCGGAGGTCCGGATTTGGATCGCCGCCGCGCGACGTGACTGCGAGCACCGACATACCGTCCCAATGGCGGCTGCTGCCATGCTCGAGGCGCACTGACCCGGAAAGCCGGTTGACCGAACCCCGTGCCGAACTACACGCGTATGCTCTCGATCGCCCTCCGCGTACTCGCCGTTCTCGTGGTTGGATACGCCGTCGTCATGTTTCTCGCCTGGCGATTTCAGCATCGCATCGCGTTCCCGGCACCCGGCGGACCGCTGCCTCCTCCCAGCACCTTCGGGATGCCGGATGGCCGCGTGGTCACCGTGCTCACGGCCGACAGCGTCGCTCTGCGCGGGTGGTACCTCCCTCCCTCACCGGCTCCGGGAACCGGCGTCGGCGCTCCCGCCCTCATCTGGTTTCACGGCAACATGGAGACGGTCGGCGGGATCGGCTCGGTCATCCGTGAATTCCGCCCGCCCGGCATGGGACTGCTCGCGCTCGACTACCGTGGGTACGGACAAAGCGATGGTGAGCCGACGGAGCGCGGCGTGTACCGTGACGCCGAAGCGGCGTGGGACTTCCTGGCACGACAGCCCGCCATCGACCGGACGCGCATCGCCGTGTACGGACGGTCCATCGGGAGCGCGGTCGCGTTGTACCTCGCGAGCGAACGCCCAGTCGCGGCCGTCGTACTCGAATCGGCGTTCACCACCGGACGCGACATGGCGCGGGAACACTATGCCCTGGTGCCGCCGGGCCTAGTGAATCTCGGTCTCGACAACCTGGATCGGGCGGGCCGTCTCGACGTGCCGCTCCTCGTGATTCACGGTACCGCGGATTGGATCGCGCCGATCGACATGGGGCGAGCGGTGGCCGACACGGGACGGGCGGAGGAGTTCTACGTGCTGGAGGGAGCCGGACACAACGACACGTACGACATCGGCGGAGCCCGGTACCGCGACAGAGTGCTCCGGTTCCTCAGCACCCACCTCGAGGAAGCTCGGTGACGCGCTCGGGAGCGTAGGCGCGATCGGCGGTTCGTACTACGCCTCACCCTCCCCCGGCACGGCGACGGGTTCCGGCACCGACTCGCGGCCCCTGACCCCGAGCGTGGCCAGAATCACGAGCGCGACGATCCCCCCGGCGAGGTAGAACGGCACGCCCACACCGAGGGCTCCGAAGGCCGCGGTCGCCCAGATAGGAGCGATCACCCGCGCGACGCCGCCGAACGCCTGCTGCACACCCAGGGTCTGGCCCAACTCGTGTTTTTCCGCCCGGTGCGAGATGAGCGCCGAAACCGCGGGGAACAGGCAGGCGGTGCCGATGGGCACGAGTCCCAGGACGATGCCCAGCGAGACGACGGAGCGCGGGACGGGGATGGCCAGGAGTCCCAGGGCCAGGAGCACGGCGCCCACCCGCATGAGCCGGACTTCTCCCAGCCAGTCGATCAGCTTCCCGAGGAGCACCGCCCGCATGATGACCCCGATCGCGCCCAGGTAGACGAAGAAGATGAAGATCGACTCCTCCGTAACGCCGAAATCGCTGGCCAAATACAGCGCGAGCACACCGGTCATCGACATGAAGCCGAGCATGCCGCCGGCGTAGGTCCAGATCAGCAGCGAGATCTCGGAGCGCGGGGCACGCAGGATCTCGAGAATCATGACCCGAATGGACCGCGCGGCTCGCTGGTCCGTACCGGCGCCGTCGACCTGACGCCCGGGATACGACTCCGGAAGCCAGCGCCATGCAAAGGCGATATTCAACACGCACAGGGACGCCGCCACGATCCCGGGAACCTCGTGCCCCCACTTGAACGCCAGCGACCCGATGGCCGGGCCGATCATCACGCCTGCCCCGGTTGCCGCGGATAGCCAGCCGAGGGCCTTGGCGCGGTCCCTCGGCTCGGTGACGTCGGCGACATACGCCTGCAGCACACCGGTCGTGCCGCCACCCAGACCCTGCACGATGCGCGACACGAACAGCATCCAGATGCTGACGGCAAACCCGAAGACGAGGAAGGCGACGGCCGAGGTGCCGAGGCCGATGAGAATCGACGCGCGTCGTCCGAAGTTGTCGGAGAATCGTCCCCACAGGGGGGCCGATGCCAGCTGCATGATGGAGAAGCTCGCGATCATCCATCCGATCACCCACTCCTCCGCGTTCAGCCGGAGGGCGTAGAACGGAAGCAGGGGGAAGATCATCGCGAACCCGAGCATGTCCACGAACGCCGACGCCATGAGGACCGCGAGCTTCTTCACGGAATAGGACGCCTCACGCGATGGGCGCCCGCGCGGAAGGGAGCGTCCGACTCAGCACGACACCGACCGCGACCACGGTGACGGCACCGACCACGTTGTGCCACAGGAACGACACGGACGGAGCGCCGAACGTCACGGAGGCCACCGCACCCATGCCGACCAGCAGACCCACGAAGGCTCCAGGGGCACGCGAGCCCGGAAGCATCGCAAGCAGAAAGACCCCGAGGATCGAGCCGTAGAAGAACGACCCGAACCGGTTCACGACTTCGATGAGCGATCCCAGCGTCGCCGCGTACACCGCGACCGCGCAGGCGAACAGGCCCCACATACCCGTGGCGACCTTCGAGACGACGAGATAGTGCCCGTCGGATGCGCGGGGGCGAAACCACCGCCGATAGAAGTCAATGACCGTGGCCGTCGACAGAGAGTTCAACTCGGCGGCGATGCTGGACATGGCGGCCGCCATCACGGCCGCGATGAAGATCCCGGCCAATCCGATCGGCAGCTCGTGCAGCACGAACCGAGGAATCACGTAGTTCACGTCCTGCGACGGCTCGCCGGTGACCTGTTCGGCCAGGGCCAGCGCCTCGCTCCGGACGCCTTGCGTTGCGGCCTCGGTGGCGCGGAAGGCGTCGACGGCCGCCAGGACGGCCGCGTCATCGCCGGTATCCCTGGCATCGGCTACCGCCCGTGCCGCGACGTTCTGCGTGCGGAATGCCTCTGCGTACTGCGCTTCGAGCGACGAGAACGCACGCGCGTCCGCCGTGCGCACCCGCGCCTCGTGCGCCGGGTTGAACAGGAGCGGGCTCGGCTGGAAGAGGTAGTACACGAACACGAGGACTCCCACCAGCAGCACGAGGGCTTGGAGCGGGATCTTCCAGTACGCGCTCATGAGCAGTGAGGTCCGTGCCTCGTCCACCGAGCGGGCCGTGAGGTAGCGCTGGACCTGACTCTGGTCAGTGCCGAAGTAGGACAGCATCAGGAATGTGCCGCCGATCAACCCGGACCAAAACGTGTACGTCTGGTTCACGTCGAACGAGAAGTCGAACACCTCGAGGCGTCCGGTGGCGCCAGCGATCCGGAGCGCATCGTCCGGGCTCACCGGCAGCTGCACCAGCAGGACCACCACCACGGCGACGAGCGCGGCAACGATGAGTACCATCTGCTTCACGTCCACCCAGGCGACCGCCTGCACCCCTCCCACCATGGTGTAAAGGACGGTCGGCACGCCGATCAACGCGACCGACCAGACCAGGTCCACGCCGAACACGGCGGAGAAGACCACTCCGGGCGCGGCGAGAATCGTA
>CAYGCN010000112.1:5873-10174 GCA_964348385.1 uncultured Gemmatimonadaceae bacterium
TGAGGTCGTCAAAGGTCAGGGTCAGCGTCACCGTCGTGATTCCCGGGAAGAACGTGCCCGTCGGAGTAGGGCTGTTCTCGTCGTCGAAGACCACTCCGGGCGCGGCGAGAATCGTACCGGCCGACATACCGCGGGATAGTAGGAACAGAAAGCTGGTGAGCGACCGGGTCTTCGCGTCGAACCGCCGTTCGAGGTACTCGTACGCGGTAAAGACCTTCGACCCATGGAGGAACGGCACCAGGGTGACGCCCAAAATCACCATTGCCAGGGGCAGGCCGAAGTAGAACTGGACGAAGCGCAT
Source organism: uncultured Gemmatimonadaceae bacterium (assembly GCA_964348385.1). GTDB lineage: Bacteria > Gemmatimonadota > Gemmatimonadetes > Gemmatimonadales > GWC2-71-9 > JAOTVV01. Next base: position 6,175 of record CAYGCN010000112.1, read on the forward strand.
GCCGTCCGTCGCCCCCTGCCCAGTGGTGCCGATAAGGGTCACCGCCGAGAGCTGGGTGGCCATCACCGAGAGCCCCACGACCCACCACGGGAGGCTGCGGTTGGCGAGGAAGTAACCCTCGATGCGGTCGGTGCCTTTGGACCGACGCACGCCGTCGACGACGACGTAGAGCAGGTAGGCGCCGACGATGAGCCAGTTTAGCGGATGCACGCGGCCTCGGAGGTCATCCGTACCGAACCTGCAGTAGCCAGAGGACGAGCAAGGCCAAGGCCTGCACGACGAGGACGCGCAGCAGCGTCCGGCGGAAGCGTTCGCGCGCCGATCGGGACTCGGTCGTCTTGGAGTTCGCCGGCTCTCGCACCGTCAGCCTTTCCAGGCCAGGAGATTCAGGAAGAGGCGAAACGCCCCGGGCGTGCCGGCAGGGAGTGCGCGGAAGAAGCTCAGGCCGGTGTACACGTACGATCCTTCGCCATACCGCGCCAGCAGCAGGGCACCGCGCAGCGGGGGCATCCCCGGATCCGCCATCTCGAGCAGCGGGAAGTACCGGTCATCCCACGACCCCGCGAAATACAGCCCACGTTCCTGCGGCCAGCCATCCCAGTCGGCGGGCTCAAGATCGTTCGGCACCCGGAACACGGGGTGGTCCGGATCGAGTATGGTGACCGGCGCGGTCTCGTCGGTCGCTCGAGCGGTGGGCCGCCCCATCTCAATCGGATACGGGGCATAGTTACCACGGGCGAACTGAAATTGCTGATACTGCACCACCAGCCGGCCACCTTCGCGCACGTAGGCGAGTAACCGGTCGTTGTGCCTCGTGAGGGCGCTGTCGGTCTCGTACGCTCGGCTCCCGATGACGACGACGTCGTACCCTCGCAGGTCGGCGGTGGCTAGCTCAGGGGCGTCGATGATGCGGATTGGGAGCCCGATCGCCTGGAGGGCCTCCGGTACGCGGTCCGACGCGCCACGGACGTACCCAACCGCGCGCAGTTCTGGCAAGACGATGTCACCCACGTGGACCGTGCCGGCCGCCGCTCGAAGCCACGTCGTGGGTCGGACGTGCGGATAGGCGATCGATTCCACCGTCGATGCGTACCTGGTTCCGTCCGGCGTGATCACCGACGCCCGCACGGCCGCCGATCCGTCATGAACGGTCGGCGGGCGGCGCACCGGGAAGCGGTGGGTGCGCGAGTCCCCGGCCCCGTCCAGCGACACCGGCTGCGACAGCCGCACTCCCCAGGGATCGATCTCGAGCACCACCTCGCCGTCCACCGCACGGTTCCCATACTGCGTCACGGTTAGCGTGAACGGGCGCGCTGCATCGGTGCGGGTCGACCACGCGGTCACCCCCGGCGTGAGGTACACACCGACGGCCGGCACGACGACGATCGGGCGCCGTACCTCACCGACGGCCTGATCCGTGTAGCGATAGGTCGCCTCCCGAGAGACACGGATCGGGAGACCGCCGTCGACACTCACCAGCGCCGTCGCAACGATCAGCGGAGGTTCGAACAACTCCCCGCGCACGCGGGGCTCCGTGTCGGACCAGTCGTACATCCCCCCCTGAAGGGGACGGCGCAGGTAGTAGGGTTGGCTCAACCGAGCGTCCCCGGGTACCGCGACGGTGAGCGCCACTTCCACGTCCGACCCCGAGGGGAGTGGCCGTGAGACGACATTCCTCTCGAGGTGCCACGCCGCGGGCACGGCCAGTTCGATGCCGCGCAGCTCGGCCGCATAGGGACCGGCGTTGTAGAGCTGCACCCGCACCGTCAGACTCCCCCCCGGAACGATCCGCTCGACGTCCGTGGTCGCGTCGATCAGGATCCCGGCACCGACCGCAATGCTCTGCTGCAGCAGGGAGTCGCGCCGGGAATCACCGCCCTCGTCTCGCCACCGCCGGCGTGCGGTGTTCAGGACCGGGACGGCGGACGCCAGACGCGTCGGCGTCACGACGTTGCGCAGGGAATCGGCGAGCGAGGTCAGCCAGGATGCCTCCCGGGCGATTCCCGCGAACAGCGTTGGCGCGGTGGTCCCGGTCGGGCCGGTGACCGGCGCAATTGCGGTCCGCTGGGCGCCGATGGGCTGGGCGCGACCCATGTCCTGCGAGCTGTGGCGCGAGCGGCTGGCCATCGCGACCTGATGGTACGTGAGGCCGATCCGCGGATCCAAGCCACCAGTTGGCAGATCCACCCGCTCATCGCCCCCCTGGAATCGCGCCGAGCGGTACAGCGTCAGCGGGGTCCATGGCGTGAGGCCCTCCTCGCTTTCGAGCTCCGGGAAACGTCGTGCGTCCCCCGCAACCTCGAAGACCTCGTGGGCGATGCGCCCGGCCATCTGATGCTGGCCGTGGCCGTCCCGTTCGGTACCGGAAAACACGGATACGATGACGTGCGGTCGATACCGCCGGACGATGCGCACGGCGTCCTTCAGGATCGAGTCATGGTGCCACAGGGCCGCCGTCTCCTCGAGCGAGCGGCTGTACCCGAAATCGAACGCTCGCGTCACGAACTGATGCCCACCGTCGATGCTCCGAGCCGCCTCCAGCTCCCGGGACCGGAGCATGCCGAGCCCTACGCCAAGCTCCGTACCGATCAGGTTCTGTCCCCCATCACCTCGCGACAGCGAGAGGTAGGCGGCCTGGGCCCCGTATCCCCGCGCGGCCAATGCGAGCAGCGCGGTGTCCTCGTCATCCGGATGTGCCCCGATCACGAGGAGGCGTCGGCTTTCAGCCACCTGTTGAAGTAGGTAGTCGAACTGCGGCGCCCCACCCGTCGACGGCGGTGTCAGCTGGCCTTCGAGTGGAAGCGCGCCGAAGACCAGCAGCAGCGCGAGAAGGCGACTAGGCCGCTTCACGCGCGATGATGATGCTCCGGAGACGTTCAGCGCTGGGGTCGTCCGGATCGCCGAACGGGCGTGGGTGTCCCTCCGGGTCGGCGAGCACGGTGGGGCAGACGAATTCGAGTCGTCGGGCACGTAAACGCTCCTGCACGGATTGAGTACTCACCGGGGCGGCAACGACCACGTGCCTCGGGTGGGCCTCCAGGATCGCTGCTGCCGCCGCCAACACCTTCCAGGGTACCGTGAGATGACCATCCACGACCGCGACGTCCATACCGGTCACCGAGCGCAGCGGTCGCTGACCGCGAAACAACACTCGGTCGGTCTTCACCACGCGCCGGGCCCGCTCGATCGCCTCGTCTAGCGCCTGCATGACGCCGAACCTCGGCTGGAACGCCGAATCCAACACGGCATTGGCATCCTCGGCCACCGCTCCAAGAATCCCCAGTCCTTCCATGCGGACGTGCGCCGTGACGACCACGTCGAACGGCACGTCCAGAGCTTTCGCGGCGCTGGCGGCAATCTCGACACCCGTGGGCGTCACGCCCACCACGACGATGGGCGGTCGCAACCGCTTGTACGCTTGCCGGCCCAGTTCCGCGCCGGCGCCGGAACGCGATCGGTACAGGGGGTCGATCACTGCGGTCACGCGGAACGTCGGCCCGCCGCGAGATGCGGGAACGCGGCGCGGGCGCTCAGGGGATCGACCCGCTCAAATACCGGGCGAGCCACGCGTGGACCTCGGTCCACCAGAGGCGCTGATTGTCCGGCTTGCCGATCCAGTGGCCCTCATCGGGAAAATAGAGCAAGCGGGCAGGTGCGGCGACCACTGCTCGTAGTACGTGCGCTCTACCCAGGGGGGCCCTCCGAACTCCCACTCGGGAAACCACAACTCCTCGGTGGCACCGTAAAAGGCCTCGAGGTTGTAGACGCCGGCATGGGAGATCAGCGCATCGAACCGGTTCGAGTTCCCATTGATCCAATTCACCATGTATCCGCCGTAGGAACCACCGGCAGCGGCGATCCGGGTGGAGTCTACATACGGCAGCCGCGCCGCATGTTCCACCCCAGCCATGACGTCGATGAAGACCTTCCCACCCCAACCCTTCGAGATCTCGTCCGTGAAGCGCTGTCCGAAGCTCGTGGACCAGCGGGGGTTGAGCAG
>CAYGCN010000113.1:0-4475 GCA_964348385.1 uncultured Gemmatimonadaceae bacterium
AGTGGGCGAAGGATCTGGAGCGCTTCGTCCAGGGGGAGCTGGCCCTCGCGGGTCATGCGATCGCGGAGCGACTCGCCCTCGACGAGCGGCATCACGTAGTACAGGAACCCGTCGGCTTCACCGGAGTCGTGCAGCGCGAGGATGTGGGGATGGTGGAGGCGCGCAGTCGTCTTGATCTCGCGCAGGAACCGCTCTGGGCCGAGCGCCGCCGCGAGCTGCGGCCGCAGGACCTTGATCGCCACGGGCCGCTCGTGCCGCAGGTCCTGCGCATAGTAGACGGTGGCCATGCCACCGCTGCCCACTTCGTGCTCCACTGCATAGCGGTCCGCCAGGGCCGCCTGCAGGCGCTTCAGGGAGTCGGCCACCTACGCCTCCGGCCGCGGGATACTCGTAGAGTAGACGGAGGCCTGGAGGTTCGCCAGGTCGTGTGAGGGCCGCGGCCTGCCCCCGGCTGCGGCGCTCAGCGCCATCGCGGGATGAACCGCGGCACCCGTCGGCTGTACTCGTCGTACGCGCTGCCGAACCGGTCTCGCAGTTCCCGTTCCTCCAGCACGACCAGTGGAACCATGGCCACGGCGGTCACCACCACGACCGCATATCCGCCCAGATAGTTGGCCACGAGGGCGTAGGCAAGCACCCCCAGCATCACCTCCATATATCGCGGATGGCGGATTTTCGCGTAAATCCCTTCGGTGAGGAGCCGTCCCGGGTCACCCTCCCGCAATTCGGGGATGCCGGAGAGGATGCGCGTGGTGAGATGGCGGCGCCGTGAGAGGCCGAGCGTCACCACGCCCGCGAACAGCACGACCCCCGCCGCGACGAGCGGCCATCGAGTCCCGAAGTCGGTAGCCAGCAGCACGCGGCGCGCGCGGAACAGGAGCCACATCGACGCGATCCACGGCACGGCGAGGATGGCGTACGTTCGGCCGGGCCCGAGTCGGCGCCAGAAGCGGACGAACGGATGAATGGCAAACCACACGAAGACGGCCGGGGGGACCGTCACGACGAGCAGGACCCCGAGGATGTAGCGCACCGTGTTCATGCGGGTCGACGATCAGGCGTGCTGGTGGGGGCTCGGGTCTGGAGCGAGGCAAATAGCCGGCGTGACGCGGTGGCAACGTCGCGAACGGCGCGGTCGAACGCCGCCCGATTGGCGAGGGACGGCACGTGGTATCCGCTGATTTTGCGGACGAATTGCAGGGCGGCCGCCTCGAGTTCGGCGTCCGTCGGGGGCCGGTCGGGGTAGCGCAGTCGCTTGATGTTTCGGCACATGCTTCTCTCGCGGGCATGTATTGGCGTCAGGGCAGTACGGCGATATGTGACGAGGGCGACGGCGGGCTCATTGCTCGCGGTGAGCGAGGAACCAGTCGATCAGCTCCCCGTTGTCCACGATGGACCAGCTGTGCGGCGATGTGCCGTCGGCGTATCCCTCCCGCTCGTTGTGCGTGGTGATCAACTCGGTGCGGGTGTTTCCCAGGAGCCGGAGGTCGGTGACCAAGCCGGCGAGATCGACCGAGTTCATACTGTAGTAGCTCTTGCGCCGCTGCTCGATCCACCAGTCGATGTCCGGTTCGTGGTAGGCCCGCAGCGGGAGATCACGGAGATGGGCGGCGTTGCCGCCATGAGGCGCCGAGTACGTGAACGGGGCGTACGCGACATAGCGCCAATACCGGTGATGTGGCGAGCCACCGAGGTTTGCTTCCAGCAGGTAGGTCACCCAGCGTCCCTCGTCGGCGGCTGCCTGGTGGAACGCATCCTGGGCCGCGCGTTGCTCGGCGTACCACAACCGGATCATGTCGAGCGGGGCGTCCACCACCGCCGCAGCGGCAGGCTCGAGCCAATACTCCTGGCCGTGCTGCTCCAGGAAGATGGCGAGCTTGAGCGCGCGCGTCCCGCCGAGTGACAGGCCGGCGAAGTACACGGGCGTATCACGAAGACCGTTGGTCGCGAGCACCTCCTGAATGCGTCGCGCCACGTCCGCCATCGTGCTGTCATTGAAGAAGAAATCGAGCGGGTTTCCCGTCGTGATGTGCAACTCCGCGACACCGCGCACAGCCGCCTCGTAGCCGAAGGAACCCGAGTCGGCAGGACCATCGACCGCGGGCGGCCGAGCGTCGAAAAACACCACCAAACCGCGCGGCTGCTCGGGCCCCGCCGGGAGCATCAGGGTAAACCCCTTCGGCGTCAGCGGCACGGCCCGGTCCGCCTCCGGCCCGATGCGCAGCACCCCTGCGGTGGGTTGGTATCGCTCGATGACCACCTGGGTCGTCGCCGGGGTCGTGGCCGTCAGGACGAGCCCGCACAGCAGGGAGAGTCCGCGTCCGGATCGTGCGCGCCGTTGCGATCGTCTCGCGCTCATCGATGTCGGTTCAGGCGACGGGGGTAGCCAGCTGCCCATTCATGGGGAGCAGATCCAGAACGCGGTGTCCGTCCGCCTCGATGGTCTCTCCCCGAGTGAAGCCCACCGGGTGCCGGAACTCGGGCCCGTCGAACACGAACGTGTGGTACTCACCTCGTTCGCCCCCCGGATCGAGGTCGTCGGAACACGAGATCTCGGTGACCAGGTCCGCGTCCAGCTCCTTGCCCAGGTATCGCACTGCCGCCATGCCGAGGTTGACCGAAATCACCAGGGCGCGGTAGCCGCGCTCCACGACCTCCCACGCCACCTCCACGCTCGGGTCACCCCACAACGGCTCGACATGCTCCAGACCGGCGGCCCGCACCCGTTGCTCGTACCACTCGCGGATGTCGGTCAAATGCACGTTGCCGAATACGACGCCGGTGATCCCTCGCTGAGTGAGCGTTTCGAGCAAATCGCAAAAGACGGGCTCGAACGCGTGCACGGGCATCGGTGCGGTGACCAGGTCGATCCCGATCGCTCTGGCCTGCTCCTCGAGCAGCTGCTTGCGGAGACCGTGGTAGCGGATGCGTCCCGAGGCGCCGTCGTAGATCGCCGCGAGGAGCTGCACGTCGAGCCCGGCCCGCCTGGCACGATCCAGGGCGAGCGTCGAGTCCTTCCCGCCGCTGGTCATGAGGGCGTACGGCATGGGGGAAACTACGGCGCCAACGGGGCCGCCGTTAGGGGCAGGGTTGACTCCCCCTCCTTCCTCGTGAGTGTTTCACCGCGTGAGCCGACCCGCGGACCAGAAGAAGACCAAGCCGGAGCTCTCCGCCGTGTGGCGCGAGGCCCGGGAGATCGTGTGGGCGCGCCGCAAGCGGCTGGCCCTCGGCGGCGCGCTCATGATCGTGAACCGCCTGGCCGGCATGGTCATGCCCGCCTCGTCGAAGTGGCTCATCGATGACGTCATTGGGAAGCAGCGCGCCGATCTCCTGCTGCCGCTGGCGGCCGCCATCGGGGTGGCCGCGCTGGTTCAGGGGAGCACCTCGTTTGCGCTGTCGCAGGTGCTGGGAGTGATGGCTCAGCGCGCCATCACCGACATGCGCAAGTCCGTCATGGCGCACGTGAGCCGTCTCCCCGTGCGCTTCTTCGACTCCACCAAGAGCGGTGTCCTGATCGCGCGCATCATGCAGGATGCCGAGGGGATCCGGAATCTCGTCGGGACCGGGCTCGTGCGGCTCACCGGCGGGTTCGTCACGGCCGCCATCGCCCTGTCGGTGCTGTTCGTGCTGAACTGGAAGCTCACCCTCGTGATCCTGGTGGTGCTGTCGACGTTTGCGGGCGCGATGACGTTTGCCTTCAAGCGGCTCCGGCCGGTGTTCCGCGAGCGGTCCAAGATCAACGCCGAGGTCACGGGCCGGCTTGGCGAGTCGCTGGGCGGGATTCGTGTGGTGAAGGCGTACACGGCGGAGCGCAGCGAGGCACACACATTCGCTAAAGGGGCGCATCGGCTGTTCCGGAACATCGCGAAGAGCATCACCGGCATCTCCGCCATCATGTCGGTCACGACGATCATCGTCGGGGCCGTGGGCGTCATCATGATCCTGGTGGGCGGGCGCGCCATCATCGAAGGCACGATGTCGCTCGGCGACTTCATCATGTACGTGTTCTTCGTGGGGCTCGTGGCGATGCCGCTCGTGGACATCTCGGAAATCGGCACCCAGATCAGCGAGGCGTTCGCCGGGCTCGACCGCATCCGCGAGATCCGGCGCATGGCGACCGAGTGGGAGGAGGACGCCCGCCGCGAGCCTCTCAGCACGATCGACGGTGAAATCACCTTCGACGACGTGTGGTTCGAGTACGAGACCGATGTCCCGGTGCTGAAGGGGGTTGCCTTCCGCGCCCCTCCGGGGACCACGACGGCCCTCGTCGGATCGAGCGGATCGGGCAAGAGCACCCTGATTTCCCTGGTTATGGCGTTCAACCGCCCCAAGTCGGGCCGAGTGCGCGTGGACGGACGCGATCTCGACACGATTCGGCTGCGTGACTATCGCAGCCGATTGGGTGTGGTGCTGCAGGAGAACTTCCTGTTCGACGGCACCATCGCCGAGAACATCGCGTTCTCCAAGCCACACGC
>CAYGCN010000113.1:4485-7060 GCA_964348385.1 uncultured Gemmatimonadaceae bacterium
CGGGCGGCCAGCGCCAGCGCGTCGCCATCGCCCGTGCCATCTTGGCCGATCCGTCGATCCTCATTCTCGACGAGGCCACGTCGAGTCTCGACAGCGAGAGCGAGGCGATGATCCAGGATGGTCTGCGGCGGCTGCGGCAGGGACGCACGACCTTCGTCATCGCGCATCGCCTGTCCACCATCCGGAGCGCCGATCAGATTCTGGTGCTCGAGGGGGGCGAGATCGTGGAACGGGGCACCCACCAACAGCTCCTCGCCAAGCGGGGCCGCTACCGCCAGCTGTACGATCGCCAGTACATGCTGGAGCATGACCGCTTCGTGAACCCCGGCGAGGATCCCATCCCCGACACCGAGGAACCGGTGGTGCCCAAGGGAGAGGCGGCGGGCGTACCGCGGAACCTCTAAAGACGGTAGGACGGTAGGACGGTAGGCCGGTAGGGGGGTAAGGCCGTTGGACTTGCTCTAATCAACCGCCTAACCGCCTAACCGCCCAACCGCTAGCTTCCTCACATGGCCGATTCCCAGCGATTCCTGTATCTGGTCCGGGTCGCGCCGGAGCTGGCAACGAAGGCGCGTGGGACACGGAGACGCTTCCAGCAGCAGTTGGTGCGGAATCTCCGGGACGCCCTCGCATCCGCGGGAATCGAGGGGCGCGTGGAGTCGCGGTGGAGCCACCTGCTGGTCGAGGCCACCGATCGCGCCGCCCTGCATCAGCTCTCGGCGGTGTTCGGCGTGAGCAGCATCTCGGAGGTCGAGGCGCGGCTCGAGCCCGACCTTGACGCGATCGTACGCGTCGGGACGGACCTCTTCGGGGCCCGGGTGCGGTGGAAGACGTATGCCGTGCGCACGCGCATCACCGGCGACGTCGGGTTCAGCTCGCGCGAGGTGAAGATCCGGCTTGGCGCCGCGCTCAATCCCGATGCCACGGTCGATCTGTCCCGGCCGGATGTCACCGTGACCGTGGACGTGCGCGACGGCCAGGCCTTCCTCTATTCGGGCAAGACGCGCGGCGTGGGTGGCCTCCCACTCGGGGTCGAGGGCAAGGCGGTTTGTCTCCTCTCCGGCGGGTTCGACTCGGCGGTGGCCGCCTGGCTCATGCTCAAGCGCGGGGTATCGCTCGACTACGTGTTCTGCAACCTGAGCGGCGAGGCGTACGAGCGCGCAGTGGTGTCGGTCGCCAAGGTGCTTGCCGACGTGTGGAGCTACGGCGATCGACCGCGGATCCATGTGGTTGGCTTCGAGGAGCCCGTGCGATCGCTCAAGGAGACCGTGCAGCCGAAGTATTGGCAGGTGGTGCTGAAGCGCCTCATGTACCGTGCGGCCGAGGCCGTGGCTCGGGACATCGGCGCCGAAGCGATCGTCACCGGGGAGTCGGTGGGGCAGGTCTCGTCGCAGACGCTGGGCAACCTGCGCGCGATCGACGGGGTGGCCTCGCTCCCCGTGCTGCGGCCGTTGGTGGGTCTCGACAAGGAGGAGATCATCGCCCGGGCGGACCGCATCGGCACCGGCGTGTTGAGCAAGCACATCCGGGAGTACTGCGCCATCCTACCGCATCGTCCGGTGACGCACGCGAAGCCGCACGCCGCTGAGGACGAGGAGTCGCGGGTCGATCTGTCGCTGCTCACCGAGGCGGTTGCGCGACGCAAAGTGCTGGAACTGCGCAGCCTCGAGGCGGTCGACCTGGTACAGCCCTACATCTTCAAGGCCGACATCCCGGACGACGCGGTGGTGATCGACTGCCGCGAGCCCCACCACTACCGTGCGTGGCACTACCCCCGGGCGGTGCACCGCGAGTTGGACGATCTCGCCACGCGGTTCCGCGAGCTGGACAAGACGCGAGTCTACGTGCTCTACTGCAGCTTCGGCGTCCAGTCCGCCTACGTGGCCGAGGTGATGCAGCGCGAGGGGTACGAAGCCTACTCGTTCAGGGGCGGCATTCGGCAGCTCACGGCGTACGCGGCGTCGCGCGGATACCCGGTGCTCACCTGAGCGGCCTACCCCCGAGACCTCACGCCTCGCTTCCCCCGTCAACCCAGCGCGACCGTACGGCCGGCGTAGCGAACGCCGCGGGCGTGGAGTATCATGGGCGCACTCCGCTCGGAGCGCTGACGATGACTGGACGGTGTGCATGACCGCAGCCGCGATGGCCCACAACGAGTCCCGACCGCCTCCACCGACCGCCTACCGGTGGGTGGTGCTCGTCGTCATCAGCTTGGCGATGTTCGGGAACTACTACATCTACGATGCGGTGAGTCCGATCGCCGACCTGCTGAAGGAGCAGCTCGGCTTCTCCGATCGGAACATCGGCCTGCTGAACGCGATCTACAGCGTGCCGAACATCATCATGGTCCTTGTGGGCGGGATCGTGATCGACCGGATCGGGGTGAAGAAGGCAACGTTGCTGTTCGGCATGCTCTGCTTTCTGGGCGGGGCGATCACGGCGACCACCGGCACACTGGCGGTGATGGCGGCAGGCCGGCTCGTGTTTGGCATCGGGGCCGAATCGTTGATCGTTTCCGTCACGACGGCCATCGCGAAATGGTTCAAGGGAAAGGAGCTTTCCTTCGCGTTCGGTG
>CAYGCN010000113.1:7296-10108 GCA_964348385.1 uncultured Gemmatimonadaceae bacterium
CGTAGTGCTGTTGTGCGTGACCTTCTACTCGGCGGTGTTCCCGTTCCAGACCTTCGCCGTGAAGTTCTTCATCGAGGGCCACGGGACAACCCGCGAGTTCGGAGGCTTCCTTTCGAGTCTGATCACCCTGTTCGCGATGGTCTTCACGCCGTTGTTCGGGCTACTCGTGGACCGCGTGGGCCGGCGATCGCTGTTCATGATGTTCGGCTCGCTCCTCCTGGTGCCCGTGTACCTGATGATGGCCTATACGACGACGTCGCTCCTGATCCCCATGGGCATGATGGGCATCGCGTTCTCGCTTGTGCCTGCCGTGATGTGGCCGTCAGTGGCGTACCTGGTGGACCAGAACAAGCTTGGAACCGCGTACGGGCTCATGACGATGATCCAAAACATCGGTCTCGCGGGTTTCAACTTCTTGATCGGATGGGCCAACGACTACTCGGCCGCCAGCGCCACCAACCCCGGAGGTTACGCCCTGGGCATGTGGATCTTCTCGATCCTCGGGTTTCTCGGGTTCCTGTTCGCGTGGCTACTCAGGCGGGCTGAGACCGGCCCCAATGCCCACGGTCTCGAGACGATCACCGTGCGCTCGAGCGGCGACGGGTAGCGGCGCTCCGACAGTCCAGGCCGCACCGAGGCACCATGACGTCGGACGTGCTGTTGATCGTGCCTGATGCGGGGAACGGTGCGTGCGGTCGGCCTCGCCTCACCAAGGACGCCACAGCACCCCGCCGGTGAACAGCAGGTCGTGCTGGGTCTTGCCCCAGTAGCGGTTGATGGTGTCGCGAAGCTGGACGTCCACGCTGAGCCCGAAGGCGTCGATCGTGAACCCGCCGCCGAGATCTCCTCCCCACGTGAACCCGTCGGATGGCAGGACGGCCCCGACGTCATTGGGTTGCACCGACTCGCCGATTCCGTAGCGCTTCCCGCCCAATCCCAGCAGCACGTACGGCTCGATGCGCCAGATGTCGAGCCTGGTAGGCAGCACCACCTGGACCGACGTGAACGTGACCGTGACCGGCACGTCCAGAAACGTGTTCACGATCCGAGGGGGCTCGAACAGAACCCGGGGCTGGACGATCCCGTGCGTGGCGAGGAGCCACGTGTCGAAGGACCGCATGATCTCGGCCCGTACCAGCACACCCTCCATGCCGAACCCTACCTCGGCGCCGAGACCCGCCACGAACGCCCGGCCCAGCGCGCCGGTGGTCCACTCGACAGGTCCGTCGCCCGAGAAGTTGGTGAAGATCTCGTAGAAGTAGTCATCCGGCGCCACGAGGCCGGCGCGTGGATAGACCTTCACGGTCAGGCCCTCCTGGGCCTGAATCGTGGCTGGCAGGAGCAGCGCTGCGGAAGCCGCAACGGCGAGTCGGAGCGGAGTCCTCATTGCATCAGGTCGGCGGTAGCTTCGCAGAGAATCTAGCCGGAGGGGGTGCCGCGGCCAACGCGGCCTGAGACGGTGCGTGTCAGCGGCGATGCGAAGCCTATGGACTCGACCCAACCGGGAGCGCGATCGACGGGAGGTTGTGGCATTCGTCCAACACCGGGCGTGGGGCCGTGGGGACGTGGGCACCATAACTCGTTGGCTGGCGGCGGATTGCCAGCATGCTCCACGGGGGCATCGCTCACTTGGGCCGCGTCACCCGCCGATGGGGCGCTGCGCCCCACCCCCGCAGACGGACTGCTTCATCCTATCTTCAGGAAAAGTTTACGCTGGTTAGGTACTTTGGGACCTGACTCCTAGCATATCACAGGGTGTTCGCAGGGTCAGCCTTGTGCTTCCCGGCGAATAGGGGGTGGGGTAGGCGGCTGTGCTCCGCCAGGCTCAAGGCTCATTTAGGAACCGGGTTCCGGGGGGAGATGCCATGAAGAGATCACTGTCCACTCTTATTGGAGCGGCGATGCTCGCACTGGTCGCCGTGGGTTGTGAAGGCCCCGCGGGGGTGCAGGGCGCCCAGGGACCGGAGGGTCCCCAAGGGCCGGCGGGTCCCCAAGGGCCGGCAGGGCCGGCTGGTCAGGACGCCAACGAGAATTGCACACAGTGCCACGTCGGCGACGAGTTGCTTCTCGCGAAGCAGCTCCAGTACGCGGTGTCCATACACCGGACGGGCGGGCACCTCTATAACAGCGGCAGCTGCGGCAGCTGCCACTCTCACCAGGGATTCCTTGAGCGCGTGGATACGGACGCTTACGGGGTAGTCGGCGAGATCGAGGATCCGGTGTACATCAACTGCCGCACATGCCACCAGATCCACACCACGTGGACGGAAGCTGACTGGGCCTTTACGGCCACCACGCCGTTCGATCTGTACAACGAGGATATCGCGACCCTCGCGCGCGAAGAAGTCGACTGGGGCGCAGACGCGGGCAACCTGTGCGGCAGGTGCCACCAGGCTCGGCCGCTGCGGGAACGTGTCGCGAATGGCGTCAACGGGATACCACAACTCGGCGGTGCCGACGTTCAGATCACGAGCAGCCGCTACGGCTTCCACTATGGCACGCAAGGGCAGGTGATGGCTGGTATCGGCGCCTACGAGTTCACCGGCTCGAGGCCGATTGCGGGCGGGCCATCTTCCCACGGTGACTTAGCCGACAACCCGAAGCTCTGTGCAACATGCCACATGGCCTTCGCCGAGGGCATCGAGTTGGGTGGCCATACGTGGAACGTGGCCCTCCACGTCAACGGCGAGGTGGAAGCGAACGTGGCCGGATGCAACGTCGCGGCGTGCCACAACGGCAACATCATCGTCGACGACTTAACCGCCCTTCAGGATGAGATCCTGCCGCTGCTGCAGCAGCTCGACGCGCTCCT
>CAYGCN010000114.1:0-10089 GCA_964348385.1 uncultured Gemmatimonadaceae bacterium
AGGATCGCAAAGCGGTGCGCGAGGCGATGGTCGCGCTATGCCACTCGGCCGGGAACTTCTACGTCAATGACAAGCCGACCGGCGCCGTCGTGGGACAGCAGCCGTTCGGCGGTGCCCGCGCGAGCGGCACCAATGACAAGGCCGGCTCCATGCTGAACCTGGTGCGGTGGATCTCCGCCCGGTCCATCAAGGAGACGTTCGTGCCCGCGAGGGACTACCGGTATCCCTTCATGGGTGCGGAGTAGACCTGGACGCGGCGCCGCTGGTGTGATCCAGATCCTAGCCCGGACGGGTGCCGCGGCCACATTCAGTGCCTGATACTCGCCCAAGACGAGGAACCGTGCGTACGATCCAGTCAGCCGCTGCCATGCTTGGTGTCCTTCTCGGGCTCACGGCCTGCGAGCCCGCGAGCGTGACCGACGCCCGCAATCAACTCGCGCGCGGGCCCGCCGACACCGTGCGGTACATTCTGCCGCTCGCCACGGACACACTCGATCGCTCGGACCTCGACTTTCAAAATGACACCGTGATCGGTGGACTCCAGGGGGTCGTGTTCGACCCGGAATCGGTCTCGGTGGCCGTGGCCGACGACCTGCAGTTCCAGAACGTCACGATCGTGGATGTCGCGGTGAGCTTCGATCCGGCGGCGCTGGCGGCCGCACCCCCCGGCACGGTGATCGATTCCACGGCGCAGTATCCGGGGTTCGTGACCGAGCCTCGGCTGCAGACCATCGACGCGGTCGATGTGCTGACGGGCACGCTGACGGTGACCACGAGCAATCGCCTGGTCGAGGACGTGACGTATACGGTCACCCTCGGAGGATTCCTCGACCCCATGGGATCACCGCTTTCCGCCACGTCGGTCCTGCCGGCGGCGCCGGGCGATGGGAGCTACACCACCGACGTCCTGATATTCGACCTGGCCAACGGGACGCTCCTCCCCAGCACGGCGGTTCTCGATCTTCGTGCCACGGCCACGCTGTCGGGATCACCACTCAACGCGGCGAATGCGGATGACGCCATCCTTCAGGTGGGGGTCGCGGACTTCGAAGTCCAGGCCGTGAGTGGGTCGCTCGACCCTCAGATCACGGCGGAGTTGACGGATTCGGTCGAGGACTTCACGGAGATCACGCTGGGCTCGGTGGATTTCGGGAAGTTCGAGGACGCCGTCATCGCCTCGACCCTGAACTTCGCCACCGCGACGCTCAGCTTCCGCAACACGGCGGACGCGCCGGTCGAGTTGCTCAACTTCACGCTGGGCGCCGTCCAACTCACCCCCACGGGCCAAGTGCCACGCGATCCGATAACCGGGGAGCCACTCTACGAGACCGATGGGGGCGGCGTACCGATCCTGGTACCGATCACGGATCCGGGGCAGCCAACGCTCTTGATCCCGCGAACCGGTACGAACACGGTGACGGTCGCGATGCCGCAGCTCGCGGATCGCGTCGTGCACCTCCTGCTCGGAGGTAGCCGGGTGGCGGTGATCGGCAGCGGGGATGCCAGCGCCGGCGACGGCCTCCCATCACGGCTCACCCGTACCGATTCCGTCTACTTGGTGACCGATTTCTTCGTGGGTTTCGACTTCACCGTCCCCGACACGGGGGTCGTGATCACGGAGAACTCCCAGCAGGACGGGCTCGGCTTCGAGCAGCCGGACATCGACGACGTCGTGCAGAACCTGCTCGTCACGGCCCGTGTGACGGCGGAGGTCACCAACGGCACGCCGTTCGCGCTCGATATCGACCTTGCGTATGCTCCGGGGAACCTCGGAAACGCGGACGTATTCCTCGATCCCAACGCCGTGATCGTGAACCCGATCTCCATTGCAGCGCCCACGCTCGATGCCGGAGGACGGGTCACCGCTCCGGTGGTCGAGACGGTCGAGATCGTCCTCGTCGGCCGTGACGTCGAGCCGCTCTTGGGACCCGAGTTCACCGCGACGCTCAAGACCCGAGCGAGGCCCGGGCCGGGTGGCAACAATCGCGTGGCCCTCGGCGCCGGCGATCAGGCCGTGTTCCGTTCCAGTGTCGTGATCGACGTGAGGCGGGGAGGGGGCCAATGAGACGGCTGCTGCTGGCCTTGATGGCGGGCGCCCTCGCGGTCACGCCGATTCGCGCCCAGACCGTGCCCGAGAACTCGCAGGCAGCCCGGGTCGATCGAGCCTATCGCCGGACGCCGCAGCTCCGGGTCGATCCGTTCCGCCACACCATGAACCCGCGGTGGGGGTTCGTGTTCTCCGCCGGCGCGTTCGGCAGCAACAACGCGCTGACAGCGGCCGACATCCGCGCCTTGATCTTTCTCGAGGATCAGGATTCCCTGTTGATCAGCGACATCCTGAACGCGATCGGTCTCATCCCACTGGGCAAGGACGCGTTGCTCGACGCCCAGGCCGAGGGCGGGATCTACCTGGGAGGCCCCCTGGGGCGACGTTTGAGCCTCGGGCTCACGTACCAGGGCCGGGGGTACGGGTCGTTCGTTGTGGATCGCGAGGTGGTGTCGCTGCTGCTCGAAGGCAACGCCATCGAGCAGCAGTTTTCCGTCGGCGACACGAAGGCCGGCGGCCTCGCGACCCAAGAGATCGGAGCCCACGCCATGGTTCATCTGGGCCCACTCGGGTCGGCCGACGGGGCGCACCTGAGCATCGGACTGGGCGGCCGGTATCTGCTACCCATCGCCTACGCCGAGGAGCGATCTCTGGTGGAGGATGCGCAGGTGCTGGTGAGCGGGGAGCAGGTGAGTGCCAACGTGGACATCCAAGCCGCGCACACCCCAGATGTCCAGTTCGCGGGTCGGGGATCCGGGATCGCCACCGACTTCCTCCTGCGCCTCGCGTGGCCGACATCCGGCATGTACTTCGAAGGCTTGCTCGGGAACCTCGGCAAGGTGACTGTGGACCAGGTCGAGCGGCGTCGACTGACGTTCAATGTCAACTCAACTGACATCCAGGAGGTCGCCGACTCGGTGGACGCGGTCGAATTCGCCGTGCAGGACACCGTGGACGGTGTCTCGGTTTCGCTACCACGCTTTGTGAGATTCTCGGCAGGAGCCTGGGCGAACCGAATTCTCCAACTCGACATGAGCGCCACGGTCCCCCTCGGGGGAGAGTTCGAGATCCCACTGGCCGTGGACCTCTGGTCGACATGGCGCTTCACACGGGCTGTACCGCTGCGACTGGGTCTGGTGCTCGGTGGCAGTACGGGGATCGGGTACACGGCGGGCATCGGTGTCGAGACCCGGAACCTGCTGTTCCAGTTGATGGGGGGGTCGTTCGGGGGGTTGTTCGACGACGCGAAGGGCGTAGCCGCCCGCTTCGAACTGGGGGTGTTCTTCTAGGTAGCTGTTCACATCTGTTGGGACACCCGATCCAACCACTCCAAGGGGACTCCTTGGGGTGGTTATATTGGTCGGATGTACATCAATCACAATCTCACGAGAGGGTGCGGCCGACCCGTGGGTTGGGTGGCGACGCTCGCCCTCCTCTTGGGCGGCTGCGCCGAACGCGCGCCGCAAGCGGCGTCCAGCCCGGCGGTCAGTCGCGCGCCCGAACCTGGCGAGGCGTACTTCACGAACATCCGTCAGTTGACGTTCGGTGGTCAGAACGCCGAGGCGTACTTCGCGCCAGACGGGACGGAGCTTGTCTTCCAGCGAACGGACGGTGAGGGGAAGTGTGATCAGCAGTACGTCATGAACATCGACGGCTCGGGGATGCGCCGGGTCTCCCACGGCCTCGGCCGGACGACGTGCGGCTACTTCTACGACGGCGGTCGGCGGATCGTCTACTCGAGCACGTTCCACAGCGGAGACGCGTGCCCCGCGCCCCCGGACATGAGCCAGGGCTACGTATGGGGACTGTACGATTTCGACATCTACACGTCGACCCCCGATGGAAGCGATCTCCGCAAGATCTTCGGCACCCCGGGCTATGATGCCGAGGCCACGCTGTCGCCAGACGGCACCCGCATCGTGTTCACGTCCACCCGGGACGGTGATCTCGAGATCTACACGATGAACGTCGATGGTTCCGATGTGCGGCGCCTCACGCATACGGTGGGATACGATGGTGGGCCGTTCTTCTCGCATGATGGCACCATGATCGTCTACCGGTCATTCCATCCGGAGACCCCGGAGGCCGTGGCCGACTATCAGCGCCTGTTGGCGCAGAACATGATTCGCCCCAGCCGCATGGAAGTCTGGGTGATGAATGCGGACGGCACCGACCAGCGGCAGGTGACGGATCTCGGGGGGGCGAACTTCGCGCCGTTCTTCCTGCCGGACAACCGACGCATCATCTTCTCGTCCAATCACCACAATCCGCAGGAGCGGGATTTCGAGCTGTATCTCGTCAACCTCGACGGCACCGGCCTGACCAGGGTGACGAATCACGGAGATTTCGACGGCTCCCCGATGTTCTCCCCTGATGGCAAGCAGCTCGTGTTTGCTTCGAATCGTTTCGGAACCGTTCCGGGCGAGACGAACATCTTCATCGCTGACTGGGTAGAACGCTGAGGGATGTCGGCACCCGTCGACCCCGAGTGAGGACGGACGTGGCATCACGGGACAGCACGACCACCGAACGCGAGGACGAACGCCGGCCGCAACGACCGGCGTCGGCAAAGAAACCAGCCTCCCAGTCGGCGAAGGAGTGGATCAAGTCCATTGCCATCGCGCTGGTCATCTGGTTCTTCGTACGCTCACTCCTGGTGGAAGCCTTCCGCATCCCTTCGGGGAGCATGGAGAACACGCTGCAAATCGGGGACTTCCTGTTCGTCAACAAGGCGTTGTACGGTGCGGAGATCCCGATCATCGGCACGCGGTTGCCCGCGATCCGAGAACCCGATCGGTTGGATATCGTGATTTTCGACTCGCCTGAAGAGCCGGGCGTCAATGTCGTGAAACGGGTCGTGGGAATGCCCGGTGACACGATCGCGATGGCCGGGGGCGATCTCTTCTTGGGTGGGCAGGGCTTCGACGAGCCGTACGCCATCAAGTCGACGACGTCCTACGACCCCACCGATCCGAGAATGCGCGACTGGCAGCTGCGGTACCTGGTACGGGGCCGCGACCGCCAAGCGTACATGCCGACGTTGAAGAACTGGGGGCCCCTGGTGGTGCCGCCCGATTCGTTCTTCGTGATGGGCGACAACCGCGACAACTCGTACGACAGCCGCTATTGGGGCTTCCTCGGTCGGGACCGCATCCAGGGCCGCCCGCTCTTCATCTACTACAGTTTTGACCGGACGGGGCTCATGCCGCTGCCCTTCCTGACCAGCATCCGTTGGAATCGCATCTTCCGGTCTCCTGGCTGACCCGGGGGACGCGGGAGTCGCTCGCCCGGTACGTGACCGGCCCGGATGCCTCCGCATCCGGGCCGTCGTGTCTTTCCGCCATCGCTCCTCGCCAGAGCGCTTTACGGGAAAGTCTCATGGCGTGAAACCAAGTTCGTCATATATTAAAATGTACGAAATATAGTTTCTCAAAACCTCCATATTGATTTAATCCATGGACCGCATTGACCGGCAGCTGCTCGCATTATTGCAGGCCGATGCCCGTTTCGGCTATCAGGAACTCGGGGAGGCCGTCGGGCTCAGCGGGCCGGCGGCCTTCCAGCGGGTTCGGAAGCTCGAGGCGGCCGGAATCCTGGCGGGCTACCATGCCGCCGTAGACGCCGCAAAGGTCGGTCGGGCGGTCGTGGCGTTCCTCCGGGTAACGCCAGGTTCCGGGACGGACGTGGAGCGGCTCATTGTGCAGTGGCGGGAGACGGCAGCCGTGCAGGAATGCCACCTCATGACGGGATCGGGCGGCTATTTGGTCAAGCTTCGCGTGGCTGAAGTCCGCGAATTGGAGGCCCATCTGGCGGCCCTCCGCCGGGCGGGATGCGAGGCCACCGCCGAACTGGCGCTCGCCAGTCCATTCGAGAGATCGACCGTCAGCCTGACATAGCGCGCGCCAGCCGCCCCAGCCGAAGGCCGGGGTCGGGCGGCAGCTTCAGGTGGTGTTCGTGCAGCCGCTAGCTGATGAGCTGGCTCTCCGACGGCTGGGTCACGTCACGCGGGACGTAGACCGCCGAGCGCCCACATTTGGCGCACTTGAGGGTCACGTGCCGGTGTGACTGGAACATCTTTCTGGGTAGTCTGCGCTTGGGGATCCGCTCGATCCGAGCGTGCCCGCAGGACGGACATGCCAGCGGTTCCTTGTCGCGATCGGCCAGGATGAGCTGAAGGGCTTCAGCGGCTCGGTACTCCTTGATGCCTCGGCGTCCCACGAAATCCACTCCCCGCGTTAAACTGGCTCGCGAAATCTATCCGGGCCCGGAAGGCCCCGCAAATCCTTGCGATCCCTCTTGACGTCGCGCTCTGTGGGGCGCACACTCACAGCAGTGCACCCCTGGGAGCGATCCATGTCGCCTGCCGACCAGCCCGACCAGGATTTCGTCAACGTTGCCGAAGTGGAGGTCGATGCCGTTCACCCAGGGCGGTCGGGTTTCACGCTTCTGGGCCGCGGCCGCGATATGGCCGACTACCGTCTCGAAATGGAACTCGAGATGCCGGTTGACCAACGTACCCGCACCGTCTTGGCCGAGTTGTTGGCCCAGTCGGAGTGGCGGATCCTGCGGCGTGCAGCCCAGCCCTTTCGCCCCAAGCGGCCCAGCGACGCGTCCCGATCCGTGCAGTAGGTCGTCCGCCCACTCGGGTCGCGTCATCCAAGTCGTTGACGCGTAACAGATTAGCCTCCTTCAGGCCGGTCGGGCACCGGCTTGACTCTGCCTCACCTTCCAGCTAGCTTGGCGCGCGACGCACCCCTTCTGCACAAGGAAGACGCATGAAGCGCGAGCTCGGCGGGTCGCAAATCTCGGCCCTACTCGAATCGGTTCCCGGCATCGTGAATGTGCTGCGGAGCCCCGTCGCCGACGCACTCGTCGGGATGATCCGAGCCGGGGCCGGCATAGAGCCGATCAGGCAAGAGCATGTTGAGGAACTCGTCCAGTATGCTGTCCGGCGGGGCCTGATCCCGAGCAGCGAGGGCGAGCAACTCCTCGCGGAGGTGCGTGCTGCGGTGCCGGCGAAGCGGTCGAGGGGCCGGGCTGCACGTGCGAAGGCCCGGGTGGGCCGGACGACTAAAGCCAAGCCGGCGCGACGCCCGGTCAAGAAGGCAGCCCGCGGCGCGGGCGCCGTGAAGGCCAAGCGGCCAGCGAAAAAGCCGGTCGCCAAGAAGTCCGCCACGGCTTCGAAACAGACCGCAAAGAAGCCATCCCGGCGCCGTTAGGGCGCCCGCTTTCCAGGGTGCTCGATGGTGTCCGCCTACCAGCGGTAGGCGTGCCGCAGAATGGTCGTCCCGCTCCCCACGGTCGTTTCCGAAAACAGCAGAGCCGCGCCTGCGGGGTCGTACTGGGCGGTCCAGATAGTGGAATCGGGCAGCCACGTGAAGGTGATGATGCGCGCCGCACGGTCCCATTCGCCGCTGTTCCATCGGCCCTCTGGGAGCGATCGCCAGCGGGCAACGCCGCCACGCAGCATTACGAGTTCGATCGGGCTTTGGCTGGCGCCGGATCCCCGCCAGCGGCCCCCGAAAAGGCTCCGTGCCAGCGGTCCCTGCGGTGCCATGGTGACGATGCTCCCGCCCTCGGTCTGCACCAGCAGCCGGTCCCGCACGAACCAGTAGGTCAACGTGAAAGACGAGTCGCCGTAGGCCCGCACCCGGTTGGGACCCAGCTCGAAGTTGAGCACGCGCTCGTCATCGACGACCAGCATCGTATCACCGTAGAAGTCGAGGACGAGCGGTCGTCCCTGATGCGAGCCCACCCATCGTCGGAGCAGGGGGTGGTCGGACTGCGCCTGCGTCGCGCTCCAGCCCGAAGCGGCCAGGGCACCGATGGCGAGTGCGAGCAGAGAAGACCGTCGAGGCACGCTGGCATCAGTCCCGAGTGAGGGCACCGAACAGTTTACTGTGAAGCGCTCCCGCTCGACAGGTAGGCCGCCATGCCGGCGCGGCCCCTATGGCCCTCACTGGGGTAAGTGTATCTTGGAACTGCACATGACGATGCCGGCTATTTCCCGATCCACACAGGTGTGGGACGATCGTGCGAGCGCCCTCGCCCATTTTTTCCGGCGAGCCGGTGAGGCACCGCGGTTGGTTGCGTATGACGAGGACATGGGTTGTCCTCTGCACAATGCCCTCGCGGCGTTGGAGTGGACGCTCACCGTGGGCATTTTGCACGACACCGATCTGATCCATGCGGCACGCCTCGGTGGCGAGTATGCGGCGGCCGTCGTGGAGCGTCGGGAGGGGGGCCATCGGCGCTTTGTGTACCTCGGCCCGCGGATGGACGCGCCTCCAGCCGATCCGTACGAGGGATCGCTGCTGTATGACGAGCCCGGTGTCCGCGCCTACGACTTTGCACAGCGGGTACATGCCATCGCGCATTTCCTCAGGGCTACGCAGGGTGTGGGCGGCGTGCTGTCATTGCTCTCGCGGCGGGCCCCGGAACTCCGGCACGTCCGCCGCTGGCTCGCGGCCGTGTTCGAAATGCCGGAACCCGAAGTCTCCAATGTGCTGGTCTCCGGATGGTTCGCGACGACGGGCGGCGGGGTGTTGTTTGCGCCGCTGACGGCCGCGGATCCCTATGTCTACCGCGAGGTGGGGTCCACCGGGTGAGGAGTCCCCGACGGGCCGCCCGGGTGGCGTAGCCGGGGCGCCCGACAACCCTCCGAAACGACAAACGCGATGTGGAATTTGTGGCTGGCGCTTTTGCACAACTCCACATCGAGTGGAAAGGGTTGTCCGGGGCTAGAAAAACCGGGCCTTCGTGATCCACACTCCGGCCACATGAAGGGGTGTAAGCCGAAGAAATATCGGCACTTGCGCTGTTTCGGCCGAGCCCTAAATTGGACCGAGCCAGGCAGGGGAAGGGTCGGGACCTCACTAGTCTCTGCCACGCCCTGCGTGGTGGCTCGGGAAGGGAATTCCGGGGAGGGCGCCGACGCATACAAGGGCTTCGGGCGTCCGACGATCCGGGTGATCACTCCGCCCGGGCAGGCGAGGCCAGTCGCGTGCCTTGCCCACGCCGATGTGGCGCCTCGGTGTGCAGTGTGAGAAGCTGGTCCGCGACCCAGCTGACTCGCAGCGCTCGCGCCGGCGAACCTTGCGGCCCGGCCAGGCCGCTTGGGAATGGAAGCCGGAGCTCCCGGCCGCTCTACAGCGGGTGAACCAGCCCAGGCAGT
Source organism: uncultured Gemmatimonadaceae bacterium (assembly GCA_964348385.1). GTDB lineage: Bacteria > Gemmatimonadota > Gemmatimonadetes > Gemmatimonadales > GWC2-71-9 > JAOTVV01. Next base: position 9,222 of record CAYGCN010000114.1, read on the forward strand.
GGCGGCGGGAAGAAGAACAGTGGGAGTCAATCCCCTGACTCCGGGTAGCCAGCGCGTGGGGCGGTCCGCCACCTTCGGGTGAGCGGGCCGCCTCTTTTTTTGCCAGCTGGCGACTCGGGTATTGCGCAGCGAACCCAGGCAATACAGACTCCTCTCACCCTCACCGGGGTGGACAGGTGAGTCTCGAGGTCCGACTGAGTCGCGAGATGCGACTCATTGACATCACGCCCGCGAGATCGTGCTTGCCGCATTCCTGATCACGTTTGGCGCAATCGGCGTGGCATTCGCGATGGCAGTGGGTCTCGGCTCGTCTCGGGCGATCCAGCGCGGATGGGAATCGCTGTTCGAGCACGTCGACGACGAGAAAGAGCCCCAACCGTCGGGATAACAGGGGGCGCGGTGAGTGGCGCGGGAGACGGTCGAACGGCGCCTCGGTCGACGTCGCCGTTGCCACACGTGAGCCATTGTTCCCATTCTTGACACATGCGCGATGCCTTCACCACCGAGTTCCTGGACCTTCAGGAACAGGTCGCCGGCCGCTACTCCCTGGATCGTGAAATCGGGCGGGGTGGCATGGGAGTCGTATTCCTCGCGCGCGACGTGACGCTCGACCGACCGGTGGCCATCAAGCTGCTCCTGCCGCACCTCGCTCGGCAGGCCCCCCTCAGAGACCGGTTTTTGAACGAGGCCCGCACGGCGGCGAAGCTCTCACATCCGAACATCGTGCCGATTCACGCGGTCGAGGAAGCAGGTGACCTCGTGTTCTTCGTCATGACGTACGTCGAGGGCGAGACGCTGGCACAGCGCATCGCGAATGGCGGTCCGCTCCAGGTGCGCGAGGGGGTACGCATCCTTCGGGAAGTCGCGT
>CAYGCN010000115.1:0-10061 GCA_964348385.1 uncultured Gemmatimonadaceae bacterium
GCACGGACCCGACGAGCGCAACCCGGTTGGCCATCCCTAGCACGTAAGAGGCCATGAAGGCGATTGTCCAAGAGAAGTACGGATCTCCCGATGATCTCGTGCTGCGAGACGTCGACGAGCCGACGGTCGGCCATCACGAGGTCTTGGTTCGGGTCCGCGCGGCGTCGGTCCATCCGGATGTCTGGCACGTGGTGACCGGGCGGCCTTACGTCATTCGCTTGATGGGACCAGGGTGGTTCAAACCCAAGAAGCCGATTCCCGGCACGGACATGGCGGGAATTGTCGAGTCCGTCGGCAAGCGCGTGACCCGCTTTCGGCCGGGTGATCCGGTCTTTGGCGAAACCATCGTCACGAACCAGTGGATCAACGGTGGGGCGTTCGCCGAGTACGTGTCCGTGCCGCAGGACCTGCTCGCGCTGAAGCCCGACAACATCACCTTCGAACAAGCCGCCTCCGTCCCGACCTCCGGGTTCATTGCCTTGCTGAACCTCCGGGATCGGGACCGGTTGCAGCCGGGGCGGAGCGTGTTGATCAACGGTGCTGGAGGCGGCGTGGGCGCAATCGCCTTGCAGTTCGTGAAGGCGCAGGGCGCACACGTCACCGCCGTGGATGGCACCAGCAAGCTGGAGATGCTTCGCTCACTCGGCGCCGATGAGGTCATCGACTACACGCAAGAGGACTTCACCCGACGCGGCGCCCGCTACGATCTCATCTTCGATGTGCCGGGGAACCATCCGTTTTCCGCCTGTGAGCGCGCGCTCAAGCCTGACGGGAGATACGTGCTCATCGGCTATGAGCACTTCGGAGCGTCAGGCAAACGTGTCTTTGGACTCCTCCCTCACTTCTTCAAGCTGATCCTCCTTGCGCGCTTCGTGAAGCAGCTGCGAGGCCCGGGCCTTCCCATGCCGACCAGAAAGGAGGCCATGGCCGTCCTCCGCGAACTCCTCGAAGCCGGGAAGATCACACCGATCATCGATAGTACCTACCCCCTGAGCCAGACCCGGGAGGCCTTCCGCCGCATGATCGCGGGCGAGCCTCGAGGGAAGGTGATCATCACCCCGGCGGAAGCCGTCTGATGCGGATTCACGGCCAGCGAGGAACGTCGTGAGATGACGAACTCGTTGGGTTGTGCGCCCGGAGAGGATGGTGCACGTTCAGCAGTTGCAATCCGCCTGCGGCGCGCCACCGGCCGGTGGGTCACCGGCAGACGACGCGCAGAGTCGTCAACCCGCACAGAGAGCGCACGAGATGTTCTGCAGAAACGCCGAAAGCTGGGTCTTCACCCTCGATGCAGACTACGAGTGGGACTCGGGCGTTCCGATTTCGCGGGATATGGCCTTCGTCGATCGTACGGGGGCGCGCCGCCTCGAGATTCTTCGCTCGGGACGCATTCGCATACTCAGGACATACTCATGGGACGGGTGCACCCCCAAGGTCTGCTTCTTCGACGTCATGGTCGGCGTGCCGGACGGTGTCGTGGACTCCCGGACGCGGCGACCGAAGACGTACTACGCCTCGTTGGTGCACGACGCGTTGTACCAGTTCCTGAACGCCGATCTGCCGTACACCCGGTATCAGGCGGACGGATTCTTCCTCCGCTTGATGGCGGACACCGGGTTTTGGTGGCGATACGTGTATTTCGCCGCCGTGGTCCTGCTCGGCGGCATCTTTGGCTGGTTCGGCCGACTGCGTCGGAAGAGCCGCGGACGTCGCGTTCCCTACGAAGCGGTAGCCGAGCGAGGTGGGGCAAGCCCGCCCTGACATCGAATCGTACTCATCGGCGTGTCCATTCCTGGGGTGCTCATTCGTTCGTGCGCCTGGGGAGCTCCCCATACGCTCGGTTCAGCCTTGGCGGATACTCGAGGGTCTTCCTGCCAACCGAACAGCTAACGCCCATCGAAGGAAGGACTGTATGGACCTCGGCGCATTCTCGGTCAGCCTAGCGGTCAAGGATATCAACGCGTCGAAGGCGTTCTACGAGAAGCTCGGCTTCGCAGTCTTCGGCGGAGACATCTCACAGAACTGGCTCATCTTGAAGAACGGCGATCACACGATCGGTCTGTTCCAGGGCATGTTCGAGCGGAACACCCTGACCTTCAATCCCGGCTGGGACAAGAACGCCCAGAGGCTGGACACGTTCACCGACGTGCGAGAGCTGCAGCGCCAACTGAAGGCACAAGGCGTGACGCTGCTGAGCGAGGCCGACGAGAACACGACCGGACCCGCGAGCTTCCTCGCAGTCGACCCGGACGGCAACCCGATCTTGGTCGATCAACATGTCTGACCGATTCGCAACACCGAAGGCGCCGCGGCCCTCAACTTCAGGAGCGACCACTATGAGGATTCCGATCGCAGTGCTGCTCGCAACCACCTCTCTGCTGGCTGCCTCGGACGCCGCGGCGCAGCAGGTGGAGCATCTCAATCCCTCGAGCCTGCATCGCAATCCGGCCTTCACCCAAGCCGTGGCGATCACGGGTCCAGTCAGAATGGTCTACGTAGGCGGGCAGAACGCGGTGGATTCCGCCGGGCAGATTGTAGGCGTCGGAGATATCCGCGCTCAGGCAGAACAGGTCCTGGCCAACGTACGGGCGGCCCTGGCGGCGGCAGGTGCGGAGCTGCAACACGTTGTCAAATGGAATGTGTTGGTGGTGGAGGGACAACCGGCTCAGGCGGGGTTCGAGGTCTTTCAGCAGGTGTGGGGTGGTCGGCCCAACCCGCCGGCGATCATGATGGCGTACGTGGCAGGCTTGGCACACCCCGACTTCTTGATGGAGATGGATGCCGTTGCGGTCATCCCCCGATAGCCGGGCGGCTGCTGCGGCAGCGCTAGCCGCTTCCAAAGAAGGTCGTTCGCATGAGCGCTGGGAAGACATCAGTGACCGCACGACCGACGGGACCCATCAGTGAGCGGTCGCCCGCCGTCGATGCACGAAGCGATTGGACGGGCTGACGCGTCACTCATGCGGTGGCTCGATCAGTTGACACCCCTGCTCTTCCTGGCCGGTCTGATCGCTGGCCGAATCGTCAGGGCACGAGCGCTCACTGCTCTGGATCCGACCACGAAGGCGCGGGTCGTCACGCAAGCCTCCAGGAGTGATTCGTGAATCGAACAGTTCTCGTTGGTGTCGTGATCGTTGGCCTGTCGTCGGGTACATGCCGACAGCCCGCGACCGAGCTGTCGCAGGCGCACGCCGAGGCCATCCGGGACAGCGTGAGGGCTGCGTCCGCTCGGTTTGGACGGTTCTCGGCAAACGCGCAGTGGGACTCCCTGGCTGCCATGTACTCCGACGGACCGGGGTTTCGCTTCCTCGAGAGCGGGGCCGTGCAGTACCAGTCCGCTCGCGCTCTCCGGGCCGCGCTGGCGCAGCTTCCGCCCGGCGTCTCGCTCGCGACCACGTATCGCGATATTGAGATTGATCCAGTCCGCCCCGGCGTAGCGGTCTGGAGCGCGCTGTTCGAAAGCACGTTTCGGGACAGCACCGGCCCACAGTTCAGCTACGGCGGCGCCGTCTCGGTGCTGTGGGTGCATGAGCCCGCCGGGTGGCGCATCCGGAGCGGCCATTCGTCGGCTCCGGTCCCGCGGGGTCCCTGACACCTCACGCGCCACCAAGCCGGCGCGCGCAGCCACCGAGGCTTGCGTGGCGGCGCGCCGCTGGCCGGCGGGGGGCCAATTGAACGGCACCGCACGCTTCGGGCAACCGATGGCCTGCACCGAGGGCGAGCGCCGAGCGTTCGCGCGCCTGGTACGCCAAGGCTTCGAATCCGCAGATGAAGGCCTGGATGGTCGCATTCGCGAGGCGAAATGCCTGGCGTTCTATTATGCGGCCGCCGACACGCTCGGGGCGATCGCCGCCCTCAAGGCACCCGACGCAGACTACCGGGCCGACGTCTTCAGGCAGGCACAGGCACCCGTCAACGCTGATGATTACGCTCTCGAGCTTGGCTGGGTCTTCGTCGTTCCCGCCCACCGAGGGAACCGGATCGCCGAGGGTCTTTGCCGGCAACTCTTGGCGCGCGTGCCCAGGTCCCCTGTCTTTGCGACGACCCGACCGAACAACATCTCCATGATTCGCATCCTCCTCGCCCTCGACTTCGCGCGAGTCGGCAAGCCGTATCCGCGGCGCGAGGAAGAGCTAGTACTGTACTTACGGCCGCGGCCGACCGTCACGGTCCCGGGCCCCGCCACGTGACCCGCCCCGTGACCAGTGGTCGGCGCGATCGGATTCATTCATGAGACGTGATTCGTGAGCCTCGCCAGCGACTACAAGCGCCAGTTCGCGTGGCGTGACTGGCCCACCGTCCTCGACGCCCTACCTCCGGTCCGAGGGCAGACCGTCCTCGATCTGGGGTGCGGGGTGGGCGACGTGGCGGCCGAGTTCGTGGCTCGAGGAGCGCGGGTGATCGGCGTCGACATGAACCAGGAACTCCTCCGCGAGGCTCGGGCTCGGCAGCTGGCGAACGCGGAATTCCGGATGGGTGATCTGCGTACCTGTCCGGATCTCGGGGTGGCGGCGGACGGCCTTTGGTGCAGCTTCACGGCGGCGTACTTCCCGGATCTCCCCTCGGCGCTGGCCGAGTGGGCGAGAAACCTGAAGCCGGGAGGTTGGATTGCACTCACGGAAATCGATGACCTGTTCGGACACGAGCCGCTCAGCGCCCGGACCAAGGCACTGCTCAGGGCCTACGCCGACAATGCGCTCGCGGCCGGATGGTACGATTTTCATATGGGCCGTAAGCTGCGTGATCATCTGCAGCGGTCCGGCTTCACGGTGTCGAAAGTGCAGCCGCTCGCAGACCAGGAGCTCTCGTTCAGCGGACCCGCCCGCCCCGACGTGCTCGACGCTTGGCGCGCCCGGTTCCACCGCATGAAGCCACTCCGCGACTTCTGCGGTTCGAGCGCTCAGCAGGTCCAGGAGGAGTTTCTCGACTGTCTGATGCGTGAGGACCATAGATCCGTCGCACAGGTCTTTTGCTGCATCGGGACCAAGAAGGACACTCCGGCTGACCAATGAGGATCCTGGTCTACGGAGCCGGCGCGAGGTTGTCTGCGGACGAAACGGGGAATCGCTCGCCGGGGAGCGGGCGGTCTCGACGCCGAACAGAGACCCGGATCTCATACGACCTTCACCATCACCGTTCAGTACGCGCTGATGTCCGCGCTGCTCGCCACGCTGGCCTGCGGCGAGAGTCCCGGCGGCCGGCAGGACACCGTCCGGGGGAGTCGGCGCAGATCTCTGGAAGCGAGGATGTCATGAGCCAAGCGGACCAGGACCGCCGGGTGGATTACATCGAGTTCCCGGCCACGGACATCGAGGCCACCAAGAAGTTCTACTCGGAGGTCTTCGGTTGGCAGTTCACCGACTACGGTCCGGACTACACGAGCTTCACCGACGGTCGACTGGCGGGCGGCTTCAGTGTGACCTCCGAGGTCGCGGCAGCTGGTCCACTGATCGTGCTGTACGCCACGAACCTGGAGGAGATCGAGGCCAGCATCCGCGAGGCGGGCGGGCGGATCGTCCGACCGACGTTCGCGTTCCCGGGTGGACGACGCTTTCACTTCACCGATCCGAGCGGCAACGAGCTGGCGGTCTGGTCGGATCGATGAGTGTCACATCAGCCACGCGCCGAGGGCTCCCGGCTGACCGGGGCATGATTGTAGCCCAAAGGGTGCGCCGTACCGATCAGCCGCAGTGAGCCAGCGCGTTCAACCTCACCCGCACATCCAGCGCGAAATCGTCGGCCGCGGTCTTGTTGGTCGGGGCGCGCCATCCGAGGTGAAAGTCGCCACCCACGAGGCGCGCGCGCAGCGCGTCCAGTGAGCTGCGCGAGCCGGTCACCGTCATGGTGATGGGCCCCGTGCCGGTGGGTCCCGCCGCCGTACCGACGTCCACCCTGGTGGCCGCTTGGTCGCTCCCCGAAACGTCCTGGAAGTACACGACCATCGAGCCGTTCACCACGTCCTCAAAGCCCGTCACGTTTGACGTCGACGTGATCTCCACGGAGACGCTGGTTACGCTGAACCCAGCCGGATCGGTACCGCACTCGGCGCGGGCCCGGTTGACGAACTCGCCCCACGGATTGCCGCTCTGTGCCGCGATGTTCTCGTCCTCAGACAGCACACCGCTGTCAATATCGGTCTCCTCGATACCGTCCACGAGCACGGAAAGCGGGCCCGACTCTACCGGTCCAGGGTCGCCGCAGGCGGCGAGCACGAGCAGACTGCCGCACAGCATCATGGTTGACGCACGCCTCATAGTGTATCTCTCCTTGGAGTGAGGTGAGTTGCGTGACGGTGCTGTGTCAGGGAGCGCCCGATGCCAGCTGCCCACGCCACCGCAATCTAGTCGCGCAGCGTCGCGTCGGACAATCGCCCCCGCAGCCCGCTCGACGGCAGGATTCGCTCGGCACATCCCGTCTACCCCCGCCTACATTTGCGGTCGACTCACAGCGGGAGCGTGACATGGGATGTTGACGCGGGTTCCGCGAGTGCGTCGTGAAGGGCAACGCGGTGGACATGGCGGTGGGGATCGATCCGGGTGTGGCGGTCAACAACATCGTCACGTCACTGGAGAACAGCGTGATCAATGCCGCCGACGGGGCTACTGGCGGGGGGCGCGGATCCAGCCGATCTTGAGGTGGTGCTACGGCACGCCTGAGCCCGGGTTGTACGAGCCACGCCACTCATCATCGTATGGGACAACGCCCTATATCGGCTGACGCGGCTCACGCCTTCCGGTGACCTCATCGAGGTTCGCACCGTCGACCGCGGAGCGGTCGCCAGGGGCGTGGATCCTCCACTCTACCCCGGGACGGCCAATCTTCTGACGACCGGTGCGCTCGTGGTTCGCCTGGTCGAGAAGACCAAGAATCTCCATCCCGGCCCGTCCCGTCCACGAAGCGGCGCCCTACGGGTGTCCGCGGATCGCTCCGAGACGGACACGCTGATGTTCTTCGGCGACGTGGAGCGGACGACCGTGACCGCGTCTGTGTGGGGCCCCGTCCCGTTCGAGCCGGCGTACGCCAAGAGGACGTCGATGGCGATTCACCCGGCGGCACCCCGTGTCTGCATCGGCGAGCAGGAGCGTGCCGAGGTCGTGTGCTTTGGGCCGGACGCCGAGTCGCGTACGGCGGTGCGATGGAGCGCCGACTCGATTGCCTTGACCGAGAAGGACATCGATGCCTGGCGGGAGACTGCCATTGCGGCACTCGCCCGGAAGCTCAGCCGCGACGACGCGACCCTGCTCGTGGATCGGATCGCGCTCCCCGCCGCGCGCCCCGTTTACTCCCAGCTCACCCTCGATCGACCCGGCAATCTCTGGGTGGAACGAGGGCCGACCGGCGCGACCGGATCGGGAAGCGTCGCCTATCTCGTGTTCGATGCCGGGGGCGCGCTCCTCGGCACCGTTGCCCTGCCCCCCATCCGTGTGCTCGAGATCGGCCACGACTACGTGCTGGGTGTCTACCGTGATGAACTCGAAGTCGAGTACCTACATTGCTACGATATCGTGAAGCCGCGGGCTCTCACTGGCATCACCTGAGACGCGTGAGGCGCTGACCGAGGCCTGCGGCTCGCGCGCGGAGCCGTTGGACCGACTGGCCGACCATGAACATCCACACCATCCTGGCAAGGATCGTACTCACGGTCTTCCCGCTCCTCGTCGTGGTCGGAGTGATCGCCTTCATTCGCTACGTCCGCGGATACGCGGTCCCGGGAGATGCGGACATCTTCGAGGTCGTGGAAGGGAGATGGGCCTGGACCACCGCGGACGACCCCTGCGGAAGCGACTGGCACGACATCTCCTTCTCCGCCGGGCGCGATTCCATGTTCATCGCGAACTTTGAGTCCTTCGAAGGCGCGGACGGCGTGTATGATTCGATTACGCCGTACGTTGTCCACGAGCACAACCGGCGTCGGATCCGCGCGTCGATCCCGGGGGATACACGGCACACCGAGGCCGGCGACCCCGTCGTGTGGGATCTCGTCCTTCGGTCCCCCGATCGCTATGCCTGGCACCGCACCGACTGGCTTCCTGGAGAGTTCACCGCTCCCATCGCACGATGTCCGAGCACTCCGGACGGCTAGCGGGCAAGAGCGGGACGACGCGTCCGCCTGGGCGCAGCTGCGCCAGGCGCTGTGGCCCGATGCGGCGGACGGCGAGCACGCGGAGGCAATTGAGCGCTACTTCGCCGGTACGCTTCGCGAGCCCATCATGACCCTGCTGGCAGAGGATGCCGAGCAGCGCCCCCTGGGATTCGTGGAGCTGTCGCTCCGGGCGTACGCGGAAGGGTGCCAAAGCGACAACGTCGCGTACGTGGAGGGGTGGTATGTCGTGCCGGAGGCGCGCGGCCGCGGCGCCGGGCGGGCGCTGATGCAGGCAGCCGAGGAGTGGGCGCGCCGTCAGGGATGTACCGAGCTCGCCTCCGATGCGGCGTTGGACGACACGGCCAGCGCGGCCGCGCACCGGGCACTGGGCTTCGACGAAGTCGGCCAGGTTCGGTGTTTCCGAAAGCCGCTTTGAGCCCCGCTGCGGCCTCCCGGCCACCGGCACCCCTCCGCAGGCTGCGGTGACTTCGCGGGCGACGAGAGGGTATCATTTCGCGCCATGCCCCGTCTCGCGCCCTCCGTTGCCACGGCCGTCCTCGCCGGGCTGCTCGCCTGCGATGCCCTAGGACTCGGCGGCCCGGGTCGCCGTACGCTCCTGGTCCAGCACTATCGCGCCGAATGCCAGGGCGAGGCGCTGTTCCTCTGCCTGCTGGTCATGGAGCCCGAGGATTCGGCTTTCGGTCTGTTCTACCGGCCCATCGAAGGCTTCACCTACGAGTGGGGCAATCGGTACACGCTCGACGTGGCCGAGCACCGCGTGGCCGACCCTCCGGCCGATGGCTCGTCGATCCGCACCGTGCTCCGCGCCGTCTTTGCCAAGGAGCGGGTGCCCTCGGAGACGCAATTCGACCTGGTCTTGACGCCGGGCGACGGCCGACTGGTGGAGATCGCGCCCGACCATTACCGCCTCCACCGGTCTGCCGAGTTCACGTGCCCCGTTCATGCATCGTGTGCGGAACTCCGGGAGCAGCTCGCCACCGGCGGACGCCTCCAGTTTCGCTTCGAGCATCCGATGATGCCAGGTGAGCCGCTCACGCTCGTGCGGTGGGCTCCCTGTGACCCCACCCTTGCCAACCATGTGTTCTCCTGTCGCGGCTGATCGACGCGCCGGCTTTCTCACCCGGCGCATGACACTGGCTGCCCGCCTCTCCGTCGCCGCGGTGGCGCTCGGCGCCGTGGCGTGCGACCGTGAGGCACGCGTCGAGTTCTCGATCAGCGAGTACGGCCGCGTCACCGCCGATCTGTATCACATCGCCGCCTCGGACGGTCGCCACGGCTGGACGTTCTCGGGGAGCGACCTGCGACCCGGCGGCACCAGCGTCCGCACCGCCATGACCGGCACGCTTGTGGTGGCCTACCACCTCGGTCGGGATCCCGCCCGCCAGGCGGCGGAAGGCAGGTTCGAACTCGAGTTGCGACCGGACTGGGTCTGGTCGGTCAGCTTCAGACCGCTGGACCGAGACCCCACCGCCGGCTGCTTTGGCTGCCTGCACCACTTCGTGTTTCCCCTCCCCGATGAGCTTCGAGACAGCGAGGCGGATTCCATGCACGTCGTAGTGGGAGGCAACTCCATCAGCCGTCCGGTCGTGTATTGACACGGGGCCCCGCCCAGCGGGCTCGAGGCGCGCGACCGCCGGGAAGCGGTAGCGCTAGCGGCAACACGAGGAAACGACCAATGTGTAGCTGAGGCCCGGGGGCCCGGGGCCCGCGGATCATCCGCCGACCGTCACACCAGAACGCCGCACGGGAGTCGAAGGATCGTCTCGATGCTCACGCTATCTCGGCTGATCGCCGCTTGCCTGGTTCTGGGACTGGTGTCGCTGGCTGCGGTGCTCGCCGCGCACCTGGCCCTCACCGATATCTGGCACGGTGAGGGTGATCTCCGCGCCGAGTGGACCGTCCTGCAGGTGGCGTCCTTACTGATCGTCGCCTTCCAGCTGGTGGCGCTCTTCACGTT
>CAYGCN010000116.1:0-10059 GCA_964348385.1 uncultured Gemmatimonadaceae bacterium
CAGCGGCGATCTGGAGGTGTTCGGGGCGGCACCGAACAAGCTGTTCGTCCGCGTCGAAATCACCGGCTTCGGACAGGTGCGGCAGGGCTACGACGGTGAGGTGGGCTGGAGTATCAACCCCGCCGTGGGCCCCATGGTGCTCGAGGGCACCATGCTGCATCAGATGCGTCAGCAGGCCGATTTCTTCGGCCCGCTCAACATGGAGGCCTACATCGACTCCGACCGGGTCGTCGAGGAAACCGAATTTGCGGGAAAGCAGTGCCAGAAGGTTCGACTCGTCACCAAGTGGGGTGAGGAGTACTTCGAGTTCTACGATGTGGCGACCGGACTCCCGGCGGGCGTGGTTCGCACGCAGGACTCCCCAATGGGCGCGGTGGAGGCAACGACCGTCCTGTCGGAGTTCAAGGACTTCGGCGGCATCATGGTTCCGACCAGGACCGTGCAGACCACCATGGGGATGGATCAGATCATCACGGTGACGGACGTTGAGTTCGACGTCGTCGATCCATCGGTGTTCGTGCTGCCCAAGGAGATCCAGGCATTGGTCAAGCCGGAGTAGGGGCCTGGCGCTCCGCCCCGTCGAGCCCGGCAGGACACGACGGCGGAGCCGGCGCGCCCGGCTCCGCCGTATCCCTTGTCTCCCCTCCGGGGCCGCCGCCATCTTTTGCATCCCACCGTCCACAACCCGGGTTCTCGACATGACACTTGTCCCGACGCCCATTCGACGCACACGTTTCTGCGCCAGCCGATTCGCACTCGCCTCGCTGGTGCTGGCCGGGTTCACCTCCGGTCGCGCCGCCGCCCAGGACGTGAACGCTATGAGCTTCGCCGAGTACGAGCCGCGGTCAATGCTCGTCGTACCCGAGCATCCCGTGGCGCGGGCGCGGTACCCGTTCGTCGACGTGCACACCCACCCCAACGGCCTCATGGCACCCGAGGACGTGGACGCGACGGTGCGCGCCATGGACGCGCTCAACATGGCGGTGATGGTGAACCTGAGCGGGCGGAGCGGCGAGCGGCTGAAACAGATCATCGCGAACCTCAAGGGCCGCTATCCGACGCGGTTCGTGGTCTTCGCCAACCCGTCGTACGACGGGATCGACGAGCCCGGCTGGCCGGAACGGACGGCGCGCCGGCTCGAAGACGACATCCGCGCCGGCGCCCAGGGACTCAAGATCTTCAAGAACCTCGGCATGACCGTGCGGGACGGCGCCGGCAACCGGGTCCCGGTGAACGATCCGCGGCTCGACCTACTCTGGGCCAAGGCCGGTGAGCTGGGCATCCCGGTCCTGATCCATACCGCCGATCCGGCAGCCTTCTGGCTCCCACACGACAAGTACAACGAGCGGTGGCTCGAACTGGCGGAGCGCCCGAATCGCCGTCGCCCGGCCGAGCCCGCGTGGGAACAGCTGTTGGCCGAGCAGTTCGACGTGTTTCGCAAGCACCCGGGGACGACGTTCATCGCCGCCCATCTGGCCTGGCTGGGCGGCGACCTCGCCCGGCTCGGCGCGCTCATGGATGAACTCCCCAACGTGTACACGGAAATCGGCGCCGTGATCTACGACCCGGGGCGCCAGCCACGGTTTGCCCGCGACTTCTTCATCCGGTACCAGGACCGGATTCTCTTCGGCAAGGATGTGTGGGAGCCGTCCGAGTACCCGGTCTACTTCCGCGTGCTCGAGACCGCTGACGAGTATTTCGACTACTATCGCAAGCGGCATGCGTTTTGGAAGCTGTACGGCCTCGACCTGCCGGACCAGGTGCTGCGGAAGCTGTACTACGAGAACGCGTCCAGGATCATCCCCGGGATCGAGGGGCTGCCATAGGGCCACCATACCATCCGTCGGCCCCTCCCACCGGACTGCGTCTCCCGGCACCTTGACATATCCTACCCTTGGTTAAAAATTCTAATTTGAGTTCAATCCCTGACCGGAGCCGGGGTATCCCGCAACCCGCGCCGAGCACCCGTTCCCCTCACGTCCGCGAAAAGCGGCAACGGCGCCGTGCGGAAATCTTGCACGCGGCTCTGCGTGCGTTCCGCGAAAAGGGATTCCACGCCACCACGCTCGACGATATTGCCGAACACCTGGGCTTGAGGAAGACCGCCCTGTATCACTACTTCCCCGATAAAGAGGCGATCCTGTGGGCATGTCACCAGGAGTCGCTCGCCGAGTTGGACCGGATCATTCGGGGCGTCCGGAAGCTCGAGACGGCATCCGACCAGCTGGCGTTCGTGATCCGCGAGCACGTGCGGGTCATGACCGACACGCTCGAGGGGTCGCCGCTCGCCTTCGAGGTGGGCGCGTTCTCGCCGGAACGGCAACGCACGATCATCGCGGCCCGCGACCGCTACGAGCGCGCCGTGCGACGCATCATCGCCCGCGGCATTGCCGCCGGAGAGTTTCGAGCGGTGGACGCGAAGATCGCGGTGTTCGCCATCCTTGGCAGCATCAACTGGATTGCCCGCTGGTACAACCCGGAAGGCTCGCTCCACGCCGAGGAACTCGGCCACCAGTTTGCCGATCACCTTGTTGGCGGGCTCACCTGCGGTTGACGTCGATGATCCCGCTACTGTTCCCCGTCACCCGGCCAGAGGAACGACGATGAAAGCCATCCAGCTCACCGCCGTCGGGCAGCCGCTGGAACTCCGGGAGGTCGAGACCCCATCGGACCCCTCCACCGATGAAGTCGTAGTCGAGGTGGCGGGATGTGGGGTCTGTCATACCGACATCGGTTTCTGGAAGGACGGCGTTCCGACCAAGAAGGCCCTGCCGCTCACGCTGGGACACGAGATCAGCGGCACCGTGGTCGAGGCCGGTGACGACTACGCGGATCTCCTGGGGACGGAGGTGATCGTGCCGGCCGTCATCCCGTGCGGTTCCTGTGACTTGTGCCGCGAGGGACGGAGCAACGTGTGCCGGGATCAAGTCATGCCCGGGAACGACATCGACGGCGGGTTCGCGGAGCGGATTCTCGTGCCGGGCCGAGGCCTGTGCCCGGTGAGCGACCGCGGCGACTACATTCTGGCACAACTCAGCGTGGTGGCCGACGCCGTGACCACACCCTATCAGGCCGTGGTGCGCAGCGGACTCATGGCGAACGATCTGGCCATTGTCGTCGGGGTCGGCGGAGTGGGCACCTACTGTGCCCAGATCGCGGCCGCGTTCGGAGCCCGCGTGGTAGCCATCGACGTGGACGACCAGCGGCTGGCGGCCGTCGCCCCGCACGGTCCCGGCCTCACGGTGAACTCGGCCGCCACCGACTTCAAGGCGCTCCGATCCCAGATTCGCGAATTCGCCAAGACGGCGGGCTGCGCCGAGCACAGCTGGAAAATCTTCGAGTGCTCGGGGCATCCGAAGGGGCAGGAAACCGCCTACGGTCTGCTCACGTATGCGTCGACCCTGATGGTGGTGGGGTTCACGCTTGCCAAGACCGAGCTGCGCCTGAGCAACGCGATGGCCTTCGACGCCACCATACAGGGCACCTGGGGCTGCAAGCCGGAGCTGTACCCGCCGGCCCTCGAGCTGATTACGGCCAAACGCATCACCCTCGACCCATTCGTCGAGACGTTTCCGCTGAGCACGGGGCCGGACGTGCTCGCCAGGGTCGCGGAGCATCAGATTACCAGACGCGCCATCCTCATTCCGGACTGACCGAACGCGGTGACCCCGTGCGCGGTGCGGGGTCGGGGAGCGGAGGGAACAACGATGCTGAAGAGCCACACACTCGTTCCGGATGTCACGTTCGAACACATCCTCTACGAATTGCGTCCGGTGAAGGACCCGGCCGGCATGCCGGTAAACGGGCTGCACAACGCCTGGATCAGCCTGAACAACCCCACGCAGCTGAACAGCTATACGACGGACGCCGTGAAAGAGGTGATTCTCGCGTTCCGCCAGGCCAGTATGGACCGGAGCGTGGTGTGCGTGGTGTTCACTGCGGTGGGCGACCAGGCCTTCTGCACGGGCGGCAACACCAAGGAATACGCCGAGTACTACGCCGGCAATCCGCAGGAATACAAGCAATACATGCGCCTGTTCAACGACATGATCGACGCGATCTTGCGGTGCGACAAGCCGGTGGTCAATCGGGTGAACGGCATGCGGATCGCGGGTGGCCAGGAGATCGGCATGGCCTGCGACTTCACCATCGCGGCCGACACGGCACGATTCGGCCAAGCTGGGCCCAAGCACGGCTCGGCACCCGACGGCGGCTCGACCGACTTCCTGCCGCTGTACGTCGGATTTTCGCGGGCCATAGAGAGCGGCATCCTGTGCGAGATGTGGAGCGCGCACAAGGCTCTGATGATCGGACTGGTGAACCAGATCGTGCCCGTCTTGAAGGTCGACGGGAAATGGATTCCCAACCCCATGGTGGTGATCGACCGGTTCGCCGACGAGTGGGGCACCATCGTGTTCGGCGATCACAAGACCGGGAAGGAGCGCGAGGCCGCCAAGGCCGTCATGGCCAAAGCCGAAACCGACCTCGCCAAGCTGGACGAGGCGGTCGAGGCACTGTGCACCAAGATTCTCATGCTCATGCCCGACTGTACCTCCAAGACGGTGAACAGCTTGCGTAAGCACAAGCAGTGGCATTGGGACAACACGAGCGTGACCAATCGGGAATGGCTTGGTCTCAACATGATGACCGAAGCCAAGGCCGGGTTCCGGGCGTTCAACGAGGGACCGAAGGGAAAGCGGGTAGTGGATTTCATCAAGCTGCGGCAGCTCCTGGCCCAGGGTCATCCGTGGGACGACGAGCTGATCCGAGCCATCTCACCACAGTACCAGGACAACGGGTGAGGAGGCGGTACAATGGACCTAGGCCTGCAGGGCAAGAACGCCATCGTCACCGGCGGCAGCGTCGGTATCGGGGCGGCCATCGCACTGACGTTGGCGCGCGAGGGTTGCAACGTCGCGATCAACTACCGGCGGCACGACACCGAGGCGAAAGACGTCGTGGCGCGGATCGAGGCTGCCGGCCGCAAGGGGCTGGCGGTCAAGGCCGACGTCGCCAGCTACGACGACGCCCAGAACATGGTGCAGTCGGTGGTCCGCGAGTGGGGTCGGCTCGACATCCTCGTGTGCAACGCCGGCATCAATTGGGACGGCGTGATCTGGAAGATGACTGAAGAGCAGTGGGACACGGTGATTGCCGTGAACCTCAAGGGCTACTTCAACTACAACAAGGCCGCCGCGATCGTGTTCAAGGACCAGAAGGGCGGCAAGATCGTCAACATTTCGTCGATCAACGGAATGCGCGGGAAGTTCGCACAAACCAACTACGCCGCGTCCAAGGGTGGCGAAATCGCGATGAGCAAGTCGTTGGCCAGGGAACTGGGGAAGTTCAACGTCAACGTCAACGTGGTCGCGCCCGGCATGGTGATGACCGAGATGGCCGAGCACATCCCGCCCGAATTCCTCACCAAGGCCATGGACGAGACGGCGCTAGGTCGGTTCGCCACGCCGGACGAGTGCGCCGACCTGGTGGCTTTTCTCTGCTCGGACCGGGCTCGGCACATCACGGGTGAAGTGGTGAAGATCGACGGCGGCCAGTACATGTGAACTGGATGCGAGAACGCGATGACTAGAGTGGGAATCATCGGCCTCGGCCACGGGGTGTTCGGCCGGCGCAGTGATGCGACGGTCCAAGAACTGGCGTTCGAGGCCTTCCGTGAAGCGATGGAAAATGCGGGCATCGAGCGCTCCAGGATCGACGCCTCGGTCATCGGCGCGGTCCCCGAATACCACAAGCAGCGCTCACTCGCCGGCGTCGTGCAGGAGTACCTGGGTCTGGTGCCCAAGCCCACCTGGCTCACCGAGGTGGCGTGCGCGTCTGGCAGCGCGGCGGTACGCACGGCCTGGCTCGCGATTCGGTCGGGCGTGCACGACGTCGTGGCCGTGATCGGCTGTCAGAAGATGACCGAGTTGGGGACCGCCGAGATCCTGGCCCTCATGGGGCGCGTGGGCGAGGTGCAATGGGAATCCGGATTCGGCACGACGTTTCCGGGCTACTACGCGATGTTCGCCAAGCGGCACATGCACGAGTTCGGCACCACCCGCGACCAGCTCACGGAGGTGGCCATCAAGAACCATCACTACGGGGCCATGAACCCCAAGGCGTTGTTCCGCAAGGCCATCACCAAGGAGAAGGCGGCGGCGGCGGAGGAGGTCGCCACGCCGTTCCAGGTGTACGACTGCTGCGCCAACGCGGACGGCGCGGCATGCGTGATCCTGGCGAGCGAGGACGTGGCGAGGGCAGTCTCGTCGCAGCCGGTATGGCTCAGCGGAATGGGGTGCGCCACCGCCAGTATGTCCGTCCTGCGGCGTCCGAGCCTGGTGGGACTGCCCAGCGCCGAGGCCGCAGCTCTCCAGGCGTACCAGATGGCGGGCGTCACGGCGAAGGACATCAAGGTGGCGGACGTACACGACTGTTTCACCATCGCCGAGATCATGGCGTACGAGGATCTGGGGTTCTGCGAGAAAGGCGAAGGTGGGCCGTTCGTGGCTGACCGGCAGACCTATATCGGCGGCACTGTGGCGGTGAACGTGGACGGCGGGCTCAAGGCCAAGGGCCATCCCATCGGTGCGACGGGGGTGTCGATGACGTACGAGATCGCGCAGCAGCTCCGCGGCGAAGCCGGTGAGCGACAGGTGCCCGGCGCCGACGTAGGGCTGACCCACAACGTAGGCGGTATCGGGCAGTACTGTTTCGTCCAGGTCCTCACGAGGGAGTGAGCGATGTTCAAGTGGTTCGGCAAGGTGAACTACACGCCCTACACTAAGGTGTCGGACTTCGCGCGGCACCTCCAAGCCGGTCGCCTCATGGGTTCCCGGTGCCGCCGGTGCGCCGCCACGGCTTTCCCGCCGAAGGCCGACTGCGACAGCTGCATGAGTGGCGACTTCGAGTTCATCGAGGTGAGCGGCCGGGCCACGCTCGTCACCTTCACCAAGATCGTGGCCGCGCCCACCGGGTTCGAGGACGTGGCGCCCTACATCGTGGGCGTGGTGGATCTGGCGGAGGGAGGGCGCGCCCTCGCCTGGTTCGGCGACACCGTGCCGGAGGAGGAGATCGCGATCGGGATGGAGCTCCAGGTGGTGCCGCGAATCTTCGAGGAAACGGAAGAGATCAAGGTCTACTACAGTCTGGAGCGGCCGGGCATCACCTGGCAGAAGGCGGCGGCGGAGGCATGAGCATGCGGACCGCCGACGTCATCACGTTCCCCGAGTGGCAGGACCAGCCCCTGGACGAGATCCTCTACCGGTGCCGGGAGCTGCTCGACGACGTCGCCTACCCCACCGTGCGTCGCTGGCGTGAGGCAGGCGGGAAGGTCGTCGGTCACTTCCAGGTCTATTTCCCGGAAGAGATCGTGCACGCCGCCGGGGCCTTGCCCTTCAAAGTGCGGGGCGCGCCGGTGGAGGCCACGCAGGCGGAGTCGCGGTTTGGGTCGTACCTCTGCTCGATCGTCAAGACATCCCTCGAGCTGGTGTTGAGCCGTCACATCGAGCTCGAGATGTTCGTGACGCACCCGATTTGCGATGCCGCCCGCAATCTGGCGGCCGTCTGGGGTCGCAACTTTTCCTACCCGTGCCAGATCCTCTATCTCCCGCAGAATGCCAACTCGGCTCATGCCGTGGAATACCTACGCGGCGAATACGACCGGCTGCGTCGAGCGGTGCAGAACGTCACGGGTACCGAGATTGCCGACGACAGCCTGCGAGCATCTCTCGCGGTCTTCAATGAGAACCGCGCTCTGCTGCGCGAGCTCTATCGGATCAAGCAGGAGTCTCCCTGGCTCATCGCCGCCGAGGATGCCTACGCCCTCGTCGCCGTGGGGGGACTGATCCCGCGCGAGGAGCACAACGCGCTCCTCGGCAGCGTGCTGCCGCAAATCCGCGCGCGGCCGGCAAAGCGCCAGGATCGAATCCGCATCGTCTATGAAGGTGGCTTCTGCGAGCAGCCACCCCTCGACCTCATTCGGGCCATTGGCCGCTCGTGCTACGTCGTCGACGATGACCTGCTGATCGGCCTGCGATGGATCCTCGACGACGTGCCGGTGGACGGTGATCCCCTTCAACGTCTCGCCGAGGCGTACCTCGAACGATCGTCGTACAGTCCGGTGCAGCATGACCTGCGCAAGCCCAAGGAGCGCATGCTGCTGGACCGAATCCGTGGGGCCGACGCGCAGGCCGCGATCGTGACCGCCGCCAAGATGTGCGAGCCCGGCCTCGAGGAGCAGGTGGCGTACACCCGTGCCCTCGACGAGCAGAACGTGCCTTACTTCGTGAGCGAGTTCGAGGAGAACATGACGAGCTTCGAGCATCTCGAAGTGCAACTGGAAACGTTCGTCGAAAATATCTTGTTCGAGTGAGAGAAGGACCGACGCCCATGGCAGACCTCACCACCGATACCGCGCTCGTCGGACGCGGCAACAAGGACGGGGCACGCCTCTTCCGCGAGTGGTTCGACGGGCTCACGCGAGCTGCCACCGAGGGACGGGGCGGCGCGTATGTCTTCGTGATGGGAAGCCTGGCCGAGCTCCTGCGAACCTTCGATCTCCCCATCGTGTTTCCCGAGATCAACTCGCTGCAGACCGCCGTCCGACGCGTCGCCCACGAATACCTGAACGAGGCGGAAGACTACGGGTACTCCCCCGACATTTGCGGCTACGTGAAGGCCGACGTGGCGACGCAACTCCGAGGCGGCGAGCTGCCGATGGGCCGCATCCCGAAGCCGGCGATCGCAGTGTACACCAATGCCTGCAACACGTACATCAAGTGGGCCGAGATCTGGGAGCGCATGTACGATGTGCCGATCTTCACGCTGGACGTCCCCGGGACGCGGGGCGAAGGCACCCAGACCTGGCCCGGCGATCCGGATTTCGAGAACGACCGTCGCTACGTGCAGGCCCAGGTCCAGGAGTTGATCCCGTTGCTCGAGAAGGTGTCCGGACATGTTTTCGACATCGACCGGCTGCGCGAGAGCATGCGCGAGGCCAACACGATGAGTCGCGCCTGGAAGCGCGTGCTCGAGCTGAACCGGGCCCGGCCCTCCGTATTCAACGCGCTCACCGACGGCACGATCTTCCTGGGCGTGGCGAACGGTTTCCGCGGCTCGCCGGAAGGGGCCCGCTACTTCGAGGACCTCGTCGAGGAAATGGAGTACAAGAGCACCAACGGGATCGGCACACTCACCGACGAGCGGTACCGCCTCATCTTCGTCGGTGTGCCCTGCTATCCGATCTTCCGCCGGTTCTCCGAGCTGTTCACGGAGCTGGGAGGCAACTTCGTCAGCTCCACCTATCTGCGCTTCGCCTCTGGGGGCACGAGTCGAGGGTTCGAGTACGACCTCGACCATCCCATCGAGAGCCTGGCGGAGGGGATTCTGATCACCGTGCGCGACGCGATGGACAACATGTTTTTCCAGACCGGCATCTTGCTCGAGATGTTCGACGACTTTGACGCGGATGGCATCGTGTACCATCCCATCAAGAGCTGCCGCACCGTCTCGACCGGCCTGGCCGACAATCGCCGCGCGCTGATGCAGCAGCGTGACGTGCCCAGCCTCTTCATCGAGTCGGACATGATGGACCGACGTGTCGTGTCGGAGGCGCAGCTCAAGAACCGGATCGATGCCTTTTTCGAGGGCCTCGCCGCCCGCCGGCAGCAGGCGGCGATTCGCGATCACCAGGCGTAGCGGACGGAGTACGCGATGGCCTACGCAGCGGGAGTGGACGTCGGCTCGACCCAGACCAAGGCCGTGATCATCGACGAAGGCCGGACCATCGTCGCGCGATCGCTCACCATGACCGGTGCGAACGTCATCCGGGCCGCCGAGCACGCGTTCCACGAGGCTCTCGGATCGGGCGATCTTCGTGAGGAAGAGGTCGAGTACGTCGTGGGCACCGGGTACGGCCGCTACAAGGTCACGTTCGGCAACACGCAGGTAACCGAGATCAGCTGCCACGGCCGGGGCGCGGTGCACATGTTCCCCCGCACCCGCACGGTGCTGGACATGGGCGGCCAGGACACCAAGGCGATCCGCGTCTCGGCCGCGGGC
>CAYGCN010000117.1:0-10037 GCA_964348385.1 uncultured Gemmatimonadaceae bacterium
GGCGGTTTGCTAAACCGTTATAGGGTCAAAAACCCTATCGGGGGTTCGAATCCCCCCCTCTCCGTACGCAGTACCCACCGAGCCCCACGCGGTCCCGCTCGGCGTTCACCTGGCCTATTACTTGCTCATTTTCGAATACGGTCCTACTTTGGCCCGTCGCTGAGGCCATTCATGTGTCGCAGATCTGCGACGCAACCGCTGAGTGAAACACGGAGGTGCATTCATGCGCAGGTCGATCCTCCCCCTTGCGCTGGTCAGCAGCGTCGCACTCTTCGCATGCGCTGACGACCAACAGCCAACGGCGCCGACTACCGCCCCGCTCTTCAATCGCGCTCAGCAGGCCGACCTGTTTGTGCCCGGCCGCGTCCTCGCCCGGTTCCAGCCGGGAGCACCGGCGGCACAGATCGCGGCTTCGCAAGGAGCGAGCGTTCAGCGGGAAGTCACGCTCGGTATTCTCATGCTCTCCGTGCCCGCGGGCCGGGAACTGCAAGTGGTGGAAGCCCTGAATCGGAACCCGAACGTGCAGTTTGCGGAACCCGATTTCCTCCGGACGTTTGGAAACCCCAGTCTGGTGTCGGTGGACGATCCGTATTTCGGCTACAAATGGGATCTGGACAACGACGGCAGTATCTACAGCAGCACGGGTGACGTGATCGCCTCGACGGGGAAGGTCGACGCCGACATGGACTGGCTGGAGGCGTATGATCACCTGGGCGGGGCGGTCCCGGGCACAGCGAAGATCGGCATCATGGATACCGGCATTCGAGACGACCACGAGGAACTGGCCGGGCGCATCGCGGCGGAGTACGACTTCTTTGCCGGTGATGCCGATGCGGCCGATGACCACGGGCACGGTACCCACGTGGCCGGGATCGCGGCGGCAGCCACCAACAACGGAAAAGGTGTGTCCGGAGTGGCATTCGCCAACGTCACCTTCGTGATTGCGAAGGTGTGCGGTCGGAGCAACCCGGGGCCGTTCGGATACGGCTGTCCCTTGTCGGCCATTGCCGAGGGCATCACGTGGGCGGTGGACAACGGCGCGCACGTGCTCAACCTGAGCCTCGGCGGCTCCAGCGGGTCCTCCGCGGAGCAGGCGGCACTCCAGTACGCGCGGGCCAACAACGTCTTGCCATTCTGCGCGGCCGGAAACGATGGCGGTACCGTTTCGTATCCGGCAGCCTTCCCAGAGTGCGTTGCGGTCAGTGCTACCGACTGGAGTGACAACCTTGCGAGTTACTCGAACTTCGGCCCCCAGATCGAGCTTGGCGCTCCTGGTGGGGATGACGAAGACCCCAACGGCTACAGCTACATTCTCTCCAGCTACTATAGCAGCCCCACCAGCTACGCCTTCATGGCGGGCACGTCGATGGCCTCACCGCAGGCCGCAGGGCTGGGAGCATTGCTCCACACGCTGGGCATCACTGACGACGACGACAAACTAGCCCGGATGACGGCGACCGCCGACGACCTCGGGCCGGTGGGTCGCGACGACCAGTTCGGGTGGGGCCGGATCAACGTGGCCAGTGCCGTGGCTGGCTCCAGTGGTGGCGGCAATACGCCGCCGGTTGCCTCGTTCACCTATACCTGCACGGACCTCACCTGCAGCTTCATGGACACCAGCACCGATAGCGATGGGACGATCACTGCATGGAGCTGGGACTTCGGTGACGGCGCCACATCGACCACACAGCACCCGTCACACACTTACGCCGCTGGTGGAACGTACACCGTGTCGCTGACGGCCACCGACGACGGTGGGGCGACGGATACCGCCGCACAGAGCGTGACGGTGTCTGCGCCATCGACGGGCATCACGCTTTCCGCCACCGCCTACAAGGTGCGTGGGCTGCAGAAGGCCGACCTGACGTGGAGTGGTGCCACGTCGGCCAACGTGGATGTGTATCGCAATGGCGTCGTGATCACGACCACGGCGAACGACGGGTTCCACACGGACAACATCAATATCCGTGGCGGCGGCAGTTACACCTACAAGGTGTGTGAGGCCGGGACCTCCACCTGCTCCAACGAGGCCACGGTCATCTTCTAATGGCGAGCGAGCGGCACAGCACCGCCGATGCACCGCGCCCCCGGGAGGTCACTCCCGGGGGCGCAATCGTAGAACCGCGCGATGTGCGCGGGGACGCCGGCGAGCATCCGGTCAGTAGTACAGCACGTTCGCCGTGGGCGTCCCAGGGTTGTTTACGTTATCCCCACCCAGAATCATGACACGCGCAACACCGGACGCGTCCACATACCCGATCGCGGCCGCGTTGAACAGATTGAGTCCGCCCTCGCTCAGCAGGGTATTCGCGCCGGTGGCACCGGCGAAGGCACCGATCGAGCCGTCCGGCAGGATCTGAGCGTAGGTGTTCTCACTCGAGCCCGTCCCGGCGGCGGCATACAGGCCGGACGACACGAAGAGATTCCCACCCGCCGCCAGGGTCGCGTGCTTGCTCCGCCGCTTCTGGAGAGAGTTAGCGTTGACGGTCCAGTTGGCCGCGGCGAAATCCCCGTTTCGGAGGTTGATCTTCACGTACACGACCTCGTCGAATTTCGAGTCGTTCCTCGTGTAATCCAACTCCTCAGGGGCGACGGCCGCCGACTCTCCGCCGACCGCATACAGAGCGCCCCCGAAACTCACGAACCCGTGATAGGCGCGGGCCGAGGGCAGGGCCGGCAACTCCTCCCAGGCCCCGAGCTGCCCCACGGTGTCGATGCGCGCGCGGTAGACCGTCGGCACCGGCGTGTTCCCCACGGTGGCGCCCCCGGCGACGTAGATGGCGCTGCGGAACACCACCGCCCCGTGCGAGTGTAACGGCTGCGGAAGCGGGGTGGTGGTGCTCCAGCCACTCACGCTGCCGTTCTGCGCGAGGGTGCCCACGTAGACCGTCGTTGCCGGCTGGCCGGCGGCGGCCACGCCGCCCAGCACGTAGAGCCGACCCGAGCCGGACACCTTTGAGTTGAAGGGCGTGGCCACCACAGCTGCATGGAATGCTCGCGGTGATGGCAGGGCCGCCGTCGAGGTCCATGAACCCACCGAGCCGTCTGCGGCGATGGCACTGTACACGATCTGATCGAGGCCGTTGCCCGAGTTGTCCCGGCCACCGGTCACGTGCACGTACTGCACGGTCGTGCCCCCCGCGTCGTCGATGGGAACGGCCAGTCCGACATGGCCGCTCATCGCGGTCGGAAGGCTCGTGGTCCGGGTCCAATTGATGGTCGAGGGGCTGAAGGTGGCCGCGTCCGTCACGTTGAACGGTAGCGCATTGCTGGTACCTGTCCCCGTCTGGACGACAACTGGGCCGTCGTTGGCCCCTTGGGGAACCGTGGTGACGATGAACGTGTTCGTCCAGTCGCCGGCGTTGGCGATGGTGGCAGCAATGGTGCCGCCCGCCCCATCGGAAAAGAGGACAGCGCCGGTCCCCTGCACGTCGCCGAACGCCTCACCCTCGAGAATCACCGTGCTCCCGACGTTGCCCGACGGCTTCGTGGCGCTGTTGACGAAAGACAACGTCGGAGGTACCGCCGTGAAGGCGGCTGCGAGGGTCGCCGACGTGCCGTCGCTGTTGACCACGGATACGGCCAGCGCGGTATTCACCGCGATGCCCGCGGGGACGAGCGCATAGATCACCGTGTCGGCATCGACGTCGGGACTTGTGGACGCCACGCCGCCGACGGTGACGGAAGCACCAGCACGAAAGTTGGTGCCCACAATCGCCAGTTCGGTTCCGACGGTGCCGGTCGCGGGACTGACACGCGCAATGGTCGGGGTCGGTCCGTCCACCGGCCCGACGCCGTCACCACCGCAAGCGAGGCCGAGTAGACCCACCATCGCGGCCACGGCCGCAAAAGGCTGCGTTTTCATTTTCGCTCCTCCGTTCAATCGATACGGCGTCCTGCTTCCCTCCGACCTCCGGCGCATTGCACATCAGGGAAGCACGGATCGCAAGGTCGTGACTTCAACCATCTTCGTCCTCGATAAAGACACCCGTCGGGGATGACCGGTCACAACCGGATAGACGTCACTCGAGTACCGTGATCTGAATCACCGGCACGCAGAGTCGGCAAAGCTTTCGCCGCGATCATCATGAGCGCGTCGACCGAGGCGTGTCTTGTGGCGGCGAGGAACCGCAATACGGGAGAGGCTCGGTGGGCTGTGGGGCGCAGCACCGATCCCCGGAGCGGGCGAGCGGCATGGCGCCCATCCTAGGCATCGGGGTGGGCAAATGTGAAAAACGACAGGCGCCGGGCATACTGCCCGGCGCCCTTCCGTTCGCGCTATGCGTTTGGTGTCGCTTCGCTAGGGCCGGCGGGTGGACCCCGGCAACTCCGATCCCGCGGGTCGTCCCGGCAGGTTGGGCGGCCTGGCCTCGGCACCGCCGTTTTGCGGCACGCCCGGTGGCAGGGCAACGGGGATCGGGACCGCCCCGACTGGCACCGTGAAACCGGCGAGTCCAGACGCGAGCTCGGTCCCAACCTGTGCCGGCGGCATCCCCTGCGCGGTCATCCCGGCGGCCACCGCGGGCATGCTCACCAGCTCCAGGTCACTCGCCTGCGCGGCAAGCCGCTGGCTCACCGCCGACAGCGCCACATCCGGTGGCAACCCGCGCTCCATCAGCCCGGCGATCACGGCCAACGGGACCGCAAGCGATCGACCGGAGGGCGCGGACGACACGAGATCGCTGATGGCGGCACCATCCACACCCTGACGCATGGCCATGACCGCGGCGTCGACCTCGAACGCATCCGGGGTTCGGCCACCCTGCGCGAGCGCACCACGGGCTGCGACGAGGTCGGCGACCAGCACCGCCGCTGCAGTGGTTACCTCTTCCCCGCTCCGGCCTTTGGCCACGCCTTCCAGCGCTACATTCGCGATACTGCGACCGTCGAGCCCGCGCGCCTGCGCATCGGTGACGATGAGCAGTACCTGCTGCGCCGTCTCGGTGGGGAGCACGTCCTTGAGACGTTCGACGGGGTCCTGCTGCGCCCCGAGCAAGTGCGGTGCGAGCAACAGTGCCATCGAGAGTTTCAGCGTTTTCATGGTCCGTCTCCTCCTCTATCTGTATGCGCAAGCATTGTCCACGACATGACGCTCGCGCTGGGTTCAGCATACAGACTGCCGCCGCACGGAAACGGTCACTCGGGGACGATGAGGATTCCCGAACGCCCCCCGAAGCCATCGTCCAGCCCAGCTACCCCATCCGGGACAATCCAGCGATCGCCATCCACGATCAGGTTGAACCGATACACGCCGGGAGCCAGCTCGAGGCGGACCGCCCATCGCTCATCTCGGCGCCGCTCCATCGGTAACCGTTGCCACCCGTTCCAGTCGCCCACGATCTCCACGCGAACGGCACCGGGCACCGCGAACGACACCAGGCCCTCGCCGTCGCTCCGCGTGTAGACCGGCCGGCCAACGGGCTTGATCGAGAACACCGCCGGTCGGCGGCTGGCAAGCCGGATACCTGCCGCCAGGTAGCGGCCCGCCGGCAGCCCCTGGAACAGATCGATGGGGTAGGACCCGCCGGAGAGGACAAGGGCGACGTTGCCGGTGAGCCAGACCGCACCGCTGGCCCCGCCCCAACTCGAGGCGACGAGGCCGCTTGCCTCGGTGCCGCGTCGCCAGCCGGCGTACGCGAGCACGTCGATCGGACCGACCGAGGTCGAGATCCGTCCGTTCACCTCGGGAAACCACCATCCTTCAATACGGAGGGCGTGGAGCGTCACCACAGCATTAGCCGACCCGTACCGGCCCCACAGTCCGAAGGTCGGCCCGAGACCGGTGGTGAGCGCCGTATCCGCGGACCCACCTCCCACGGCTCCCGCTGCGCCCGCCCAGACGCCCAGGTGGCGTCCCGAGGCGTGGAGCCGGGCTTCGCCGCGCCCCGAACCGGTGCGGTACTGACTCGAGTGATACGTCCCGAGCCCCGTGCCGACGAGTTCCGCCCGGAACGGGCTCCCACCGATACGCCCAGACAGCAGGGACATGTTGCCGTTCACCTGGGCAGCCCACTGCCCTCCCTCGAACGCCGTAAGGCCGCCACCCAGCGTCACGTAGAGCCTGCGCTGCTGCCACTCCGTGAGGGGCGCGAAGGAGACGGAGCCGACACCCGCTAACGTGTCGAACTGGACTCTGGTTGCGCTCACGTCCGCCTGCCATCGCTGCGCTGCTCCCGGTGTCGGAAGCGAGAGGAACATGGCGGTCAGTGCCAACACAGCGGCGGAACAACAGCGTGACATGGCAAGTCCAAGGTAGGGGTTCAGTGTCGCGTGCCGAGCGGCCGCCGGGAAACCACCGCTGGGAGGGGTCAGGGCGGCGGTCGTCGCGGGGGTCGTGCGCCCGACGGCCCCGGGGGCTGCGGAATGCCGAGCCCCGACAGCGCGCTCCCGAGTGCCTCCAGGGGTGGGGCGCCAACCCGCAGGGCCGCATCCACGAGCGCCGGTATCTCGAGCAAGCGTTCGAACGGCACGCCGGAGGTCAGGGTGTGCTCGATAACGTCTTCCGCATCGGTCGGCGGAACGCCGCGGTGCACGAGCTCTCCGAGAATCGCGATTGGCACCTCGAGCATCGCATCAGGGGGCGAGTTCTGACGGAGCTTCCCAATGACCGCTGCCGGCGTGCCGCGGCGGAGCGCCTCGGCGGTGGCGACGATCTCGCCGTCAGCCAGATGCACCGTGGGCGCTGCGGACCGCAGGACGCTACGTGCCTCTCGGAGTCCGGTCGCGAGCTGCTGCACGGCGGCCACGATGCGGGTGCCGGGGAGCCCCTTGGCCGCACCCTCGAGCGCCTTGTTCTCCAAGGCCGCTACCGGGACCGAGTCGCGGCGTGCCGCCTCGAGTACGGGTCGGAGGCTTCGGAGCGTCTGCGCGTCGATCCGGGACTCGAGGGAGCGTTGTTGCTGGGCTTGCGCCGTTCCGCCTATGGCCAGGCCGACCGCGAGTGCGAGCAGGGCAACAAGCAGCGGTCGCACGTCAGCTCGCCTGCCGCTTCGGGACGAACAACACGCTGTTCTGCTGGCCGAAGCCATCATCGATCTGGGACGTCGCGTTGGGATCCGGCTGCCAGTGCGTGCCGTCGACGACGAACAGATAGTGATAAATCCCAGGCTCCAGCTCCACCTCCGCCACCCACACGCCGTTCGACCCTCGACGCGTGAGCAGAATGCCTCCGGGATCCCAGCTCACGAAGTCTCCGGTCACGGCAACCTCCTGCGCGGCCGGTGCGACGAGCACGAAGTGTACGGAGCTGCCAGCCGGCTGCGTCACGGTCTCCACCGGGGCCGGACCGATGACGGGCCGAGCAAGGAGGATGACCGCCACTGCCGCGGCGAGCGCAAGCCCACCCGTGAGCGGGCTCACCGGAACCAGCCTGGGGCGCACGAGCCATCCCCAGCCACGCCGTTGTGACAACCCCGCCTCGGCCCGTACTCGGCTCATGACCGCGTAGCGCACGCCCGACGGCAGCTCAACCGGGGCCGGCGCGAGCGGCTCCAGCAGACGGTCAAACGCCGCCGCCTCGTCGCGGACCTCCTCCGGGAGCGCTTCCCTCGGCAGCTCGCCGTCCAGGTACTCGTGCACCGCTTGGCGTTGACGCTCGTTCATAGGTCCACTCCTTCGAACTCCGCTCGCAGCGCCTCGCGTCCCCGCATCAACCGCATCTTCACCGCCGAGACGGAGATGGACAACATCTCACCGATCTCACTGACGCTCAACCCGTTCATGTGGCGGAGAATCAGCACCTCCTGTTGGGTTGCCGGGAGGCGGTCCAGGGCGGCATGCACCTGACGCTTGAGTTCGGCCGTCTCGACGTCCGCATGCGGATCGCCGGGGGCGGTCGCGCCAGACGAGACCCGGTCGAGGGACTCCATCTGCCGCCGTTTGCGTCGCTTCAAGTAGGTCTTGCACTGGTTGCTCACGATCCGAAACAGCCACCCCTTGAATTGATTCGGGTTCCGACATCGCTTCAACGACTTATAGGCACGAACCAGGCTTTCCTGGATCACATCGGCGGCCGCGTCCACGTCCCCGGTCATGAAGTTCGCGTAGGCCGCAAACATGTTCTGGTACCGGTCGACCAGGATTCCGAACGCTTCAATGTCGCCGCCCAGCACCCGTGCAACCACCACTGCATCCGAGGCATCCTGCAGCTGTCCCATTGCCCTCACTCACGTTACAGACTAACCGGATCGCAAAACGGTCACATGTGACACACCAGAACGGGAGCACCTTCCGGCGCCACCACACCCCCGCAGGGAGAACGGGCTCGTTTCTTCTGGATTCCCGGCTGCCCGACCCCCCACCAAATGCTCGTAGCATCTGAGCCGAAAACATACCTGGACTATGCCCACCCATGCGTGTGGCTCATACTCATTACGCACCGATCTGCAGTCGCTCAACTCGCTGTCACGCTTCAATTTAACGAACACTTAGGTTCCAACCATGAAACGGCCTGCCGACTTCTCCACCCCCACAGCGGAGTTCCGGGCGACCCGTTGATCGCCGCGAACCGGGATTCTCGATCGCGGCCATACCATGCCCACGGACTTCGACTCCTAGCTACTACCGGCGTCTCGAATCCTCCCCCTCCCGCGTCGCCGCCCCCAGAGTGCTGCCGCGTCGAGGTCGCCGACCGCGTCGAGCCGCCGATGCCTCCGAACGATGGGCTCCGGCGCAGCGGTGGCCGTGACGCTCACGTCGCCGCTGCTCATCGCGCGCACCATCCGGTCGAAGGGGCATGCCCTGCCGCCGAGCCGGGCGGAAGCGCCTCTGCGCGCTCCAGCATGCCGTTCGTCACCGTCACGGCTGCAAGACGGTCCTTAGCGAGATGCCGGGCAACCAGCTATCCCGCTCCCCGGCACCCACCCCCACCACGCTCTGCGTCGACAGGTGCGCCGAGCAGCTTCGTCGTCATCTTGGCGGATGCGGGCGCCACCGAGACCGCCCCCGTACGATCCCGCTCTCCGTTCGCGCACGGTCGCCCGCGTTCCCCGCGGCGTGGAACAATCGGGTGAGCAGCGCGCCCGCTGTCCCGGATCGGTCAGCGATCGTCAGTGCGTCACCCACCTGTCCGAGTACCAGATGCTCGCCGAGCACGAGCGAATCGAATCCCGCTGTAGCTCACGAATGCGCTCGAAAGCACCCGGAAGATCAGGGCAGGGGCAATCAGGAAGACTCCCGTCCCGCGACTGCCGATGCGCCACTCGAGAATCACGTGCACGGCGGCGATCGCGAACGCCACAAAGGTGAACGCTTCCCATACGTTGGCTACCGGTACATGCCGGAACGTCGTGCCGGCCAAGAGCAGGTAGGACGCGTGGAGCAGTACGAGACCCCAGGCCGCGCGTGGCGCGCTCCGAACCGCCCACTTGGGCTCACTGACGAACACCGACGGATGCCCGAGGACCACCAGCAGGTAGCCCAAGGGTAGCAGAACAGTGAGCAGTCAAAGCAGCAGCACCACAGGGTCTCTCCTCGCGGTGATCCGCACAGGCGCGCTAGGGCACCGTCCCGCTCTGGATGTGGGGTCGAAGCTAGACCCAGGACGTCGCGGGGAACATTCGGACATCTGCTGATCCCGGTCCCCGTGGAACTACGGATAGGCCATGGTGCAGAGATGTCGCGTGTCCAACGACCTCGTACCGTGCCGTCGTGAGCCCGAAGGAGTCTTCACACAGGCTTTCGACCCACTTGGCGGGAGAGGGTCGCGTCAGGCCCTGTTCCCCACCGGTGAAAGCGACGCGGTGACCCTCGGCCGGCGGGGTTTGCCCGCGCCCGAAGCCTCAGCTACCGTGAAACAGCAGTCAGCGCCCCTCTTGCCACAGGCCACGCACCAGCGATGTCACCGTCGACGCCGTTCCTCCACAGGCTGACAGCAATCGGCCGGCTCGGGATCCGCCCCGACAGCATCATCGTGCGCTGCGCGGGGAAGCGACACAAGGTGCGGCTCGCCCCGGGGAAGTTCTGGAAGCGGGCCCGCCCCTTGTCGCCGTCGTGGCCCTGAGTGTTCCGGCCGCGGCCCAGCAGGCCCCGATGGACAC
>CAYGCN010000118.1:0-3044 GCA_964348385.1 uncultured Gemmatimonadaceae bacterium
GGGCCTCCGAGCAACGCCGGAGGGCCTTGGGAGCGATGCGATCGACGCGCGTCGCTTTGGAGCAAGCAACCAGCAGTACGCTCAACGCGAGCACCGACGTCCAGAGTCCGCGCGTGGTCAACTGCCTCATACGTCCGCCTCCAGAAGAGTCGTTTAGTCTTGGGGTCCGCCGCCGACACTGCCGGCGGCCACCACTCCCGAAGCTAGCAGGCTCCGCATCTGCGGAGAATGGCAGGCGGGGATGCCGCGACAAGCCGTCGGCGTGTCGGGGGCGCAGAGTCTCGCCCGAGGCGATGCCTCCCCCCGGTCGTGACGAAACCTGGGGGCGGCCTGGCCGTAGGGAACACTGAGGCGTGGGACCCTCAGGAGAATGCTTATGTTAAGACCGGCTTTGACGTTAGCTGCTCTCGGGGCGGCCGGCTACGTCGCGTGGAAGCTCATCTGGATGCTCCTCCTGCCCCTCGTCGGCACGCTGGTGGGTCTCGTCATGTGGCTGCTCAAGGCTGCAGTGATCGGCCTGCTGCTCGTCTTGGCGTACTGGGTCTTCAAGCGCGTCGCGACGCCGAGAGAGGCAGGGTAGGAGACCCGAGCCCAGCAGTCGCGGTACGCTCCCCGAGTCGGCGAGTGGCGCCGCTCGAAACTGGGCCGGCCCGACGCGGGTCGGG
Source organism: uncultured Gemmatimonadaceae bacterium (assembly GCA_964348385.1). GTDB lineage: Bacteria > Gemmatimonadota > Gemmatimonadetes > Gemmatimonadales > GWC2-71-9 > JAOTVV01. The sequence goes on from CAYGCN010000118.1 coordinate 666, forward strand.
CCGGCCCGGTAACACGACGTGGGGGCAGGGAATCAGTTCCCCGACTGGAACACCTCGTCGATTCCAATGATCGTGATGTTCTCCTCCCGCACCGGGATGGGGAAGCTCGCGATCTGCTCGTCCTCCGCCATGTGCTCGGCGGATTTCTCGCCGGCGTAGGTGATCGGCGTGGGCTCCCCGCTCAACAGCTTTCGCTTCATGCCCTCCGCGTCGTTGGTGATGAATACGATCCACATGTTGTCGTACTGGAGGTGGCGTCGGATGGCCGCATTGACCTCGTCCAGCCTGAGCCCGGCAAGGCCCGGGCGGATGGAGGCCAAGAAGCCACGGCCCCCGATGCGATAAAACGCATCGTCCACCGCATATGCCAGCCGGCGCGAGATGGTGTTGCCCCAATTCACGGTGAAGTTGTGAAGGAACTGCTTGGTGTCACTCAAGCGCCCTTCCGTCATCCCGTCGTCGACCATCCGCTTCAACTCACGCAGTGCCGCCCGAGTCGCAAACAGCGACCGGTCGTGCAGGTTGCCCGGCGCCGTGCGGGCAATTGGGCGGATCCAGATCTCGAACAGCTGCCTGCGGCGGGGGACGTTGATCGGCGGCTGCTGCGTGGTGTACCCCAGTGGGAACGCCTCGATGTAGCTGTAGTCCCCGTAGTTCATTCCGCGGCTCTCGCGGATGACCTGATACAGATGGCTGAACGAGTTGCGGTGCTCCCCGAACCAGGAGTTCATCGCCATCATCGCGAAGAAGTCGGGGTCGCCTCGCAGGAGGGCGATTGGGAAGCCGATGGAAATCGGTGTGGCGTCGGTTGCCTTATCGACGATCAGGACGTGGACGCCGTCGGGCACCTGCGGTTGTGGCGTGGCGACCGCTGGAACCTCTCCGTCCGGAAGCGTGTCGAAGTCGTCTCGCACGCGGCGCACGAAGCCGCGGGCGTAGCCGCCGCCGATGCCGACGACGATGTTGTCGCGCACGTAGTACTGCCGGTAGAACGCCTTCACGTCGTCGAGCGTGATCGAGCCGACCGACTCGACGTACCCCTCCTCCGGGTGTTCGTAAGGCGTACCGCGGAACGCGAGCCACATGAGCAGCTCCTTGGACAGCTCCTCATCGCGCCCGTAGCGGCGGGTCCGCTCCAGGAAGTTGAGCGTCTGAGTCTTGACCCGCTCGAAGTCCGCCTCGCTGAACGCGGGCTTGAGCAGCGCATTGGCGAACAGCTGGTAGTACGCCTCCAGGTTGTCCTGGTGCACCCGTCCCCGGAACACCGTCATTTCCTTGTCGACGTTTGATCCGTAGCCGGCGGCCATAGGGTAGAGCTTGGCGAGGATCTCGTCGTAGGTGTCCTCGGTGGTGGATCCCTCGGCGAGGAGCTCGGCCGTCAGCGCCGCGAGGCCCTCCTTGCCGTCGGGATCATTCTGTGAGCCGACCTTGACCCAGACGTTGAACGCGACGAACGGCGAGTCCGGCTCGCGCAACCTGACGGCCCCCTCGACGCTCGGCCGACACCCTGCGAGGGTCAAAGCGCTTGCCAGGGCCAGCCCGAGCGGTAGCCATGCATGCTGTGTCATCGGTCACCCCCCCGCCTGCACCATTGTCACCACGGTCTTGCCGCTCTCGACGAGGTATCGGCGCGCCGCCTCTCGAATGTCTTCGGCGGTGACGGCATCGAGCGTGCGGTAGTAGTCGGTCGCGGCCTCGATTCCGCCCGTGTTGATCACGTAGGGGATCATTGAAAAGGCGGTGGCCTGGGCGGTTTCGAGCCCCATCAGGAAGCTGTACTTCATGTTGCTCTTGGTGTCCTGGAGGAGCTGCGGGTCGACGAGCTCCTCCCGGACACGGTCCACGGTTGCCAGGATCTCACCCTCCACGGCGCGGACATCGTTCGGATCGACCACCATCGTGGATACGGTGAGGAGCGCCGGGTCTCGCGCGAGACCGAAGCTGCCGTTCAGGAACTGCACGCGGCGCTCCTGGATCACCAGCTTGCGGTAGATATCGGAGTTGGAGCCGAACGCGACCTGGCGACCGCGAGGCGGTCGGTCGGGCTCCAGGCCGGACCCTTGTAGTTGATGGTGAGCACCGGGAGCGTTCGACCGGGATAAGTGACGGCGCGCCGGCGCGGCGCCGATTGGCGGGACTCCGCCGGGACGTTCGGCGCCTCGTAGCCCGGTTCCCAGTCCTCGTAGTACTGCCGAACCAGCCGCTCCGCGTCAGTGTACTCGAAGTCGCCGGCCAGCACGAGCACGACGTTTTCGGGTCGATAGAAGCGTCTATGGAACGAGAGGCTGTACGCGTAGCCCTCGGGCATCGCCCGAACATCAGCCTCGTACCCGATGGTCGTGTGGCCATCGATCACCGGATCGAGGAACGGGTCGGCTC